>NZ_UNRE01000001.1:316325-632650 GCF_900537085.1 Agarivorans sp. Alg241-V36 | reverse complement strand
CCCCCTGCCCTGCAAGCGGATTAATGGTATGGGCTGCATCGCCAATCACCACGGCGCTGTGTTTTACGTAGCGGCCAACATGGCGTCGGGTTAAGGGAAAACTAGCAGAATCGAGTATTTCTATCTCGCCAGGTAAACGAGGAAACTCGCCTTCAATACGCTGTTTTAACTGCGCCGTGCTAAGCTGCTTGAGCTCTTGAATAGTGGCTTTAGCGTCATACCAAATTAGCGCCGCATGTTGATTAGCGAGTGGCAATAATGCCCTTGGTCCTGTGGGGTAAAACTGCTGCCAAGTAGCAGTTTGCTGGGGAGCATCTAATTTAACGTTGATGGCAAAACAGTCGTGACGATAATCCCAGGCGCTAATGCCTAAACCTAATTGCTCACGCATTTTAGAGTTAGCGCCATCGGCAACAACCATTAGTCTTGCGCTTACCGAAACATCATCAACCAGCAGTTCTACACCTTGTTGGTTATTGCTAACTAACTGCGACCTTTGAACTATTTTGCGGCTTACTCCGGCCTGCTCATTTGCTTGCCATAAGCCCAATTGAATAATGCGGTTTTCTAACATAAAGCCTAACTCAGGCAAGTTGAGTTGAGCACTATCAAAAATCAGTTTGTCTTGGGGATCTTCCCATACCTGCAACTGCTTGTATGGACAAAGGCGCATTGCACTAATCGCTGGCCAAGCGTCTAACTGCTTAAGCAAGTTTACACTGGCTTGGCTGATGGCACTTACCCGAAGGTCGATAGCTTGGCTTGGCTCAAAGGCTTTTGGCTCAAATGACTCTAACAGTAATACCGATAGCCCTTGCTGGGCAAAACCTTGTGCGCTGGCTGCACCAATCATGCCGCCGCCAACTACCACCACATCAAATTTTTCCATGTTCTTTCAATTTGTTCTCGCTATTTTCTGCAGTGTAACCTGAAGCCCTAAATGGATGCGAATAATGGCGCAAGAAACTGAGCCCCAAAGCGCCTGGAAATATGCGCGAACACTTTTTAGCCTTTTTTCTAACAAACACTGTGATTGTTACTAGTCAGGCTAGCTTTAAACCAGTAAAATACGCGTCCTTTTTTAACGATGTAATAATGAGTAAAACGATGGGAAATAAGCTGCATATCAAAACTTGGGGCTGCCAAATGAACGAGTACGATTCCTCGAAAATGGCCGACCTACTCGATGCGACCCATGGTTTTCAGCTTACTGAAGAAGCTGACGATGCCGACGTACTGCTACTTAATACCTGTTCAATTCGCGAAAAAGCGCAAGAGAAGGTATTCCACCAGTTAGGTCGCTGGAAAACACTCAAAAACAAAAAGCCCAACTTAGTGATTGGTGTTGGCGGCTGTGTTGCTTCACAAGAAGGTAAAGCGATTCGCGAACGCGCGCCTTACGTAGATATTGTATTTGGTCCGCAAACTCTGCACCGCTTGCCAGAAATGATTAAGCAGGTGAAAGGCGGCGAGAAATCGGTAGTAGACGTAAGCTTTCCAGAAATCGAAAAGTTCGACCGCTTGCCAGAACCACGTGCCGAAGGTGCTACTGCTTTTGTTTCTATCATGGAAGGCTGTAGTAAATACTGTACCTTCTGCGTTGTGCCTTATACCCGTGGTGAAGAAGTTAGCCGTCCATTAGACGACGTGCTCTACGAAATTGCCTCACTGGCCGACCAAGGCGTACGTGAAGTAAACCTACTTGGGCAAAACGTAAACGCCTACCGTGGCTTAACTCACGACGACAACATTTGTACGTTTGCCGAGCTTCTACGTTACGTTGCTAGCATTAACGGTATCGACCGGATTCGCTTCACTACTAGCCACCCTATCGAATTTACCGACGACATCGTTGATGTGTACGCCGATACCCCAGAGCTAGTGAGCTTCTTGCACCTGCCAGTACAAAGTGGTGCCGACCGCATTCTAAACTTAATGAAGCGCGGCCACACTGCTATCGAATACAAATCTATTATTCGTAAACTACGTAAAGCGCGCCCAGACATCGAAATCAGCTCTGACTTTATTGTTGGCTACCCCGGTGAAACTCAAGACGACTTCGCCGATACTATGAAGCTTATTGAACAAGTTAACTTTGATATGAGCTTTAGCTTTGTTTATAGCGCTCGCCCAGGCACTCCAGCAGCAGACTTGCCAGACGATGTAAGCGAAGAAGAGAAGAAACAACGCTTATACATACTGCAAGAGCGAATCAACCAGCAAGCGATGCAAGTAAGCCGTCGCATGCTAGATACCGAGCAGCGTATTTTGGTTGAAGGCCCATCTAAGAAAAACCCAATGGAACTGCGTGGCCGTACCGAAAATAACCGCGTTGTGAACTTTGAAGGCAGCCATGACGTAATAGGTCAATTCGTTGATGTGAAAATTGTTGATGTGTTCGCCCACTCGCTACGTGGTGAGTTGCTCAGAACCGAACAACAAATGGAGTTGCGTAATGACGTCGCCCCTGCCACTATTATCGACAAAACCGATGGGCAAGCTGACCACCTAGGTGTGGCGAGCTTTACGCCTTAGTCGCCGAGATAGCCTTTAAGGAGTTGAGGCTGGCTTCTTTAGCCAGCCCGAAAACAATTTGAGTAATAAAATCAATTCTATTGAAATTCATTTAGAGCCAGCCTCTAGCCCTCGCCTTGCCCAACTTTGTGGCCCACTTGATGATAACTTAAAGCAACTTGAACGCCGTTTAGGTGTAGAAATTAGCTATCGCAGCAACAACTTTCAAATCACTGGCCGTCATGGCATGTGTTTAATTGCCGGCAGTATTTTACGCTCGCTGTATGTTGAAACCGCCCCGCTTAAAGGTGGCGACATTCCAGAGCTAAGCCCAGAAAAAGTGCATTTAGCAATTCAAGAAAGCCACGCTTTAGAGCAAGACGAAGAAAATGCTCAGCACTACGGCAAAGAGCTAAACATAAAAACCAAACGCGGCGTAATTAAGCCACGTACGCCTAACCAAGCCAACTACATAGGCAACATGCTTGGTCACGACGTAACCTTTGGTATTGGCCCTGCAGGTACGGGTAAAACCTACCTAGCAGTAGCTTGTGCCGTAGACGCCTTAGAGCGCCAGGAAGTTCGCCGTATTTTGCTCACTCGCCCAGCGGTAGAAGCAGGCGAAAAGCTAGGCTTTTTGCCCGGCGACTTAAGCCAAAAGGTAGACCCATACCTACGCCCTCTTTACGACGCCTTGTTTGAGATGCTCGGTTTTGAAAAAGTGGAACGTTTGATTGAGCGCAACGTAATTGAAGTTGCCCCTCTAGCTTATATGCGTGGACGTACCTTAAACGATGCTTACATCATCTTGGATGAAAGCCAAAACACCACGGTTGAGCAAATGAAAATGTTCTTAACCCGCATTGGCTTTAACTCGCGCGCCGTTATCACCGGTGACATTACCCAAGTAGACTTACCGCGCCATCAAAAATCAGGTTTACGTCATGCCATCGAAGTATTGGGTGAAGTGCCAGCGCTAAGCTTTAACTTCTTCCAAGCGGCCGATGTTGTGCGCCACCCGATTGTGGCCGCCATTGTAGAAGCCTACGAAGAGCAAGATGAACGTGAGCGCATTGCTGAAGAAAAGCAAAAGCAACGCCGAGAAGCTGCGCAAAAACTTAGCCAAAATGGCGGAGAATAAGCATGGCGGTTGTTGATTTACAAATTGCCACTGGCGACCAAGAAAACTTGCCCAGCATCACCGCATTTGAGTCTTGGTTGCATGCCACTTTAGTAGAACAAGATCATGATAGCGAAATTACCGTTCGCATTGTTGACGAAGCCGAGAGCCAAGCGTTAAATTCGCAGTATCGTAATAAAGATAAACCAACCAACGTGTTATCTTTCCCGTTTGAAGCGCCTCCAGGGGTTTCTTTACCACTATTAGGCGACTTAGTAATCTGTCGCCAAGTGGTGGAAAAAGAAGCTGAAGAGCAAGGAAAAGCGGTGTTTGACCATTGGGCTCACATGGTTGTACATGGAAGCCTTCATCTGCTAGGTTATGATCATATTGAGGATCAAGAAGCAGAAGAAATGGAAGCACTAGAAATTGCAGTGCTTACCAAATTGGGCATTAGTAACCCTTACTAATGCCAGTTAAATAACTAACTAGGTAAACAAGAAAATATATGAGCGACGACAACCCTCACTCTAGCAACGGCTCTGCTAAAAAAGGCTGGATAGATAAGATAGTTCAGCTGGTACAAGGAGAGCCGAAAAGCAAAGAGGAATTGGTAGAAGTAATTCAAGATGCCAATCAACGAGAACTGATCGACCAAAACACCCGAGAAATGATTGAAGGTGTACTTGATGTATCAAGCCAACGTGTTAGAGACATCATGATCCCACGCTCGCAAATGGTGACTTTAGACGTAAGCCACACCATTGCAGAAATCTTGCCTACCCTTACCAAAGCTCGCCACTCACGTTTTCCGGTGATTAATGAAGACAAAGACCACATCGAGGGCGTGCTTCTCGCTAAAGATTTGCTCAAATTTGCCTTCACTGAAGAAGCATCAACTACCCCGCTTAGCGAAGTAATCCGCCCAGCAGTGGTAGTGCCAGAGAGTAAACGCATCGACAAACTTCTTAAAGAGTTTCGTAGTGAGCGTTACCACATGGCCATTGTAGTGGATGAATTTGGCGGCGTTTCTGGTCTGGTGACCATTGAAGACATACTAGAAATTATTGTTGGTGATATCGAAGATGAATTTGCCAACGAAGAAGCCTTACAAGACGATATTCGCCGCATTAATGATAAAACCTTTGCGGTTAATGCATTAACCGACATCGAAGATTTCAACCAATACTTTGGCTGCGATTTTAGTGACGACGAAGTTGATACCATTGGCGGTATGGTTACCCATGCCTTTGGCCACCTGCCTGGCCGAGGGGAGTCGATTGACATTGAAGGTTATAGATTCAAGGTTAGAACCGCTGACCGCCGCCGCTTAGTGCAACTGCAAGTCAGCATACCTGAAGACAAAGCCTTACAGTTAAGCATTCAAGAATAAATGAAGCTAAATTTAACTCCGCGGCTACGTTTGTTAGCCGCTTTTGTTTGTGGCCTAGTTGCCCCTTTCGCCTTTGCTCCCTATGGCCTCTGGCCGCTAATGCCTCTTTCAATATTGGGCTTACTACTATTATTAAAGCCCGAGCAATCGGGCTTTAAACTGGGTTTTTGTTATGGCTTAGGTTGGTTTGGTTATGGCATTCACTGGGTACATGTAAGCATGGCCGAGTTTGGCGGCATGCCATTAGTGGTTAGCCTAGCGCTAATGGCGCTGCTGGTTGCTTACCTGTCACTTTATCCCGCGTTTTCTTGTTGGCTAGCCAATAAATGGCAGGGCCGACGCGGCGCACTGTATTTTCTAATGTGGTTTCCCAGTTGTTGGCTATTAGGTGAATGGCTCCGTAGTTGGGTATTAACTGGATTTCCTTGGTTGCAGCCGGGTTACAGCCAAATAGACTCGCCGCTAGCTGCTATTGCACCAGTATTTGGCCTCTATGGTGTTACTTGGCTAGTACTGCTATTAGCCGCAGCCGGAGCACTTATAGTGCGCCAAAGCGGCAAAGCGCGCTGGCTTGCCTGCGCAATCATTGCCTTACCGCTAATTGTTGGCGGCATTTTTACTGGCACCAGCTGGACTGACGCACAGCCCTCATTAAAAGTAGCGCTGGTACAAGGCAATGTTCCTCTAGACATTAAGTGGTTGCCTCAGCATCGTGCTGCAAGCTTGGTGATGTATCAACAAGAAACCGCCGCAATTGAAGATGCCGATGTGATAGTTTGGCCAGAGTCAGCCATTGCAGCCTTAGAATATGAAGTTATCGACTTTTTACATGACTTAGATGGACAACTACTGAACAAGCAACAGGCTTTAATCACCGGGGTAATTGCCCACGATTTACAAAGCAATGCTTATTACAATGCCTTAGTAACACTGGGACAGCAAGGTGAACAAGCAGGCGCAAGTTCAGAGTACTACTACGAAAGCCCTAATCGCTATTACAAAAACCACCTATTACCAATTGGTGAATTTGTACCTTTTGAGCAGTTATTGCGCCCCTTAGCGCCTTTCTTTAACCTGCCAATGTCTTCGTTTAACCGCGGCGACACTATGCAGCAAAATTTACAAGTTAAAGGCCACCATTGGCTGGCAGCCATTTGTTATGAAATTGCCTTTGGTGAATTGCTCCGACCTCAATTTACCCCAGAGACCGACGCTATTATTACCGTAAGTAATGACGCTTGGTTTGGCACTTCTATTGGCCCCCAACAGCATTTAGAAATAGCGCAAATGCGCGCCTTAGAATTTGGCCGTCCGGTGCTGCGCTCAACCAATACTGGAGTTACCGCAATCATTGACCGCTTTGGTAATATTCAGCAACGAGCACCAGAGTATCAACAGCTCACCCTAAACGGAGAGGTAATCCCAGCAACGGGGGTAACGCCTTATCAGCGCTTTGGCTTATGGCCAATGGCTTTAGTGGTATTGCTTGGATTGAGCAGTAGTTTAGTAACGCGCTTACGCCAACGTTTACTCAAGCCAGCAACCGACAATTAAGCGAAGTTAAATCCGCTTCGCTGGTTAACGCCGAAATAACACTTAGGCTTGCTGTTCACTAATGGAATGTCGATAAAACCGCTTACCTTGGCAGTGCTCACAGCTAGTAATAATGGTTGGGTGCCACAAGGCGGTTTTATCACCACACTCGGTGCATTCAATCACCCCTAAACCAATTAACTCACCGCTTTGGTATACCCCTTGGTGTTGCAAGTCACCAATTAGCTCATGCCATTCCACTTGGCTTTGGTCACTCAATTTAGCTAGCCAATACCAAATGCTCTCTTTGAGCAAGGCCATTCCGGGGCTTTCGTCATAAGCACGCTGGTAATCGCTGCGCCAATCACTTAAATCACGACGTACATAATTGGCAATTAGTTGCCATTCATCTTGGCTTAAGTCGCTAGCGGCTTGTAAATACTCTTGAGTGGTATCAATAAGCTTAGACAGCTCTTCTTGACCCACTTCTCCACTTTCTTGAATACGCTTTTCAAGATCTTCCACAAAGGCTTGATAGGCTTTTACTCGCTTTGGCATAACTCACCCACAGTCTAAAGTGCATTTACATTATTAAGCATAGACCTTTTGTTTCACTGCAAATGTGCGCTAGCTATTGTTGTCGGCAGGCGGACTCGGTATCCTATGCGGATCGAGTATGGTAGCAATGAGCTGCCTAATCCAAATTTGGTTCATTCTGGAAGATTCCATCAATGCAAGAGCAATACAATCCGCGTGATATTGAAACCAAAGTGCAACAGCACTGGGAGCAAGCGCAAACCTTTAAAGTTGTTGAGCAGCCTGGTAAAGAGAAGTTTTACTGCCTGTCTATGTTCCCTTACCCAAGTGGCCGTCTACACATGGGTCACGTGCGCAACTACACCATTGGTGACGTAGTCTCTCGCTACCAGCGCATGCAAGGTAAAAATGTTATGCAACCAATGGGTTGGGATGCATTTGGTCTTCCAGCAGAAAACGCAGCCATTAACAACAATACCGCACCAGCTAAATGGACCTACGAAAACATTGAATACATGAAAACTCAGCTAAAACAGCTGGGTTTTGGCTACGACTGGGATCGTGAACTGGCTACCTGTAAGCCAGATTACTACCGTTGGGAGCAGTGGTTCTTCACTAAGCTTTACGAAAAAGGCTTGGTATACAAAAAAATGGCCACGGTTAACTGGGATCCAGTAGACCAAACCGTATTGGCTAACGAGCAGGTTATTGATGGCCGCGGCTGGCGCTCTGGTGCATTAGTTGAGCAAAAAGAAATCCCGCAGTGGTTTATTAAAATCACCGATTACGCTCAAGAGTTACTTGACGATTTAGACCAGTTAGATGACTGGCCAGAGCAAGTTAAAACCATGCAGCGTAACTGGATTGGCCGCTCGGAAGGCGTAGAAATGCAGTTTGGTTTAGAGAACAGCGATGAGCAATTCTCTATCTATACTACCCGTCCAGACACCGTGATGGGCGTAACCTACGTCGGCGTAGCTGCGCAGCACCCGCTTGCCTTAGAAGCCGCTAAAACCAACCCTGAGTTGGCTGCTTTCATTGAAGAATGCAAAAACAACAAAGTGGCTGAAGCCGACATGGCTACCATGGAGAAGAAAGGCATGGCCACGGGCCTAAATGCCGTTCACCCTCTCACTGGCAAGCTAGTACCGATTTGGGTCGCTAACTTTGTATTAATGGGTTACGGCTCTGGCGCAGTAATGGCAGTGCCCGCTCACGACCAACGTGACTTTGAATTTGCTCAAGCTTATGGCTTAGAGATTGTTGGTGTCATTAAGCCAAGTGATGCCGAGCTAGATTTATCCGAGCAAGCGTTCACCGACAAAGGTGTACTATTTAACTCTGGCGAATTTGATGGCCTAGAGTTTAAAGCTGCTTTTGATGCTGTAGCCGCTAAGCTAGAAGCCATTGGTAAAGGTAATAAGCAAGTTAACTTCCGCCTGCGCGATTGGGGTGTAAGCCGCCAACGTTACTGGGGCACCCCCATCCCAATGCTTAACCTAGCCAACGGTGACGTTGCGCCGGTTCCAGAAGACCAACTACCAGTAATCCTTCCAGAAGATGTGGTGATGAATGGCGTAACTTCGCCAATTAAAGCCGATCCAGAGTGGGCGAAAACTGAGTTTGAAGGCCAAGAAGCCTTCCACGAAACCGACACCTTCGATACCTTTATGGAGTCAAGCTGGTACTACGCACGTTACTGTAGTGCTAACAACGAAGACATGATGCTAGACCCCGAGCAAGCTAACTACTGGCTGCCAGTGGATCAGTACATCGGTGGTATTGAGCACGCAATTTTGCACCTACTTTACGCCCGTTTCTTCCATAAGTTATTGCGTGACTCTGGCTTAGTAGACTCAGACGAACCTTTCAAACGCTTGCTAACGCAAGGCATGGTATTGGCAGACGCCTTCTACTATGAAGACGAGAAAGGCGGCAAGGTTTGGGTTTCTCCGGTAGACGCGATCACCGAGAAAGATGAAAAAGGCCGTATTACCAGTGCAAAAACAGCCGAAGGCAAGCCACTTGTTTATGCTGGTATGAGCAAAATGTCGAAGTCGAAGAATAACGGCATCGACCCACAAGTGATGGTAGACAAATACGGTGCCGACACCGTGCGTTTGTTTATGATGTTTGCCGCCCCTGCAGAGCAAACGCTTGAATGGCAAGACAGCGCTGTAGAAGGCTCGCTACGTTTCTTACGTCGAGTTTGGAAACTGGCCTTTGACCACGTTAGCGCCGGTGACGCGCCAGCAATAGATGTTGCTAGCTTAAGCACCGCGCAAAAAGACTTGCGCCGCGAAGTGCATAAAACTATCGCTAAAGTTAGTGATGATGTTGGCCGTCGTCAAACCTTCAATACCGCTATTGCAGCAATTATGGAGTTGATGAACAAGCTAACTAAAGCAGACCAAAGCGATGCCAACAACCGTGCCGTAACCCGTGAAGCGATTAATGCCGTAGTATTGATGCTGTCGCCAATTACTCCGCATGTTTGTGCTCAGCTATGGCAACAACTAGGTAACGAAGGCGAGATTGATACCGTAGCGTGGCCAGTGGCCGATGAAAAAGCCATGGTTGAAGACAGCAAACTGATTGTTGTTCAAGTAAACGGCAAGCTACGCGCCAAACTCACAGTGGCTGCAGATGCAGACCAAGAAGCGGTTCAAGCGCTAGCAATGGGCGACGAAAATGTTGCTAAGTTTGTTGACGGTAAAACCGTACGCAAAGTAATTTATGTTGCAGGTAAGCTGCTAAACATTGTTGCTAACTAAAGTTATACGGCGGGTTTCGGCCCGCCGTTTTTAATTACGAGAAAGCATGACTTTAACAACCATTCGTTTCGCCGTTATAGCCCTAGCCATTAGCCTAGTTTCTGCCTGTGGTTTTGCACCCCGTGGCAGCTACTTACTCGATGACAAACTCACGCAAATTTATGTCTCTTCAAGTGACGAATTTAGCCCATTGGTCCGTGAGCTAAAGCGCCAGCTCGCGCAAAACAATGTAGCAGTATTTGAGTTTCCAGAAAGCGGCATCCCTACCCTGCACTTACAAGGCGAAGACATTAGTAAACGTACTTTGTCTTTATTTGAGAATGGTCAGGTGGCCGAGTACGAATTAAGTTATCAAGTAGGTGGTTATTTGCAAATTGCCGACGAAGGTAACTTTCCCATTAACGTGCAACTGCACCGAGATTTCCAAGATAACCCTTTGGCTGCGTTAGCTAAACAGCGCGAACGAGAGTTGCTTTATTCAGAGCTTAGAGTAATGGCTGCCGACCAAATTATGCGTCAATTGGCTACGGTTAGTTGGTAAGATGCGCATCTACGCTGACCGCCTGTCACAGCAAAATGTAGCAAATTACGGCTGTTACTTAGTCGTCGGTGAAGAGCCGCTAATTAAGCTAGAGAGTATCGACAGCATTCGCCAACAGTTAAAGCAACAAGGCTTGGCTGAAGAGCGGATAAAGTTCACCTTTGATGCCGAATTCCAATGGCCAGATTTATTTGATGCGATGTCAGAGCTGTCGCTTTTTAGCCAATACCGCTTAATCGAATTACAGCTAGATCGCGTGCCCGATAAAGCCATTCAAAATCAGCTAGATGAACTACTACCGCTGATTAATCCTGAGACCCGTTTTTTACTCAGCTTGCCAAAATTAACCAAAGCCAATGAAAAGCAAAACTGGTACAAGTTTTTTGACCAGCAAGGCTTAGTGATTATGATTTACCCACCCGAAGGTGGTCAACTGCACGCTTGGGTAAGGCAACGCTTAGGCCAACATCAGCTTCCAGCCAGTAACGATCTTATTTCACTGTTGCTGCATTACTACGAAGGTAATCTGCTGGCTTTAAATCAAGCTATCTCAACGATCTCGCTGCGTTGGGGTCAGCAACTTCCAACGTTAAAAGAAATTGAAGCAGGCTTATCTCACGCCAATCATTTCTCCAGCTTTCAATTAGTGGACGCCCTACTGGGTGGAGACTTTCAGCGCAGTTTATTAATCATTAAACAGCTGCAGTTAGAAGGTGAAGAACCCACGTTAATTAACTGGGGGTTAGACAAAGAGTTTAAATTACTACAGCTACTACAAGAGCAGCCCACTAGCCATCACTCAAGCTTGTTTAAACAGCATGGCGTATGGAATAAACGCCAGGGCTTGGTGAGTAGCGCGGCTAAACGCTATAGCCCGCAACAAGTAAACGCAGCGCGTATGCAAGTTGCCGATATAGACAAAGCCATTAAGCAGTTTGCCGGTGACCATGCATGGCACCAATTAGAGCGCTTAGTGTTTGAACTGGCATCTCCCGCGGTAAAACATGCTTAAGTTGTTTTTTGGTGGCTCTTTTGATCCCATTCATCTCGGTCATATTGTTAGTGCCCAGCAGTTACTAGCCGCCACCCACGCAACAGATATCACCTTGCTGCCCAATGCATTATCACCGCTAAAAGAAAAACAATTTAGTGCGGCAAGGCATCGCAAACAGTTATTAGAATTGGCATTAAGTGATTACCCTCAGCTCAACATCGATTGGCGAGAAGTAGAACGCGGTGGCCACTCATATACCTGCGACACCCTCAAACAACTGGCTGGGGAATATCCTCATCAAGCGCTTGGTTTTGTGATGGGTTTAGACTCTTTCAATCATCTTGATAAGTGGCGTGACTGGCAAACACTTTGCGATTATGCACATTTGATTGTGATTGCTCGCCCTGGTTATCACTTACAAGTATCTGAGCAGCTAAGCCAATGGCTTGAAGCTAGACAATGTACAGACCTTAGTGAGCTTAGTGCTCATAACAATGGCAAAGTTTACTTCTGCCAACTGCAAGAGATGGACATGTCTTCCAGCGAGATTCGCCAGCTTTTGCAAAACCAGCCAAACCTAGACTTGCTGAAAAATCAGCTATCTGAAAAGGTGCTCGATTATATTCTTCAACATAAGCTTTACGGTGCTTAACCTAGCCAGACAGAGCGTGATATACTCATCTTTTAAGCCAAATTTGGGGTTCTTTTGTTGCAAAACCAACAACTGATCGATTTTGTAGTAGACAAAATTGAAGATATGAAAGGTCGAGATATTCAAAATCTAGACGTAAGCCAACTCTCTAACGTGACCGATACCATGGTTATTTGTAGTGGTAATTCTAAGCGTCATGTTAAATCCATCGCCGACAACGTAGTTAAAGAAGCCAAACTGGTTGAACTTGAAGTGATTGGCATTGAAGGCATGGATGAATCTGAGTGGGTATTGGTTGATCTAGGTGATGTGGTATTGCACGTAATGCAAGACAGCGCTCGCGACTTTTACCAACTTGAAAAACTATGGGCACCTGCAGTTTCTGAGTCCAAAGCCGGATGAAAATACAGTTAGTGGCAGTGGGCACAAAAATGCCCGCATGGGTTGAGACGGCCTATCAAGAATATGCTCGTCGCTTTCCCAAAGATATGCCACTAGAGCTGGTTGAAGTAAAAGCCGGTAACCGCGGTAAAAATGCCGACATCAAACGGATTCTCGATAAAGAAGGTGAAGCCACTTTAGCGGTAATTCCTAAAGGCAACCGAGTAGTCACTTTAGAGGTTACCGGAAAAGCCTGGACCACTCCTCAGCTAGCCAAACAACTAGATAGCTGGAAGATGGACGGCCGCGATGTAAGCCTATTGATTGGCGGCCCCGAAGGTCTAGCACCAAGCTGCACTAGCATCGCCGAACAACGCTGGTCTCTATCGGCACTTACTTTGCCCCACCCAATGGTGAGAGTTATCGTTGCCGAGACTCTCTATCGCGCGTGGAGTGTTACGGCTAACCACCCTTATCACAGAGAATAAACGCTAAAGTATGGCAAGACAGCGCGTCGCAATGCGAGACCACTCGGCTGAATCACGGTTATTTAACCGTCGTTCACTGGTGGCGATTATAGGTACCTTCGCGCTTATCTGTGTATTGCTGGGTAACCTCTATTATCTGCAGTTTGAACAACACGAAACCTACACCACTCGCTCTAACGACAACCGCATTAAAGTATTGCCAATTGCGCCTCCTCGCGGCTTAGTTTACGACCGTAATGGAGTATTGCTGGCAGAAAATCGCCCCAATTTTAGCTTAGAGATCATCCCTGAGAATGTAGACGACCTCGACCAAATGATTGCCGAGCTCAGTGAATTACTAGAGCTAAGCGAAACCGATGTTGAACGATTCCAACAAAACCGCAAACACACTCGTCGCTTTAAACCGGTAGTGCTTAAGTCGCAGCTTACCGAGCAACAAGTGGCCATGTTTAGCGTGCAGCAACACAAGTTTCATGGCGCTAGTATTGATGCCAGCCTAATTCGCTTTTATCCCTATGGCGACAGCCTCACCCACTTACTGGGCTATGTAGCGCGTATTAACGCCAAAGACTTAGAGCGTCTTGAGAAAGAAAACAAACTGGCCGAGTACGATGCAACTCGCACCATCGGCAAACAAGGGATCGAGCGCTATTACGAAGAAATACTGCATGGCAGTGTTGGCTATCAAGAAGTTGAAGTGAATAACCGTGGCCGAGTTATTCGAACCATGAAAATTGTTCCGCCCATTCCAGGTAAAGATCTCTACCTTAACGTAGATATTCGCTTGCAACTAGAAGCCCAAAGATTACTGGCAGGACGCCGTGGTTCGGCGGTTCTTCTCGATGCCAAAACCAGTGGTGTATTAGCCATGGTTTCTAGCCCAAGCTATGACCCCAACCTATTTGTAAATGGCATTAGCAGCAAAAACTACAACAAGTTACTTAACTCTACCGACCGCCCACTGATTAACCGAGCCACCAAAGGCGTTTACCCGCCAGCCTCTACAGTTAAACCGCAGTTAGCCGTTATGGGTTTAGAGCTGGGTAAAATTACCGTTGAACAACGCATGTGGGATCCAGGCTGGTTCCAAATACCTAATACCAAGCGCCGCTTCCGCGACTGGAAACGCTGGGGGCATGGTTGGGTTGATGTGTATAAAGCCATTGAGCAAAGTGTAGATACTTACTTTTACAAACTGGCTTACGAAACCGGCATCGATGAAATGCATGCCTACATGAGTAAGTTTGGGTTTGGTAAATACACCGGTATTGATATTCATGAAGAAAGCCGAGCCAACATGCCTAGCCGCGAGTGGAAACGAGCTCGCTACCGCCAACCTTGGTGGCAAGGCGATACTATTTCGGTTGGGATTGGCCAAGGCTATTGGACCACCACACCAATTCAGCTAGCTCAAGCTACCAATATTTTGGTGAACAAAGGTAAAATTATTACTCCGCGTATTCTAAAAAGCGTCGGCGATGCCAACTCTCACATAGGCTTACCGCCGCAAGTTCAAGTGCCTATTGCTTTAAACAGTGATAAGAATTGGCAGGTCGCTTTAGATGGCATGTATGGGGTAATCAATAAAAGTAACGGTACCGCGCGCAAAGCTTTTGAAGACACCGCTTATGTCGCTGCAGGTAAATCAGGCACAGCCCAAATTGTGAGTATTGCCGAAGATGCAGAATATGATGCAGAAAGCCTTAAAGAGCAACACCGCGATAACGCCATGTTTGTGGCCTACGCACCATTTGAAACACCCGAAATTGTTGCCTCGGTAGTGGTGGAAAATGCCGGCGGTGGTAGCTCCAATGCTGCGCCGGTTATTCGTGAGTTATTTGATAGTTATTTTGAAACCAAGGACACCTTTTAAGCATGGGCAATTATAGCCAAGAGCAGAAAAACTCTTTGTGGTGGCGGCTACATCTTGATTGGCCTTTATTGCTTGGTTTAGTGTTATTAATGGTCTTGGGCATGTTTGTGTTGTACAGCGCAAGCGGCGAGAGCATGGCTATGTTAAATCGCCAACTGGTGCGCATTGCCTTGGCCACAGTGGTGATGTTTGTTCTAGCGCAAGTGCCTCCCGACGTTTATTTACGCTGGGCGCCCTTCTTCTTTTTCACCGGTTTGTTGATGCTAGTAGCCGTGCTCATAGTGGGCGATGTGGGTAAAGGAGCCCAACGCTGGCTAGATCTCGGTTTTATTCGTTTCCAACCTTCAGAAATTATGAAGTTAGCCGTGCCGCTAATGGTGGCGCGTTATATTAGCCAGCACCCTCTTCCGCCTAGCTTCAAACACCTGTTAATTGGCGCAACCATTGCTATTGCTCCAACGCTGTTAATTGCAAAACAGCCTGATTTAGGCACCTCATTATTAGTGGCTGCGTCAGGAATCTTTGCCTTGTTCTTGGCGGGAATGAGCTGGCGATTAGTGGCCGCTGCGGGTGCTGCGATTGCCGCCTTTATTCCCTTGTTATGGTTCTTCTTGATGCGTGACTATCAGCGTCAACGGGTACTCACTTTGCTTAATCCAGAAAGTGACCCACTCGGCGCGGGATACCACATTATTCAGTCTAAGATTGCCATTGGCTCGGGTGGTTTTTCAGGTAAAGGCTGGCTGCAGGGTACTCAATCTCAATTAGATTTTTTACCAGAGCGACATACCGACTTTATTTTTGCGGTATTTGCCGAAGAGTTTGGTTTCTTAGGCGTAGTGCTGCTGATGTGTTTATATTTCTACATCATTGGTCGCGGCTTATTTATTGCTACTCAAGCACAAACAGCCTTTGGTCGCTTGTTGGCTGGTTGCATTATTTTAACCTTCTTCGTTTATATCTTTGTAAACATTGGCATGGTAAGCGGATTATTACCCGTGGTAGGTGTTCCCCTTCCTTTAGTGAGCTATGGCGGCACATCGATAGTGACACTGATGGCAGGTTTTGGCATTCTGATGTCTGTTCATACTCACAAACGGCTTTATGCCCAATAAGGATTGCTATGCGCTTATGTTGTTGCTTGTTACTTGCTTTGTCTCAAATGTGGTCGTTTTCAGCCTTGGCCAATACTGAACAACAGCAACGTATTGAAGCATTAAGCCAAGAACTCGATATTCCACTTAAAAGCTTAGAACAAGCCGCCGAGCAGGCTACCTATCAACAGGCGGTAATCGATGCAATTACTCGCCCATGGGAAGCTAAACCTTGGCACCTATATCGTGATTTATTCCTTACCGAAGAACGTTTAGAAGCAGGCTTAGCTTTTTGGCAAGAGCACCAGCAAACCATTGAGCGCGCCGAGCAAGAGTTTAAGGTACCAGCGCAAATCATTGTGGCCATTATTGGCGTAGAAACCTATTACGGTCGCCACAAAGGCACCTACCCGGTGATTGATGCCCTCTACACTTTAGGATTCCACTACCCTAAGCGCGGCACGTTTTTTAGTAAAGAATTTGCCTACTACATACGCTTAGCCGAGCAACAAGGTTGGCAGCTGGATGAAGTAAAAGGCTCTTACGCAGGAGCTATGGGTTTTGGCCAGTTCATTCCTTCAAGCTACATTCACTATGGTGTCGACTTCGATAACGACGGCAAAGTCGATATGCTAAATAATCCGGTTGATGCCATAGGCAGTGTGGCAAATTACTTTAGCAAACACCGCTGGCAATTAGGCGAGCCGGTGGTTCACTCAGCTAAGGCTAACTCTCAACAGGCGAAACCTTGGCTAAGCACTAAGCTAAACATTGAAAATACCTGGGATGAATTATCAAAAGCTGGGATCAGCACCGAAGCAGAACTAGCTGGTAATACTGCGGTTAAGCTATTGCAACTAGAAGAAGCTGAAGGACACAGTTATTGGCTGGCTGAACATAACTTTTATGTGATTACTCGCTATAACCGCAGCCCGCTGTATGCCATGGCGGTGTATCAGTTTAGTGAGCAGTTAAGAAAGGCTCAGGCGCAAAATAATGCCAAATAAATTTAAACGTCTGGTCACCGTTTACCTTAGCAGTGTTGCCTTAGCAGCTCTGCTAAGTGCCTGTAGCTCGTCACCTAGCGAGCAACGTTATGGTATGAGTAATGACAAAGCGCCCGACTCAGCTCCAGAGCTAGACCATATCGAAAACCCCATCCCACGCTTTGAACCCTATAGCCGCCAAGGTAATCGCGATTACACGGTAAGAGGCAAAAGCTACCAAGTTTGGCGCGATATAGAACAGCACGAAGTTGAAGGAGAAGCGTCTTGGTATGGCAAAAAGTTTCATGGCCACCTCACTTCCAACGGTGAGATTTACGACATGTATAGCATGTCGGCAGCACACAAAAACTTGCCACTGCCTAGTTATGTAGAAGTCACCAACTTAAGCAATAACAAAACCGTTATTGTGCGAGTGAACGACCGTGGCCCCTTCCACCAAAAACGCATCATCGATTTATCTTACGCCGCCGCTTACAAACTCGATATGCTTAAATCAGGTACTGCAAAAGTAAAAGTTAAGCTATTGCGATTTGATAATGACAATAGCGCCGCTGAGCCGCAACCGGGTGCTCAGCAATACTATGTTCAACTACTCGCCAGTAAAAACCAGCAAGTTTTAGAGCAACACCAGCAGCAGTTAAAAGCTGAAGGCTTAAGCACTCAATTGGTGACTGAAAATGGCTGGCAGAAGCTGCGATTAGGCCCCTATTACGATGTATTAAGTGCCGAGAAGTACTTGGCAAATATGCGAAAAGGCCCCTATAAAGACGCTTACATCATTAATCTGAAGGCAAACTAGCGGATTTAGCGCAGGAGACTAACAAACACTGTCTAAGTTTTGCTATAGTGTTTGCCGTCCGTGTTTATTGACTAACAAGCCAAAGAGCCAACCATGATAAAAAATGTATTTCAGCGTGTTAGCTGCGCCTCTGCGCTTCTGATTGCAAGTAGTATGAGCGTTGCCTATGCCGCTCCTCAAGTTATCCCAAATGCTCCTATTATTTCAGCCAAAGCCTATTACTTAGTAGATTTTGACTCCGGCCGAGTACTAGCTGCCGAAAACGAAGAAGACAGCCTAGCACCTGCCAGCTTAACCAAAATCATGACCAGCTACATTATTGGTAAAGAGATTAAGTCAGGTAAGCTTGACCCTAATGGCATGGTAACCATTAGCGAAAAAGCCTGGTCAAAGAACTTCCCTGATTCGTCAAAAATGTTCATCGAAGTGGGCAAGCAAGTCAAAGTTGCTGATTTAAACCGCGGCATCATTATTCAATCTGGTAACGACGCCTGTGTAGCCATGGCCGAACATATTGCCGGCAGCGAAGACTCATTTACCAGCTTAATGAACTCTTGGGCTGGCCACTTAGGCATGGTAAATACTCACTTCGCTAACAGCCACGGCTTAGACAGCACCGAGCAATATACTACCGCTAAAGATATGGCCATTTTGGCCACTGCAATGATTAGAGATGTGCCAGACGAGTACGCTATCTACAAAGAGAAATCATTCACCTTTAATGGCATTACTCAGCACAACCGCAACACCCTATTATGGGATAAAAGCCTTAATGTAGATGGCATGAAAACTGGCCATACTAGCAAAGCGGGCTATAGCTTAGTGTCCTCAGCTACCAATAAAGACATGCGCCTAGTCGCAGTAGTAATGGGAACTAACTCTGCTAAAGCTCGCGCAGCCGAGAGTAAAAAGCTACTAAACTGGGGCTTTAGATTTTTCGAAACCGTTAAACCTTATAAAGCTGGCGACAGCTTTGTAGAGCAAACTGTGTGGATGGCCGATCAAGACACGGTATCTTTAGGTGTTAACCAAGATATCGCCCTTACCCTACCACGTGGCCAAGCAAGCCAACTTCAAGCAAGCTTTGAGTTAAAAGAAGAACTAAAAGCACCTTTAAGCCAAGGCCAAACCGTCGGTTCTGTTTACTTCCAAATTGGTGAAGAAGATGTCGCCGAGTACCCATTAGTCGTACTTCAAGAAGTAGAACAAGGCGGTATTTTCAAACGCTTACTGGATTACATTAAGTTGTTCTTTGCTTCTTTATTTAGTTAAGCAATAAGGCCTGCGCATAAACTCTAAGCGAATAGGCGGAAATTTTAGGCAAAGCTCACAAAAACGCGTTAGAATAACGCGTTTTTTATTTCTAGCTCGACCAAAAATCGCGGCTTAAATCAGTACTCTTAGGTCAGAAATGCAAACTAAATTTGATGAATATTTAGAATTCCCATGTGATTTTACTTTTAAAATCATGGGCGTAAACAACGATACTTTAGAAGATGAAGTATTGAGCGTTATTCAAGGACTCGCGCCAGGTGACTACAGCCCTAAAACACGTCCAAGCAGTAAAGGCAACTACAAATCAATTACTTTGGTTGTAAAAGTAACAAGCAAACAACATATTGAGAGCCTCTACACTCAGATTGGTGCCATTGAAGACGTACGCCACGTACTATAATGCCTGAGAAAAACCGCTTAATCATTCGCCAACTAGGCCTTCAAGACTATTCAAGCATCTTGCAAGCAATGCGTGATTTTACCGATCAACGCAGCGCCGAGCAGGACGACGAATTGTGGCTAGTAGAACACCAACCAGTGTTTACTCAAGGTCAGGCGGGTAAAGCGGAACATCTGTTAAACAGTAGCGATATCCCAGTGGTGCAAGCAGATAGAGGTGGTCAAGTCACTTACCATGGCCCTGGCCAACTAGTGGCTTACCCCTTAGTCAATTTGCGTCGCCGTAAGCTGGGTGTGCGCGAACTGGTGACTATTATCGAGCAAAGCATAATAGACACCTTAGGCCTTCATGAGATTGAAGCCTTCGCCAAAAAAGACGCACCAGGCGTATACGTAGAACAAAAGAAGATAGCGTCTTTAGGCTTACGGATCCGCAAAGGCTGCTCGTTTCACGGTTTAGCATTAAACGTAGACATGGATCTAAGTCCGTTTTTGCAAATTAACCCCTGTGGTTATGCCGGTTTAGAAATGGCGCAAATTAGCGATTATGTCGCTACTCCAAACATTAGCCAAATTGCTGAGCAACTTAGCCAAGTATTAGTCAAGCAATTAGCCTATAGCAGTACAGAACATCAACAAGGACTACCCACACTATGAGTGCAAAGAAAGTGCGTATGGAACCCGGAGTAAAACTTCGCGATGCCGACAAAATGGCATTTATTCCGGTGAAGGTAATACCCTCTGAAAAGGAAACAATGCTACGCAAGCCAGATTGGATGCGTATTAAACTTCCTGCTGATACCACGCGCATCAACGAAATTAAAAGCGCTATGCGCAAACACAAGTTGCACTCGGTATGTGAAGAAGCCTCCTGCCCTAACTTAGCAGAGTGTTTTAACCACGGTACCGCTACCTTTATGATTATGGGTGACATCTGTACTCGTCGTTGTCCATTCTGCGATGTAGGCCACGGCAAGCCACTAGCCCTAGATAGCGAAGAGCCAACCAAGTTGGCAGCTACTATTGCCGACATGAAGCTTAAGTATGTGGTTATTACCTCGGTAGACCGTGATGATTTGCGCGACGGCGGTGCTGCTCACTTTGCTGAATGTGTCAGTGAAATTCGCCAACGCAGCCCGCACATCCAAATTGAAACTTTGGTGCCAGATTTTAAAGGTCGCATGGACCGTGCCTTAGAGATCTTAGATAAGAACCCACCAGATGTATTCAACCATAACTTGGAAACCGCACCGGGTTTATACAAGCAAGTTCGCCCAGGTTCAGACTACCAATGGTCGCTAACGCTGCTAAAACGCTTCAAAGAGCTACACCCAGACGTACCGACTAAATCGGGCTTAATGATGGGGCTTGGCGAAACCAATGAAGAGATCTTGCAAGTAATGCGTGATTTGCGCGACCACGGCGTAACCATGCTTACGCTTGGCCAATACTTGCAACCAAGTCGCCACCACTTACCGGTTGAGCGTTACGTACCACCAGCAGAGTTTGAAGAGCTAAAAGAGCAAGCAGAAGCCATGGGCTTTACTCATGCGGCTTGTGGCCCATTGGTACGTTCAAGCTACCATGCAGACTTACAAGCCAAAGGCGAAGAAGTTAAATAAGCGCAAGCTGCATTAACTCCCCTTTAGTAAAAAAAACCAGCAAGTATTTGCTGGTTTTTTTTATTGGTTTAGCATTAACTAAAACTGGTAATTAAACAGCACACCAAAGAAATGAACGGCTGCCTCATACTCGCCTTTTAGTGTGCTTTCTGCCGCGCTTCCCTCAAACAAGGTGTAGTCAATACTAGGCGTACCACCGTAGTAATACTCGTAGTACATTTGCATGCGCCAATTTTGGTTAATCTCGTAGCTGGCCCCAAGCCCAAGCTTCCATAACTCGCCAGTAGGTACGTCTGGATATTGCAAACTTGGATCATCTTGCGGCGAGGTTTCATAGTAAGCACCGCTTTCTAAACGCCACTGTTGGTTTAATGGGTAATGCATGCCGACACTAGCAGAAAAAGTATCTTGCCATTCACGCGCAATACCCGCCTCTCGATTCGGCAGCGCAATAGCGGTTTCAGACACTTTACTAAAATCACTCCAGCCTAAACTCCACAATAAAGCAGGTTTACTGTTTAGCTGATGGTAACCACTGATAATCGCCGTTGCGGGCATTATAATGTTAACTGACGAAGTACTACCGTTATTACTAGTACTGATATCTCCATCCATCGCATGATTAAGCTCAGAGCGATAAGTAAAACCGATACGGTTGTTATGGTTAAACTTGTATAGGCTGCTAAGGGTGTAACCAAACTCAACACTGCTTCCCTCCGCAGTTAATGGAGGCAACAAAGACTCCTCATGACCAGCAAAGTTTTGCTCTAGTAAGCCATATTCAGCCACCAGCCCCAAACCTAGTGACCAGTTATCTTTTACTTGGTAAGCAATGCTAGGGTTAAGCTGCACCGTGGTTAGTTGCGCATCTTGTAACAATAAAGAGCCCGAAAACTGGGGCCCATAATCGATAATAGAACCGCCAGCTGACGCAAAAGCCAAGCCAGCTGACCACTTATCACTAAGTGGCGTAACAACATAGAACGAAGCTACCGGCATAGCGGTGCCCGCTTTAGTCGATGAATCACCACCCGCAAACAAGCCAGTAGAACCGCTATCGGTATAGTTGATATTGGACACCATGCCTTGCAAGTTAAAGGCAACGGCGGTGGAACTAAGCTCGGTCATTGCAGCGGGGTTAGCAAAAGCCGTTTCAGCGCCTTCGGCAACCGCTTGAGCGCCCGCACCAGCAGTGCTAATGCTCATCATGCCAAGCTCAGGGAACATATAAGCGCCCGCATAAGCCTTAGTCACTAAAAGAGAAGCGCTTGCTAGCAACAATAAATTTTTAAATTTCATAAAAAACCTAAAATCAGCGCGAAGAAAACTTAGCGCTGATATAAAAAATTAACAGAAAGAAGGTGAATCGCAAGCCCAAGAGCTGGGCGCACTTTTATCCCCTTTTTACATGGCGTTTAAATAAGACTTATAAGAGTGCAGGCGAACGGTAGCTGCGCCAATTACATCAATAAAGCCAAAAAATGGGTGCGGTTTACTGGCCGATATCCAAGCAGAACCAGTTGCCCCAATCGGGATAACTTTGTCTTCTGGCTCAACAATTTCCAATATTACTGTTCGACCATGAGCACTGGTATTTGCGCCCACGTGTTGGCGAACACTTTGCGGCCCTTGAATAGGCGAAACCGCCGATTCACCGGTACCCGCAGTTAAGCTGTGAACCTTAGCGCGGAAGATTTCGCCTGGGTAAGCATCTACATAAAACTCAGCAAACTGCCCCACTTCTACATAACGATAGGTTTGATCAGGAATACGCATTTCCATGAATTTACGCCCAGTATCGTAAATATGCATATTGCCCACTCGGCTTCCGTCTGCCACATTCACTACAGCCACTTGTCCATCAAAAGGCGCACGAATGGTTTTTCTTTGCTGAACAAACTCAGTACTTTTAGCATCGGCATGTAGCGATGCCAGAGCAGACTCAGCTATGCGTAACTGTGAATGGTAATATTCAACATCTCGCTTTTTGAAGATATTAGGCGACTTTTTAGCGCGAGCTACATCCCGCTTAAACTGCGCAATGGCTTCTTCTTGTTTAATGATCGACGCTTTTATTTTCTCTAAGTCAGCGCTAGATGTTGTGTCGATGAGGGTATAAATCACCTCACCCTCTTTAACATACTGATTATGCTCAACATAAATCGTGTCTATTTGTTCGCCTAACAAAGGCGAAAGTACCGAGTGAGGTGCCTTAACGGTAGATGAATAACTTAAGTCTACGGGTGCCCATAAGCGAGACAAAATACCAAGCAATACCAAAATTAATAGGCCACCAGATACGATCCAAAAGGCACTTTTCAAGGTCCATTTAATCGCACCCGTCGAGACCAAAATCCACATAATTAGAATGTAGGGAATCATTACCTCTTTCATTACTTAGGCCTCCGGTGTTTCAGTTGTACGCAGGCTTGATGACACTTTCTGCCTACCATCACTAATAACTTTGCTTATCGACGCACCAATATGCGCCCAGTTAGCAAAGGCAATAATGATGGCAAGTACCCACCATGCCTTATGCAAAAACAGGCCACACAAAGACAGGGCAAATACCAACTGAATATGGGCGCTTTTTTTCTCATGTGCTTTATGCACGGCTACTTCGTGTAACTGCCACAATAAAAACACCACAAAAATTGCCAGGGCAATCGTTACAGCAAACAGGTAGCCGCTAAAGTACTCAGAGTTAAGAAGCATCATCATGGTATCGTTGGGGCTGCTGCGATACATTCCCATATCGATATCTTTAGAGTTAATGGTGCCCATTGGCGCTAATACATAAGCACCGCCTAGCATCACGGCCATAAAACAAACAAACTTAATTAACACCATTAATATGATGCCAATCTTAGAAAAAATAGAGCGAAGTAAGCGCATTAAGCACTCCTCAAAAATTGGTTATATGCAAAAAAGTAAACAGAGAATGACTGCTTAAGATTAACTCTGGGCCTTAAGTGCTAGCGGGGAATAGTGAAGCAAACCAATGCTCCAATTTAGCTACATCGTGGGCATTGCCATTGATAACAATCAAGCCTTGGTTGTTTGCTTGCTCCCAGGTAAGCTTGCCGGTTGCTAGTGCATCTAATACATCTAGCTCGGTAACCACTAAAAGCTCTTGTTGAGTGGGCCGCGTTTCGCGAGACACTATCTTTAGTCTTGGCTCAACAAGTACTTGTCGGTAATGCCCTTTAATCGCTTCAAATAAGCTGAAGCTAACAGCGTTTGAACTATCTTTGGCTAGCTTGCGCATAAACAAATAAAGCCTGAACTGTTCAGGTTTATCGGCATTGCCTAAAGCGTTACTCTTTCTCGCTTCTACAATGTTTTCGAGTACCGCTAATGAGCCGGGCTCAGTTTGAAAATACAAACCAGTACTCTGGTGAAGGCCACATGCAGATACCGTCATTGGAATAATGACCAGTAGATATGTGAGCAATCTAAACATCTGTTACCTCTTTAAAAAGGAGCCTCACGGCTCCTTTCATCGTTGCTTAACGTACAATCAACATTAGATCTTGTGGGCTGGTAGCTTGGTCAAAATAGCTCATGAATAAACCAAAGCCTTTTATGCCGCCTTGCTCAAACTTGAAGTTGCCATTTTCCATGTTGCTCGCAATCACTTGCAGCGAATTAGGACCTGCCATAAGTATTTGGTTTAATACAGCACGAGAGGTAGCAATTTTCACATCGGCGTCGGCTAATGCTTCAGTGTGTAGCTGAGCAATACCATTGCGAATCTCAATGGTGAAAGCTTCTTCGGTATCAGCAAAGCTGTAGCTCATCGCCATGTTCACATCTACGGTGTTTTCAGCAATAAGCGTTGCAGTCATCATGTCGAAGATCTGCTTACTTGGCAGCGCCGTTAATACGTCAACCGAGGCAAAGCTAATAAGGTTAGAGAAATCACGCTCACCTTCTAGTTCAGCAGCTGCGTTTAAGGCCCAGTTGCGCCAGTTAATGTTAACCTGCTCCGCAGACCACGCTTTATAGGCTGCTGCTTTAAGCTGGCGCGCCTGCATGTCATCTTTATTTACGGTAATTGGGTAAGATAGAATCTCTGCCGCAAAGGTGTAGTTTTTAGCTTCAATTGCCGCTTTAGCGGTGCTGATGATGTTGTCACGTCCACCCATTAGCTCAACAAACGCCTTCGCACGTTGTTGGTAAGCCATAGGCTCTAGTTGCCAAGGATCGGCTTCATAGAAACCAACATAGCCAACGTAGATCTGACGAACAGCGTGAGCAACAGTACCGTAGTGCTCGCCCAACCAAGGGTGCTCTGCAAGGTGTTTAGGTAACTTAACTACCTCAACCAACTCATCAGGGGTTAAACCTTTATTCATGTAACGAATGGTTTGGTCGTGAGTATATTGAATCGCATCACGATAAGCGGTTAATACATTTGCAACCGCTGCTTTGCCTTCAACCGGACGACCATGCGAGTTGATCATGATTTCAGTATCAAACTGACGCATCACATCAATGCCTTTAAAC
The DNA here is from genome assembly GCF_900537085.1 of Agarivorans sp. Alg241-V36. Classification (NCBI taxonomy): domain Bacteria; kingdom Pseudomonadati; phylum Pseudomonadota; class Gammaproteobacteria; order Alteromonadales; family Alteromonadaceae; genus Agarivorans; species Agarivorans sp. Alg241-V36. Next base: position 607,145 of record NZ_UNRE01000001.1, on the reverse strand, counting down.
CACATAGCAGGGTCGCGGAACTTGGTTCCACGAATGGTGTGCAAGTTAGGGAAGTTTTCGCCCTGCAATACTTCTGCAGCATGTAAGATTTTTTGCTCTGGTAAGTAAACAACCACTTCATCTTTAGTTTCAGAAGGCACGTTTACAATTTGCATACGCACGCCAGCAATAGTGATATCTAAGGTAGCGTTAGTGGCGATAAGAGTATTAGGCTCAATGAACGAAATAGCGCCCTGCATAAAGCGCGGACCAAGACCGTCATTTACAGTACCGTGTTCACCCTCTTCCACATGTTTTGCACCAGTGTAAGAAGTACGGTGACCAAATAGAGAGCCAAGGTTAGATGACCAGTTCGCCACGGCAGCGGTTAGACCATCTTGGGCGATAATTTTCACTTCACCAGAGCTTACTTGCTCATCGGTAGCCCAAGCTCGTACACCCGAGATATGGTCGATATGGTTATGTGAGTAAATAATGGCTTTAAGCGGCTTATCAGTGATTTTTCTGAACTGTTCTTTAACCGACTCAGCCATTTCTACTGACTCACCTGGGTCAACGATGATAATGCCGTCATCGCCTTCAATCATCACTGGGGTGTCGATACCAAAGCCGTAACCAAGATAAACGTTATCATCCACTTGGATAATCGCTTGGTCCATCTTACGGCTGTGTTTAGTCAACGTAGGATGAACATGTTCAGATTCAGCAGTGTAGGCTAAGGTTTCACCAGTTTTAGACAAAACTTTGATTCGCTCGCCTTTACCCCAAAACATATTTGACGAGTGCTCGATCAATACACCGTCGTTATAACGTGCATCCATATCTATGTCTTGGTATTGGCTTGCCGCACTAGTTTGTAGCTCTTGACCCACTGTAGAACTGGCTTCAACTACCGGCGTAGCTGCACTATAACCTGCTACCAACAAAGTACTGGTAATAGCTACTGGTAGTAGCAACTGCTTAAATCGCTTCGTCATTATTCAACCTTAAGGCTTTACATTTATTTGATTGCAGCCACTGTATTGACTTCTGGACCATCAAAAAATAGGCTAATATGATTGTTAATCATCGTAATTACGATAGGTAGTTATAAGAGCTTTAGCTCTAAGCTGACAATGGTGAGCAAACATGCAAAACGATATCCCCAAATACAATCTACTGGCAGCTTTTGCCGCGGTAATGGAGCACGGCAGTTTAAGTAAAGCTGCAGAGTATCTAAATACTAATCAGTCAACCATTTCTACCATGCTAGGGCGCCTTAAAAATGAGGTACAGCAGGAGCTGTTTATTCGTAGCGGTCGCGGCGTAGCGCCCACCAACTACTCGGTGAACCTTTACGCACAAATCCAAGAACCCTTGCAGCAGCTTAATAATGTATTTCAATCTTTCGGGCATTTTGATGCAGCGACTTCGAAGAGGAATTTTGTCGTCACTGCGCCTGAGCATTTACAGTGGGTACTGCTCGACCAATTTTCCCAAATTCCCAATAAACACTTAAGCTTAGAGATATTTGACCAACCCGAATATGAAGAGAACATGTATGAGTTGTTGATTACTCAAGAATACGACGCGATGATCGATATTCTCCCTCCCAAAGACCCCAGCTTAGACTGCCAAAAGCTGTTTGACGGAGACTTTGTAGTGGTATGCAGTAAAACTCATCCGCGAATTCAAAGCAGTTTATCCGAAGCGCAATATATGCAGGAAGAGCATGCGGTATTAGAAAGAAAAAGAAAGCGGCAATACACCATTAGCCATTACACCAACATTGATTTAAGCAAACGACGAGTGGCTTATCATGGGCGATCTTTGTTTAGCAACATCATCATGTGTAGCCAAACTCACTATCTCACTGCGGTGCCTCTATCAATGGCTTTACAGTTTGAAGAACGACTACAGTTGCAAGTTTTTAAGCCTCCATTCGAGTTTAGGAGTGTATCCAACTACCTTATTTGGCCCAAAAAAGTCAGCCAAGACCCAGCTCATGCTTGGCTAAGAAACGAGTTAATCACTATTTCAGCTAAAATCGAACACTACATACAAAAGAACTTCGACTAGCCCTACTCAGTTTTTCATGAGGCAATTAGCACTAATGCTTTTTGTTGAGATAAAAAAAGAGAGCCTTAAGGCTCTCTTTTTAGGTAATGTTTCAACTAGTTAGGTGAAGCCGTTAAACCACCACCACCAGCACCACCACCGTTACCCGGTAAGCTTGGTACAAAGTCCGGCAAACCAGCACTCACTAACAAGTTAGATGTACTGATAGGCGTTCCTGCACTAATCGCTGCAAACAAATCGTTTGGAGACAGCGTTGGAGCTGCAGGTGCATCAGCCGCTACGGCATAGGTACTAGAAAGCAACAAAGCTGCTGTCAAAGTCCGTTTTACATAAACCATAATTGGCTCCTTCTATTACAGGGTCGAACAAAATATAAACTACATATAAAAACGACTATTAACAAGATTAATTAAATGAAAATTCAATGGTCTTGAAAGCCCGTGTAGTCTATTTAGCGAATAAAGATCCACGCATTCTTCTGCCCACAATGGCAAGTAAACCAAATAACACCAAGGCATAACTTGCTGGTTCAGGAACTGAGAACTGCTTACCGCCAATCACGCTTCCTTCAACTGCAGCAAACACTGTCCAAGCGCCACTATCTACTAGGCCTTCGTCGAACAAGCTGCTATCACTCCATACCGCAAGTACATCAAATGTAGGCTGCCAAGCTTCGATTTGATCCCAAGTGTAAGGGTTATAGTTTTGCCATACTAAGTTAGCGCCATTAAACCAGTAAAACTCTAGGTCTAATATGCCATTTAAGTAATTTCCCGTACCTTCATCTGTCGACTCATCTAACATATCAAGATCAAGCATAAAAGCTGCTCGAATGTCAGAGCCTGCGTCAAACACGCTTTGAGCTTCAGGAATGTTTGGAAAAGCAGTTGGATCACTAAAAGGTGTTGGAAAATCACCTAAATAGGTTTCCACTCCCGGAGCTTGCGCTGGGTTGTCGCTAGTTAACATTACTGTTGCATTTGCCGACATCGCCATAAACAATGTCGTTAAGGTTAAAAGTAGTGCTTTCATTGCTCAGATCCTTTGCTGTTATTAAAAGGTATTCCTTTAACGCACTAAATTCTTCGCAAGTACTAAGCCAAATCTATAGAAAGGTTGATAAAATAATTAAGCCACTGTTTTATAATGAATTTATTAACAGACACCCAAAAACACAAAGTGACACAGATCACACTAAGTGTAAGCTATATCGACAAACTAAACAGCGACAAAGCCACGTCAGGCCTAGGATTATATGACAAATTATAGCGAAAGCCGCTTAGCCAAACGGCAAAGGTCTATACAACTAACAATTCTATAAATTCTGCAATTTGTCATTAAGCAAGTAAAAAACACCAGCGTTTAAAATGATGAAATTTTTCTACAGAATAATACGTCGAAAATTTGAACAACCGCAAAATACCACTCAAAAAATGATGTTTTTATGATGTTTTGATGAAAGCGCTATTCATCATAAATATGTACATAACAGCCTGAGATTCTAACCAAGGAATAGAGTGTAAAGAAATCCGACACCCAAAAATGACAGCAAAAACAACCGCTATCAGCGATAAGCCCGTTTTCAACTAGCCACTTTATTCAATAGATAAAAGCGTAGTAAAAAGAAATGGGGTTAAAACCGTTTAACGATGCAAGGTTTCTGTCGACTAAAAAAGTAGTCTATAGGGCTGACTTGTAGATAAACGAGATAAGCTTTATCTGGTTTAATTACCAACTAACGCCGGCAGCCAAACAAGACATAGACTCGATGAGCCTTCGAGAAATGGTCTGCATTTTTGACCACATTTGGCAACTGCGCTTTACGAATCAAATCGTTGAACATACCGATTTACGTAAGGTAAATGATGTACTGGCCTTGGCAGATTTAACCGAGCTGGAGCAGCAAAATCTGCGTAAGGTATTGAAAAGAATTAGTCTATTTCACGACAAAATCAGCCAAGATTTTCTTAGCACAAAAGCCAATCCCAAAAGCTAAGGAAAGTTAGCCCGAATATTTACTAAATCTCTGCGGCGGCTTTTACCATATTTGTTTGCCTTGGCCAGACTAAGCCGATGCAACGCAAACTATCCATATTTCACAGTAATTTGCGGAAAATCACAGTATAAGCACCTAGCCCTTTGCACTAGCCTGAATGCATCGTTTATTTGGCTTAGCACTATTCCAATAGCCCTATGGACAGTGATTACAATTAGAATAAAGGTAACAAAGCATATTATGACTATGAATATTTTTGCCACCCAGCGTAATGCCTTAATCAGCACGGTGAAAACCCTTGCGTTTTGCGCCCTGCCTTTAGGGTTAGCCTCTTGTGCAGCTCCCGTTGAGCAATCTACGCCAGCTACAGAACAAACTAGCGCTAGCCATACTGCTCCCGGTGCTTTTTATTCGGGTGAATACCACAATGCCTTTGTTGAGCTAGGTATCGCCTCGCCAGAGCAAGTGAACAAGAAAGTACAAGATACTTACCAGCAGCTTTTCTACTCCGATTCTCGTAGCGAAAGCGGTAAAGCGGTGTTCTTCCCGGTTGGTGACGACATGGGCTTTATTAAAGACATTGGCAGCAATGATATTCGCTCTGAAGGTATGTCTTACGGCATGATGATCGCCGTTCAAATGGACGACCAAGAGATGTTCAATAAGCTTTGGAAGTTCTCTAAAACCTATATGCAACACCACGACGGCTGGTACCAAGATTACTTTGCTTGGCACTTAAGACCAGAAGCTCCTTTTGCCAAAATGGATAACAACCCAGCGCCAGACGGTGAGCTTTACTTTGCCATGGCATTATTCTTTGCAGAAAACCGCTGGGGCGCAGGTGAAGGTATTTTCCAATATAGCGATGAAGCCAACGTCATTCTTCAAGCGATGGTAAATAAAGAAGAATCTGACTCGCAGGTTCCTATGTTTAACCGCGACGAGAAGCAAATCTTATTTGTTACCGAAAGAAGCCTAGGTTTATACACCGATCCCTCTTACCACGTAGCTGCCTTTTATGAACTACTCGGTCGCTGGGCGGAGGAAGACCAGCAACTATGGTTAGATGCTGCGCAAGTAAGCCGTGACTATCTATACAACGCTGCCCACCCAGAAACCGGTTTGTACTCAGAATATGCAGCTTTTGACGGTACGCCACAAAAAACCTCATTCAACGATATTAGTCATAAATCAGGTTACGATGCGTTCCGAGTTATCGGCAACATCGCCATGGACTACCACTGGTTTAACGCTGACCCTCGCCAAACCGAGCTAGCTGACCGCCTAATTTCGTTTTATGCCGATGAGTTCAAACGTAAAGGCCAAAACTTTGCAGTACATGAAATGAGCGGCAAAGTAGCGTCAGAATGGGGAAGCTCTGGCCAAAATGCCATGAATGGCACAGCGGCGATGATAACCAATAGCCAAGAAGCCAAAGAGTTTACCGAACGCCTGTGGAAACAAGCTACGCCAACTGGCAAATGGCGCTACTACGACGGCCTATTGCACATGTTTGCAGTATTGCAGATGTCGGGCGAATACAAGATTTACGGCCCAACTGACGCCGAGTAAGTAGCAACTCGGGTCACCAATAAAAGAGAGCTTAGGCTCTCTTTTTTAATGCTTAAGCTTTAGTTGGCGCAGTTTTCGATACAAGGTATTGCGGCTAATGCCCAGCAGTTTAGCGCTTTTAGTAACGTTACCTTGGCAATGCTGATAAACCTGTGCAATGTTTTGCTCAATGGTCTGCTGCAGCTCTGGCTGTTCACAGCTTTGCTCTGCCGAGCTAGTTAAGGCTAGTTGCTGCTGCAAAGATTCGGGCAAATCGGTACTGCGTAACAAAGCTTGCTGCTCGGTCATTAAACAAGCCACCTGCATAAAGTTATCCAGCTCACGCAAATTGCCCGGCCAAGTATAAGCCAACATTTTACTAAACAAGCGCTGCTCTATATCTTGCTTATGTTCGCAATAACGTTGGTGAAGCTTATTGATGAGCAAGCCTATGTCGCTGCGCTCTCGCAGAGCTGGCAAGCTTATTTGCAAACCTTTTAAACGATAATAAAGATCTTCTCTAAACAGTCCCTCACTCACTCTTTGCTGCAAATTTACATGGGTTGCAGCAACCACTTGAATGTCTACTTTATAGGCTTGATTGCCACCCACCGGCACTACTTCACGCTCTTGCAGCACCCGCAATAAACGCGCTTGAGCTGCCAAAGGCATTTCACCAATTTCATCTAAAAATAAAAAGCCACCATCGGCTTGGCGAATTTTCCCCACAAAACCCTTGGGGTTGGCTCCGGTAAATGCGCCAGCTTGATAACCAAACAGCTCCGCCTCCACCAGCTCGTTGGGCAAGGCAGCGCAATTTACCGCTTGCAAGGCCTTGCTCGCTCGCCGGCTTTGTTGGTGAAGCTGTTTTACAAAACGCTCTTTACCTACCCCCGTTTCACCTAAAATAAGTAAAGGAATAGATTTACTCACCACTTTGCAGGCCTGCCACCAAGCGGTATTAACCCGCGAGTCGCGAGAGTCATTCTTGCTAACAGTTCTTTTACTAATAATTGGCCTAGCTTTTAAAGCCTTAGTTTGAAGATGTAGCTTTGCCTTGTCTGCCAAGTGGGTTTTCTGCCAGTCCTCACCAAAATGACTGGCCAAGGTTTGGCCTACATGCAGTTTGTCTACCAGCTGACGTGCCATTGGGTTTAAGCCTAATACTTTGCCTTCACTGTCGGCTACCACAATGCCCTGCCAACCAGAATTGAGCAGGTGTGGCTGAGCAGCCAAATCGATACGGTAATGACTTTCCGGTAACTGACACAGCAAGGCTGTCTCAACCTGTTGGGCTAAACTGGCGCTCAACAACATGGTTTGCTGGGTATGTCGCTGCTGCTCACTAGTAATGTCCAATATCGCCAGCATGTCGCCCTTTGGACTAAATATTGGGCAAGCGCTGCAACTCATAAAACGGTGTTGCTGAATAAAGTGCTGCTCGCCAATGACCGACACCGCCTGCCCGGTGGCAATAGCGGTGCCAATCGCGTTAGTGCCTTTATGTTGCTCTAACCAATTCACCCCACTCTCTAGCGCGATGGTTGCCAGCTTATCGTTGTAACGCTTTACTCCCCAATGATGAATTAAATAGCCGTCTACGTCGGACAAAATAAGCCGGCTTGAACTATGCGCCATCATTTGCTCAAACAATGGGTAGGCATAGCGCTCCACTAAGGAAATAAGCGATTGGTGGTGATGGTGACGCTCTGCTAATTCGCAGTCAGCTAAACGTAATACCTGCGGAGCGACTTGCTCTTTTAGGCCTGCATGCTGGCTTCGCAGCCAAGAGGCATTGATGGAGCTAGGGAGTTGCAGTTTATTGGTCATTGCAGTGTTCCAAAGTGTAACAACATAACTGTGCCAAAAAGTAACAGTGTGACAAGCCCTTGCAACTGGCTCTAATTAGCGATTCACACCGTGCAAATTTGTTTGTGTGAATAATCATAGTTTTACATTTTGTTAACAACAAGTTTCTGGCACATGGCTTATGGCTTGCTATGTAAAGCGCAGGCGTGTCACGAAACACGCTCACAAGAAACATACTGATAACAAAACATAAAAGGAATTGACTATGGTTTACGCACAGCCAGGTACCGAAGGCTCATTGATTACTTTTAAAGCGCAATACGAGAACTTTATTGGCGGCGAATGGGTAGCGCCAGTAAACGGCCAATACTTTGATAACCCTTCTCCGGTTAATGGTGAGATATATTGTCGAGTCGCCCGCTCAGATGCAGAGGATATTGGCTTAGCCTTAGATGCCGCGCATGCCGCCAAAGAAAGCTGGGGCAATACCTCGGTCGCGGAGCGCTCTAATATGTTGCTGCGCATTGCTGACCGCATTGAACAAAATCTTGAGTCCTTAGCCGTGGCCGAAGCCTGGGAAAATGGCAAAGCGATCCGCGAAACCCTAAATGCCGATTTGCCACTGGTTGTTGATCACTTTCGTTATTTTGCTGGCTGTATTCGCGCCCAAGAAGGCGGCGCTGCCGACTTAGATGCCAATACAGTTAGCTACCATTTTCCAGAACCTTTAGGCGTTGTTGGGCAAATTATCCCGTGGAACTTCCCCATGTTAATGGCCGCTTGGAAACTAGGCCCAGCCTTAGCCGCCGGTAACTGCGTGGTGCTTAAACCTGCCGAACAAACGCCTGCCTCCATTTTGGTATTAATGGAGCTAATCGAAGATCTCATTCCTAAAGGTGTGGTGAACATCGTAAACGGTTTTGGCGAAGAAGCCGGCCAAGCCTTAGCCATTAGCCCTCGCATTGCTAAACTCGCTTTCACCGGCTCTACCGAAATTGGCCAACACATCCTTAAATGTGCTGCCGATTCGCTAATCCCCTCCACCGTAGAACTGGGCGGTAAATCGCCTAATCTAGTATTTGCCGATGTAATGGATCATGAAGATGAATACTTGGATAAGGTGGTTGAAGGTTTACTGTTGGCCTTTTTCAACCAAGGCGAAGTATGTACTTGCCCATCACGCGCCTTAATCCAAGAGTCCATTTACGATAAGTTTATGCAACGTGTATTGGAGCGGGTAAAAACCATTAAGCAGGGTGACCCTTTAGACGTAAATACCCAAGTGGGCGCGCAAGTGTCTAAAGAACAATTAGACCGAATCATGAGTTACTTAGAGATAGGCAAAAATGAAGGTGCCGAGCTATTAACCGGTGGCGTAACCGCTGCCCTGCCTGGCGAGCATAATAACGGATACTACGTTAGCCCTACCATATTAAAAGGCACTAACGACATGCGGGTATTTCAAGAAGAAATATTTGGCCCAGTTATTTCTGTCACCACCTTTAAAGATGAGGCTGAAGCCTTGGCCATCGCTAACGAGAGTGAATATGGCTTGGGTGCAGGCGTATGGACGCGCGACATGAACTTAGCACAACGCATGGGGCGTAAAATTGAAGCCGGTAGAGTATGGATTAATTGCTACCACGCCTACCCCGCCCACGCAGCCTTTGGCGGATATAAGCGCTCGGGCATTGGCAGAGAAACCCACCAAGTGGCTATTTCTCACTATCAAAACACCAAAAACTTGCTGGTGAGTTACGACATCAACCCACTGGGCTTCTTTTAAGAGGCAGGCTTAAAAACTAAAAAAGAGAGCCTAGGCTCTCTTTTTATTTGCACCCAGCTTTAAGCAGGTTGGCCAGTGGCGGCTAATACCACTTCTCGAATACATACGTTTTGCGGTTGGCCGTAAGCATAAGCCACTGCATCAGCGATGTTTTGCGTATTAAGTACGCCGCCCATTTCTTCTTTCCACACTTCGTAGCCGTCTTTAATTTCTTGGCTAGTGGTATGGCTAAGCAATTCGGTTTCTACTGCTCCTGGGGCAATAACCGTTACACGCACGTTGTCACCGGCTACTTCTTCACGAATGTTCTCGCTCACCGCATGAACCGCAAACTTAGTGCCGCAGTATGCAGCATGGCTTGGGAAAGTTTTACGCCCAGCAATTGAGCTCACATTAATAATAGTGCCGTGCTGACGCTGCTTCATGCCAGCCAATACCAAGTGAATACCGTTTAGCAAACCCATCACGTTTACGTCCAACATGGCTTTCCACTCGCTAGGGGCTTGCTCATGTGCCGCACCCAATAGCATCACACCAGCATTGTTTAGCAACATATCAACCGGACCATACAACGCTTCGGCATCTTTAATCGCTTGCTCAAAGTCCCCTAGTTCGGTCACATCAACTTTACGACACAGGGTGTTTGGCAAGTTAAGTGCTTCTAAACGCTCTACTCGACGTGCGACTAATAACAACGGATGCCCCGCTGCCGACAAGGTTTTTGCACACGCTTCGCCAATTCCAGAACTGGCACCAGTAATAACCACTAAAGGCTTAGACATAAGATTCTCCAATACATAAGTAACTCACCACAAGGCGCCACATTTGCGCTTGCTGCTTTATTGGCGCTAACTATAGTTCTGCTATATATAGGTGTAAAATATCGATTTCCTCTAGTTGTTATAGGCAAATATTATGGATGCACGTTTACTCAGATCCTTTGTGGCGGTTTTTGAAGAACGCTCAATGACAGCCGCCGCCGAGCGTTGTTATGTCTCTCAGCCATCGCTATCTTCGGCGATTAAACAGCTTGAGTCTGAATTAGAGGTTCAACTATTTGTTCGCCATAAGCGCGGAGTAGATTTAACCGACCAAGCGCACCATCTCTACCCCATGGCGGTTCAAACGCTGGGTCAACTAAACCGCATGTCTAAGTTGTTTGCGGAGCAGCCGGCAAGCCTACCGATTAAGCTGGCAAACTTTGAGGACTTAAGCCCAAGCTTATTGGCTGAATTTATTCAGCACTGCAAAAGCCAACAGCCACTGTTCAACTTTGAGCTTCTCGATCACCAAGATAAAACTGCTCAGGCAAGGCTAACGCTTGATGTGTTTAAACAAGAAGACGAGTTGTTTATTCCGCTTTGGCAAGAAGACTACGTATTATGCGTGCCCCAACAGCACCCGCTAGCTCAGCAACAAGAGGTAGAGATAGCTGAACTGAATAACTATGATTTCATTGAGTGCGTGGTGTGCGAAGCCCACCAACAAACGCTTAGCCTGCTCGCCTCACAGGGTTTTGCGGTTAATTTGGTGGCCAAGGCCCAGCACAAAACCCAGGTAAAACACTTGGTAAATGCTGGCATCGGCATCTCGTTTTTACCTACCGGGGTGCTCGAAACAGCAGCTAATCTGCAACAAGTAAAACTGTTAGCTCCTCGTATGTATCGCAGTATTGGTTTGTGTGTAAAAGCCAGCGCCAGTGCCAAACCAGAGTTGGCCGCCTTAATTGAAGCTGCGAATGTTTGGAAAGCTAATTAATCAACAAAAACTTAGGAATCAATGTTGATACTTAACTAACCCACTCTTTTCGCTCGCAATGTAAATGTCAGATAAATCTAGAGAATCGAGGAGAATACGTGAAATGATATCGTTATCCAAGGAGTTAACAATCAACGATTTCATATCATCCACATTGTTTTTTCCGCCTTTAATTTTCTTTTCACTATATTTGAAAATAAGTACCGGTGGCAAAGTACCTCCTACACGAAAAACATAATATCCATCAGAATCAATCTCACGACGACCTCGGAATACTGGATTATCTTCAGTACCATCGATGCCACTTAAAATCTTTCTAACGTTATCGTAGATGTGTACTCCTAGATTGAATGATTCGTTGTTAGCTAACTGAGCACCTATTTCATTTTTTAATTTACTATATTCTTGGATTGAGCTTACTGTTACTGGATATCTTGCTTCATTCACAATAAAACTACTGAGTACTTCTAAGAGCTCTTTTTCAGTGCCAATTAAATCTATATTTAGATCAGTGCACATATTCTGTAATTTATGACCGTACTTTCGGACTTTCAGCTCCAAAAGATGTTTAGGGGCATTGATTAACAATGAAACAACCCCAGACTTTAAAAGTAGTTCGATTGCATAACCAAGTAACAAGAAACTTGATTTGTTTGCAGACTCAACTGGCTGAATTAGTTCGAAAACGCTTTGAGAGTTGGCTTTACCGCTCTCACAAAGCCTTTTAAGTTCGGTCTCTTTTACACTCGCAACTTCTCGCAAAATCTTTGCACTAATTAGTTTACTGTCAGCCTCCCTTATCCAATCTATTTTATTGTGAACACCCTTTTCTCCGAATTGCTTTAGCCTTTGATTACTCAATAGCTTCCCCCTTTTTTAATAATTATAAATGCTAGTAGCTATCAGCTAAATGATAAACCCGCAAACTTTTCTGCATAGCTGCAAAATCATCACCTAGGTAGTAAACAGTGTGTGGCTGATTGGCCAGCAGAGTAATGCTTGAATCAGAAAAGCGTCCCGGCGCATCAGATTCTAAATGCACAAAAAAGGCGGGTTTATCGCTAAGCAAGGTGATTGCAGAAGAGCTCTCGTCAACGCTAAAAGCAAGCTTGGCCTTAGCGATAGGCAAGATTTTAAAGTTATCTCCCACCCACGTATTTTGCAGTACATCTCCGTTTGAGTGCCATTGCGCGATGAAAAAACCTTGAGTACGCAATTCCTCAAGTTCACTAGCTTCAATAGACCAAACTCGCTCAGTGCCATCGGCCGCTATATTTATATCTAGCGATTGACTAAAGCCAAGCTCCCCTTGCCAGCTAACAAACTGCAACTCACAAACCAAAGCAACTGAGTTCACGCTATCGTTTATGGCTTGCAGCGCTAAACCCTCTTCGCTTTCTACAAAGCTTAAGTACTGTGGGGCGAAGAAACGTTTGGTATGGTAGTGCAGTTGCTTCCAGCGACCGCTATATTCAATGCTCGACCACGAGCTCACCGGCCAATTATCATTTAGCTGCCAATACAACATACCGCGACATTGCGGGCTATTGGCTCGCCAAAAATCACATGCAGTTTTTATAGCTAAGGCCTGCTGCACTTGGCTTAAATACAGCATTTGTTCAAAGCTAGCAGGAAAGCGAAACATGCGGGTGAACATCTCAGTAATAATGCTATTACCGCGAGGATTTTTTTGGTGAACCTCAAAGGTGGGCGAGCAAATATTCCAATCGTTTTCGGGCACAAAGGTTTTTACTTCGGCCAAGGATGGCCAAGATTGATAACCAAACTCTGAGCAAAAACGCGGCTTAATTTGCTGATAGGCAGAGAAAGACTTGCCTGAATGCCACACATCCCAAAAGTGCATATCGCCTTTGCTATCGTCATGCCATGCATCACCGTAATCTAGCTCACCATTACAGGGAGAGCTGGGCCAAAATACCCGACTCGCATCGTGCTGCTCGACCACTCGCTGAATCGCCCGATTTAGCCTGTCGTAATTAACCACATAACGCTCACGATTGGTTTTAGATTCGGGGTACCAATTAATTGCACCAATTACTTCGTTATCGCCACACCACAGCACAATGCAGCTATGGTCACGTAAGCGTTTAATTTGGTCGCTTAGCTCAAGTTCAACATTGGCGACAAACTCTTCGGTTGAGGGATAAAGCGAGCAAGCAAACATCATGTCTTGCCAAACCATCAAACCCAGTTCATCACAAAGTTGGTAAAAGGCATCACTCTCGTACTGCCCGCCGCCCCATACTCGAAGCATGTTCATGTTAGCGGCTTTGGCATCAGTTAACAGAGCTTCATAACGCTGCTTAGTTTGCTTGCTGGGCAAGGCATCTAAGGGTATCCAATTTGCGCCCTTAGCAGTAATGGGGAAGTCGTTAATCACAAAGCTCATCGCCGAGCCAACACTATCAGCTTGGGTATTCAACTCTAGCTTGCGCAAACCAATTTTCTTTTCGATAAGCTGCTCACCCAGCGTAACGCGCAGCGGATATAAAGGCTGCTCGCCATAACCAGCTGGCCACCAAAGCTCTGGCTCGGCAATATGGATACTCGCCTCACTTAAGCCTGAATCAGCCAAGGGCTGCACTGGCAAAACATGCTCACCAAATTGAACATGAATAGGCGAGCCGCATAAAGGGTCGTGGCTCAGCTTAATCACTACATCTACACTGCCGTCATGCCATAGCTGCTCTACTTGCACATCTAGCAGCCGCGCTTGCTTGGTGAATTTGATTTGCACAGGGTCATAGATACCGTTCACCATTAAACAAATTCCCCAATCCCAGCCCGCGTGGCATTGGCTTTTGCGCAAGCTATTCATAAAGGGGATTTGGTTATTGCCCATGGACGATGGCACCACAAAAGGTAAGCGTTCTGCACGCTGTTTAGCGACTAAATCTGAGCGCGAAAAATCCAGCCGCAGCTGATTGAGCCCCTCATATACGTAGTCTTTTATCTCAAATGACCACAAGCGGAACATATTGTCGCATTGGCCAACTAAGTGTTGGTTGATATAAACGTCGGCAACGGTATCTACTCGGCTTAAATTCAGCTCGATAAAATCAGATTCCAGCGGCTCTGCACTCACCTCAAATTCGGTGAAAAGTGACCAGTTAGCCCGTCCAACCCATTGCACCTCTTGTTCATTGCACTGCAAATATGGGTCTGCAATTAAACCGGCCTTAAGTAATGCAGAATGGTTATCACCAGGAATATCGCAAGCCACTTCAATCTCTGGATAATCAGCAGAGCTTAAAAGCCAAGCTTTGTTTAGGTTAATCTGCGTCATTTAAGCACCCACTAAGCACTACAAGATAAGGTTAATTAGCAGCCTACGTAGAGCAGATAACAGGAACAAGAGATAGAGAAATGCTTTGTGGAAGGTATCAAAATTTACCGCTATTGGCTGACCAAGTTTCAGGGGCGATACTAGGGATTCCTGGTGAACGTCCTGCTCTTTGCCTGTTGCATGTATTCTCAAAAAATACTGGCTTAAAAACATACAAACTGCAATTCCTGTTTTTCACAGGCTTGTGCATACTTTTATGCTGACTCTTTTGTTAATTTTGGCGCTAGCAGGCTGATGTAACTTAGGAAAAGTGATAGTCTGATTTTCACAAAATGAGTGAAAGTAGGAAAATCCCCTTGTTTAAACAAGGAAACTTTCCTTTTATGAGCTGTTATATTTTTACTTTAGATTTGAGTTATCCTAATGATATTTGAAAAAATCATAAGTTTTATAAAAAATAAAAAATAAAAAATATTTTTTCCAATATAAATCGCGTTTCAAAAGTGTTTATAGTATTAAGCGGTACAGTGATGGATTTGATTTCTTTATAATCTTGGTATTTGTTATATCTGTGTTTTTTCTTTTTAAAGAGTCGAACTCATATATTCCAGATCCCCTTGGTTTTTTAAAGCCAATTTTTTTAAAAAATGAAAACTACGGAGAGGTATTATTTACGCTAGCTAGCGGTTACGTTGTAGGTTTTTTTGTATGGTTTTTAGATGTATATCTGCCCAAACGTGCAAAACTTAAGTTTGCGTACAGTACTTTATATTATGATTATGGCAGTTTAACTAGTAGCTTGAGTAAGTTGATTGAATCTTTAGAATTGGAACTTGATAAGCAAGGCTCTTTCTTAGAGTGTGGTAGTGGTATTGTCGCTATAACACTTTCAATTGATTATCCTACTTCCAAAGACAATGAAGGCGCACCCTGCATACACCAATCTACTGGAGTTTTTAAAAATACATTTCAAAATTTAAGCCCTTACATAAGTTTTGAGCTTGATAAAATAGCTAGCTATTCACACTTAATGCCAATGCAAGAAGTAAATGCATTGGTGCATTTAAAACATTATGTTTTAAAAATAAATCAAGTTTTACAAAAAGAGACTTTGTTAATCTCTGATTGGAAACAAATTATTGGAATGCATTTAGAGTGCTGTAATAGAGGGTTAGTTTTGCTTGAAAGGGCTAACAAAGTTGGGCATTCTGATAAAAATATGTACCTATCGCAAATATTAAATAAGCGTAATTAAGAAATATAATCGAGTAGCCGGAGGTATCTAGCCTCCAGCCCCACAACACCCTGCATGCGGCTCCGCTCAGGGCGTTTCACGTAGAATGGTGAAGCTTTATCCATCCATCTCGAAGCGCAAATAAGCCCTGATATTTTAGATAAGCATTTGATAATGCTTGTTGGATCCCCGGTGTTTTCGAGCTTCTCCATGGCCCTTTACTGGTGATGCCACAGGCTACTGCGGCTTGAACATACATACCTCTACGCATTAGTTCTCGGTTTGTGTCGATGCTGGACTGACGCAGGTCACTTAAGTCGGAAAAATAGCTGTTGGCCATCACTTCGTGATTATAGCCTCGCGTTAACAGTCGAGATGCTTGTGAAACTTAAAGTGATAGAATAGTATCACTTTAGTATTCTTTGGAGCGACAACATGAAAGTTGAATTAGTGACATCACTTAAGCGTCAAGCTACGAAGATCCTTGCCGATCTACATAACAGCAAAGAGCCTGTATTAATCACAGAACACGGCAAGCCTTCGGCGTACTTAGTTGATGTTGATGACTATGAATTTATGCAAAACCGTTTAGCTATCCTTGAGGGTATTGCTAGAGGTGAGCGTGCTATTGCCGATGGCAAAGTTACATCACATTCTGACGCGAAGAATAAGATGTCTAAATGGCTGAAGTGATTTGGACTGATCCAGCATTATCAGATTTAAATGATATCGCTGAGTATATTGCACTAGAAAATATTGTTGCTGCGAAGCTCTTGGTCCAATCTGTTTTCGAGAAAGTTGAAAGGCTAGAGTTGTTCCCAGAGTCTGGTCGCATCCCTCCTGAGCTAGAGCATCTGAGCTATCGTGAAGTTATTGCTAGTCCATGCCGGATTTTTTATAAGTTAGAACTTGATAAAGCCTATATCTTGTATGTCATGCGAGAAGAGCGAGACTTACGTAAGTTATTAATAAGTAAGCACCAAGTAAAAGTGAGCCGCTAACAAAGTGACTCAAGAGTAAGCAAAACGCTGGGATTTTGATTGCGCTCTTCTAGAGCTAACCTACAATCTTGCCGCCAACTTCTTGGGTGTATCAAACAAACGTAAATATCCACTGAGTTCGCCCCAGTTCTGCCAATCTAAGTCCGCTTCAATCACCGCTAGGCTGGCTGTTGGAAACTTGATTAAGTCTTCACCTGTTAGGTAATGCACAAGATCTTCAAAGGCCGGGTTGTGCCCTACTAAGGCTACATTGTTTAGCTCGCTAGGAAGCTGTTGAATATGTAGCAGCAAGTCGGCCCAGTGAAAGGTATACAACGTTTTTTCACAGCTAATTTGTAAATCAACTTCTAAAGGTGAATGAGTATTTGCTTTGCGCTGCTCAAGCCAGTACCCAGCGGTTTGTTTGGCGCGTAGAGCTGGCGAGTATTGAAGTAACTGTAATGTAGAAAACGGCTCTACATAATGACTCGCCATAAGCTGTGCGGCTTTGTGGCCACGCTCTGCTAAGGGGCGTTGTTTATCACTTAAGCTTGGGTCGTCCCAACTGGATTTAGCATGGCGAATTAACCAAAGCTTGCGAGACATACCGTTACTCCTACCCAAAAAACAAAAAAGCCTGCAATGCAGGCTTTTAGCATAAGTGAATACTTGCTTAAGGGCGAGCTAACATGTCGCCAATACCAATCCACTTATAAGAGGTTAACTCTTCTAAGCCCATTGGGCCGCGAGCGTGTAGCTTCTGGGTAGATACTGCTACTTCGGCCCCCAGGCCAAATTGCGCGCCGTCGGTAAAGCGAGTTGAGGCATTTACGTAAACTGCGGCAGAACCTGCAGCATTCACAAAACGCTCTACCGAGTTTAAGTTATTCGACAAAATAGCGTCTGAGTGGCTAGCGTTGTGGGTGCGCATGTGAGCAATCGCTTCTTCTACATCGGCAACCACTTTTACACCTAAGGTGTAACTTAGCCATTCGGTATCGAAGTCACCTTCGCCAGCTGCTTGTATGTCTTTAGCATTAGCTAGACCCGCCATGGCATTTTCGGTGGCCACTAACTTAACCGAGGCTTGATTCATTCGCTCTGCCAGCATTGGCAATAGCTCTACCGCTACGTTTTGATCAACCAGTAGGCTGTCTAATGCATTACATGCCGATGGACGCTGCACTTTAGAGTTTTCAATCACATTAAGTGCTGCGGCTAAATCTACCGAGTTATCCACGTAAATATGGCTAATACCAAAGCCGCCAATAATTACTGGAATGGTGCTGTTTTCCTGACACATCTTGTGCAAGCCAGCGCCACCACGAGGGATAATCATATCTACGTATTCATCTAAGCGAAGCAGCTCGGCCACTAGCTCACGGTCAGGCTTTTCAATGTACTGCACGGCGGCAGCTGGCAGGCCACTTTGCTCTAAAGCAGATTGAATAACCGCTACCAAGGCCATATTTGAGTGGAAGGTTTCTTTACCGCCACGCAAGATGCTGGCATTACCGGTTTTTAAGCATAGCGCTGCAATATCAATGGTTACATTAGGGCGGGCTTCATAAATTACCCCAACAACGCCTAATGGCACGCGGCGGCGCGATAAACGCAAGCCGTTTTCTAATACGCGGCAATCCATTTCACTGCCAATAGGGTCGTTTAGTGAAATTACGTTGCGTACATCGCTAGCGATGCCGGCAAGGCGTTCACTGTTTAGCATTAAGCGATCTAGTAATGCTTCTGACAAGCCCGACTGACGAGCTGCGTCTAAGTCAATTTTGTTAGCTGCTAGTATGCTTTCTTGCTGAGCTTCAAGCTGATCAGCAATTGCCGCTAAGGCTGCATTTTTTTGGCTAGTACTTAAGGTGGCCAAATCAAAGCTGGCTTGTTTAGCCTGTTGACCGAGTGTTTGTAAGCTCATCTAAAAATTCCTATTTTAAAACTAAATCGTCACGGTGCACCGCAACTGATCCGTAGCCATAACCCAGAGTCTTATCAATTTGCTCTGAATGTAGCCCTTTAATTAAATTCATATCTTTTGCCGGATAACGACAAATACCACGGGCAATTTCTAGGCCTTGTGGATTAACAATGCGCACCACGTCGCCGCGGTTAAATTCGCCATTGATGGCGGTAATGCCTTTGGGCAGCAAACTGGAACCGCGTTCTACTACCGCTTTACATGCGCCTTCGTCTAATACTAACTCGCCGTGTGGAGGTGGCCCAGCTAAAATCCACTGTTTGCGGTTTTCAAGTGGGCTACTGGTTGGCGGAAAACGGGTGCCAACACTTTTACCTTCGCTCAAGCGGGTAATTACGTTCTCACTGTGTCCGGCGGCTATCACTACTTCAATGCCTGCTCTACCGGCAATTTCGGCGGCCTGCAGTTTGGTGGCCATGCCGCCAGTACCTAAGCCGCTTACGCTATCGCCAGCTAAAGAGCGAATAGAGGCATCAATTTCTGCCACTTCTTCAATTAGCTTTGCATCAGGGTTGTTGCGCGGATCGGCAGTGAACAAACCCGGTTGGTCGGTAAGCAACAATAGCTTGTCGGCTCCACCCAGTATTGCGGCTAGCGCCGATAAATTATCGTTATCGCCTACTTTAATTTCGGCGGTGGCAACGGCATCATTTTCATTAATGATCGGCACAATACCGTGATTAAGTAAGGCTTTTAGCATGTCTTTAGCGTTAAGGAAACGCTCACGATCTTCAAGGTCTGCGCGGGTTAGCAACATTTGGCCTACGTGAATATCGTAGATGCTAAACAGGCTTTCCCATACTTGAATCAGTCGGCTTTGCCCTACTGCGGCTAGCATTTGTTTGTTGGCAATGGTGGGGGCGATATTGCCATGGGTAAGCGATAGGTGCTCGCGACCCGCAGCAATGGCTCCAGAAGTAACCACAATAAGTTGATGACCCGCTTTACGCAGCAACGCACACTGGCGCACCAGCTCTATCATGTGGGCGCGGTCAAGTTTAGATGTGCCGCCAGTTAACACACTTGTGCCTAACTTAACGACGATGGTTTGCTTCGACATGCTATTTTACTATTCCAACTCGGCTAAAACGCAAAGCGAGTATTCTACCTGATATTAAACAGACGCACAGAGCCTGTGCGCCATTTTTTTTGCGGAACTCTTCGGCTTAAGCTGCCGGGAGAGCTAAATTGGGGGACAAAGAGGGGGCAGCGCTAAGGTCTAACTCCAGCTTTTGAAGGGTATCGAGCAGCTTTTGATAAAACACCTCTAGTGACTGTTGCACTTCTTTTTGGTGTTTACTCGGAATTTTACCTTCCTGCCATTCACCTTGCTTGTCGTATAAACCAAACCAGTAGTGATACTCAAAACTGTCTTCGTTTACTCGTAATTCAAACCACCAACCATAGAACTCGCGTTCATCAGCGGCAGGTTTAGAGCTTACACACGAGGCAAGGCAATCAAAAAAGTACATTTCGTTGCTGCTGTGTTCTTTACGAAAATACGGACCCATGGCCGTAAATCTCGATGTTAACTTTCCATGGCTTGGCCAAGTCACTTCCATGCGCTTAATCTCTCCACAGTAGGACAATTGTTTGTATAACGTACCGTATGTCCATAATGACCACAATTAAGCTAAATCACAATTGCTTTTGTAGCCAATGCGTGACCTTAGTGAAGATCTGGTTGTAATTTTGAAGTGAATCAAGCTCTTTCAGCAATTCAACCTGACAATTTGGTGAAGCAGAGCGAAGCAAAGAAACATCTGCTTCTGGGCATATTGCGTCGTTTTTACGGCCAACCACAAACATCGGTAACTTTGTTCTAGGCCCGCCCAATATGCCTTGAGTTTTCAACGACAAAGGTAAACAGCGGTAATAAAGCCCTTCAGAATTTGAAGCATTTACCCCACTGCGATTGGCCAAACAATCTTGGTACATTTGCGGTAGGTTACTAAATCGCTGTATATCGCTAAATAATCTGTCTACTGGCGCGCCAATCGTTACTACTGCACGTAAACGCTCTGCGGCAACAAAAGCCAAGCGCGCAGCAACATTACCAGCAAAGCGATAACCCAGCATGGCCACACGGGCATGATCCACCCAAGGCACTTGAGGTAAGTGGTCAAGAATAGCCAGATGAATGCGGCTACTATCTTGCTGCAACTTCCAATGACTGCAATGGCCAGCGCCGGGTAAATCGACACTTAACATGGCAATGCCTGCTGGCGCTAAAAAGCGCTCAAAAAACGGGTAAAGCTCGGTTTGAATGGTATCTAAACCGCCACTCACAATAACCACCGGCTTTACCGAGTCGGTATCTGGCAGATGCAAATAGCATTCTACTTGTTTACCGTCTATCGGCACGTTGATAGCTTTACACTGATACTCACTCTGCCCCATTGCAGACATAAGATTGCTATGCGCTAAAGCTTGAGCTGAGGTGGCTAAATCGTCACCTTTAAAATGAGGATAGGCGGCGATGGTAGCGCTGTAGCTGGCGAGTAAAAACTCTTGATAGGCCAGCTTTCGCTCACCATTTTGCTCTGCATCTTTAGCAGCAATTTGATGTTTAACCGCACGCTGCATCCATTCGTAGTTCCAGTTGCCTGGCTGGTAACCCCCCACGGTATCGAGCAACTCGCTAGTACGCGGTTTGTCGCACATTGCAATGTCGGCAAACAGGCTTTCTGTTTCAATTGGATCTAAACCTAGCCAAGCCCAGTATTCTCTGCGCAGGATACGATACCAATTGCGGCCTTCTTCTTGGCCTACGGCTGTTAATTGAGCCGCAGAGGAGTTAGACACCGTTGAGGTTTCTATTACATTAATACGTGGTTTAAACAATACTTCTGACAGATTCTCTTTCAAAACAACCTACTCACTTGCTTATCAATTTATAAAATATATCACAAAAAAAAGCCGCCACGATGTGACGGCTTAGTATGTATTCTGAATTTGTAAGCTTTAGAAGAACGCGAACTTAAGTACAAATACAGCGGCCAATACCCAAACACTTAGCGGTACTTCTTTATAACGACCCGCTAGCAGCTTAATAACAGCGTAAGAGATGAAGCCTAAAGCGATACCGTCTGCGATAGAGAACGACAACGGCATTAAAATTGCCACAATCGCTGCTGGAGCCGCTTCGGTAAGGTCTGTCCAATCTACATTAATTAAGCCCGATAGCATTAAGGTACATACGTAGAATAGTGCGCCAGCTGTTGCATAAGCTGGAATCATGCCCGCCAACGGCGAGAACAATAGAGCAAGAATAAACAGAATGCCCACAACCACGGCAGTTAAGCCAGTACGGCCACCAGCTTCTACACCAGCACCACTTTCGATGTAAGAAGTCGTGCTTGAAGTACCTAACAATGAACCGGCAATAGTAGCACTAGAGTCTGCCATCAACGCTTTTTTCAGATTAGGTAAGCGGCCTTTCTCGTCAAGCAAGTTACCGCGCTGTGCAACAGCAGTTAAGGTACCTGCGGTATCAAATAAATCCACAAACAAGAAGGCAAAAATAACGCTAATCATGGTGACATCTAAGGCACCCATAATATCCAACTGCATGAAGGTAGGCGCTGGATTTGGTGGCATAGATACAATGCCGCCGTATTGGGTGTAGCCCAATATAATAGACAGTACCGTAATCGCTAAAATAGAGATTAATACGCCGCCTTTTATCTTGCGGTATTCAAGGCCAATAATTAAGAAGAAACCTAAAGCAGCTAAAATCATCTGGTGCGGGTTTTCACTGCCTAAACTTACCAAAGTAGCTGGGTTATCTACCACAATACCGGCGTTTTTAAGGGCAATAAAACCAAGGAACAAACCAATACCGGCGGCAATACCTACACGTAGGGTTTGCGGAATAGAGTTAATAATCCATTCACGTACTTTAAATAGGCTTAACAGAATGAAGATAACACCTGATAAGAACACTGCACCTAAAGCAACCTGCCAAGTATGACCCATGCCTAGTACAACGCCGTAGGTGAAAAAGGCATTTAAGCCCATGCCTGGCGCTTGAGCAATTGGGTAGTTGGCGTACAAGCCCATGATGAAACAACCAATGGCCGCGGCCAAACAGGTTGCAACAAATACTGCACCTTGATCCATTTCGGTAGCAGCTAGCATGCTAGGGTTAACAAAGATAATGTAGGCCATGGTTAAGAAGGTGGTTAAACCTGCAATGACCTCTGTGCGCACATTGGTTCCGTGCTCTTTTAGCTTAAATAATTTCTCTAACATAACGGCGTATGTTCCTTGGACTGACAGTTGGTTATTTGGACCACTAACAGGCACTCCGTTATGCTGCTAGCAGAAATCGCGTGGCATTATATTCATCCCAAAACTAAGAAGCTACCGGATGATGCAACCAACCTGCGCTAGATCAGCAAAAAAAGCTAAAATCACCAACTCATAGCGTTAATATGCGTCGAGTTGCTGAGATTATTTAGTTTATATGGGAATTTTGATGCTTTCTTGATAGTGATTATCATGCTAGCCATTAATAAGAAAACAATCAGTTGAATAATAGCTTTATTGCTCCCAAACAATTATTCCAACGAAAAGCACATAAACAGACTTATATTCATAGTTTCTAGCTGATAAAGTCCTATTCATACTAGTAATACAATTAAAAGGTGGCTTTGTGTCTACACTATCTTCACTTCACCCTCAGGGTTTATGGCAACACTTCGAAACTATGTGTTCTATTCCCCACCCCTCTAAGCATGAACAAGCAATGATTGACTGGGTAATGGGTTTGGCCGCTGAGCACCAACTTGAGCATTTTCAAGACAAAGTTGGCAATGTAATTATCAAAAAGCCAGCCACCGCCGGCATGGAAGATCGCCAAGGGGTAATTTTACAAGCCCACCTAGACATGGTGCCGCAAGCCAACAATGATACTCAACACGACTTCACTAAAGATCCCATCCGCCCATACATAGATGGCGAATGGGTAACTGCAGAAGGCACCACCCTAGGTGCCGACAACGGTATTGGTGGCGCGTCAATACTGGCTATTTTAACCAGTAACGAGATTGCTCATGGCCCTATCGAAGCCTTGTTCACCATTGACGAAGAAGCGGGAATGACCGGCGCCTTTGGCTTACAAGCAGGTGTACTAGAAGGCAAACTGCTAATTAACACTGACTCAGAGCAAGAAGGTGAAGTGTATATGGGTTGCGCTGGCGGCGGCGATACTAACGTAAGCTTCCCCCTAGAGCAGCAAGCTACTAACGCAGAGCAACTAGCCATAGAGTTAACAGTTAAAGGTTTAAAAGGCGGCCACTCGGGTTGTGACATCGATACCGGCCGAGCTAACGCAAATAAACTGTTAGTGCGCTTATTAGCAGCCCTGCAACAACAAGGCATTGAACCAGTAATTTGCCAGATTCAAGGTGGAAGCCTGCGCAATGCCATTCCTCGCGAAGCAAGCTGTACCTTGGTATTTAATGCAGCCAAGCAAGCCGAACTTGAGCAAGTTATCGAGCAACAGCGCAGCGAGTTTATCGATGAATTTGGTTTAGTTGAAACGGGCTTAAGCATTAGTAATGAGCAAGTTGAGACTCCAGAGCAAAGCTTTAGCAGCAACTTATCTCAACAACTTATCGCTAGTTTAAATGCCTGCACCAATGGCGTGGTGAGCATGAGCCAAACAGTAACAGGGGTTGTAGAAACTTCGCTAAACCTAGGCGTAATTAGCCAAACAGAATCCACTATCGACGCTAAAATTTTAGTCCGTTCGCTTATTGATTCAAGCCGCCTACAGGTTGAGGCAAGCCTTGCGTCACTATTCAGCTTAACCAATGCAGAAGTAAGCCATACTGGCGCTTACCCTGGTTGGAAGCCTGAAGCAGACTCGGTAATGAAAAGTGTCGTTCAACAAAGCTACCAAGAGCTATTTGGCAAGTGCCCAAATGTGATGGTTATTCACGCCGGTCTAGAATGTGGTTTATTTAAAAGCGCTTACCCAGAGTGGGACATGGCTTCGTTTGGACCAACCATTAAGTTTCCACACAGCCCAGACGAAAAAGTAGAAATTGCCGCAGTAGAAAAATACTGGCAACTACTGCTTAGTGTGCTTAACAATATTCCAGCTAAAGACTAATAAAGTAAGCGACAGGCAAACTGGTTTATTAGCCAGTTTGCCTATCACTCTTAACATGAAGTTAAGCAGTGGTCTTGTCGCTACGTTTTGACTCTTTGCCTTAAATGTAAGTACAGCCAAGCGACTTAGCTACGACCGAGATCTCACTAAGTAGTTAACTCAAAGGGCAAAACCAGTTGTGGCGACTGGTTTTGCTGCTCATAGGCTAGGCCAATATGTAAACCTATTAGCCGCACTGCCTTACCTTTTCCTCTAGCAAATGCTTCTTCAAACAATTCTAATAATGCCGACTCATCAATACGCTGACACTGCTGCTCTTTAGTGGTTTGTTGGAAATCGGCAAACTTTACCTTCACACCAAGTTTGTTCATTTTGGCTTGTTTTAAATGTTTTTCACTGCGCCGTTTTAGCTCTGGCAGCAACGCTAACAAGCGCTCAATCAAAATAGCTGGATTGCCTTCATCTTTGGCAAAGGTCCGCTCTACCGCCACGGACTTTCGCTTACGGTCGTTACTTACCGCCCGCTCATCAACCCCTTGGCAGCGCAGCCATAGCATCTCGCCAAACTTACCAAATAGCTGCTTTAACTTATCTTTGTCGGCTCGGCGGATGTCACCGCCAGTGTATAAACCTTGATGATGCAATTTCTCAATGCTTACCTTGCCCACCCCAGAGATTTTTTCCAAAGCCAAGGTCTCGATAAACTCACTCACCTGCTCCGGCTTTATCACATAAAGGCCATTTGGCTTGTTTAAGTCTGAGGCAATTTTGGCCAAGAACTTAACTGGGGCAACACCAGCAGACGCAGTTAAGCCAGTCTTAGTATAAATATCTTGGCGAATTTGCTCTGCAATGAGGGTGGCTGAGCCCTTGCAGGCCTCGCTATTGCTCACATCTAGATAGGCTTCATCTAATGATAATGGCTCAATAGCGTCGGCGTAATCATGGAAAACACTTTGTACCTCTCGGCTCACCTCTTGGTAAACCTGCATACGCGGTGGTACAAGTACCAGTTGCGGGCATAGTTGTAGGGCTTTGTGAGTAGGCATGGCAGAGCGAATGCCGTATTGGCGAGCAAGGTAGTTACAGGTGGTAAGCACGCCGCGACCACTACGCATACCGCCTACAGCTAAGGGAACATTGGCTAACTCTGGCTGATCTCGCATTTCTACAGCCGCATAAAAACAGTCCATATCAACATGGATTATTTTACGTTGTATTGGCTGTAAATCTGCCACAGCTATCGCCTCGAGACTGTATATAAACACAGTATGCGATATTTTGTTAAAAATTCAAAGTAACAGAGCCACTTTCCTTACAAGAAAGTGGCTCTGTAGCACTAAGCATTAAGCATTAAGCGGTATTATTGAGTCTTTTTGAGGAATAAATTAGACAGGGTAAATTGGTCGGGAATACCGGTTTGCGGAATACCCAGATCTTTTTGGTACTTAACAAATACTTCTACATCCAACGGGGTAAATACTGAGCCATCTACCGCAGTGTTGTAATAACCTAAAAACTTTAACCGCTGTTTAGCACGTTGCAAAATCTCTACGTAATAATAAGAATCCTTATCAGCCACCGAGACCTTCACTAAAGGGCTTTCCTTTTCCAAACGAATCGGAAACACCGTTTTAATTAAGCTATTTACTGCATCTAAGTACTTTATATCGGGGTTCGCTTTACAATGACGCTGTAGCAACGCTAGTAACAGCTCGGTAGTTTGCCAAGGAACCACATCATAGTTTGAGGGCTGAAATTGATTGTAAGACGTTACATAACCTTCTAGCCAACCGCCATAAAGCAAGTAATCAGAGTTTTTTTGTTGAGCGCTTTGCGTAAAGTCATTGCAGCTTTTCCTTGCTGCGCCCTTTGCCGCGAATTTACCAGAATCATCAGCAGCAACCACACTGCCACTAATAAACACCGCAATAGACCAAACAACTACCAGTATATGTTTCATGACACCCCAAAAAGATTAAAGCCTAAGTTTTCACTTAGGCTCTTAAAAACAATACTATTTATAATAAGCACTGAGTTTTTTTCGTCCAGCCCAAAATGCCATAACGAGACCAAACATAAACAAAGTTGGAGACTCTGGTACGCTATTGCTATCTGGCACAAATACTTCGATCGGTAACTGTGACACCTGGAAACTGCCAGTTTCTACAAAGGACAAACCAGTAACAAATGCCAATGGATCGGTAGGATCCAAGCCAAGGTCTAAGTTAATACCATTTAAAGTAAAGGTACTTACAGGGTCAAAGTTGATACCAAACTCAAAAGTTTCGCCTGCTGCTAAAGCGATTTGCTGCAACACGCCTTCAAACAAAAACTCTATCACGTAACCATCTGGGTCATTCACCGAGGCTAAGGAAGGTGCAGTTACCGAAGCAAACATACCATCTGTAGAGTATACGTAACCAGCAGCAACATCAGGGTCAATCCAAATGGTTTCACCACCTTGTACTTCTGGTAGGTCAAACACAAAGGCACCGTCTTCGTTTGTAGGATTACTAGGATCCGGTAAAATCGGCACGAATTCAGATTCACCCAATTCACCAAAGCTACTTAAAAAGATCGTGGTATCTAAAATGTTATCGCCAGCATCAGCCAAGATGAAAGTAAAGGTGTTTACGCCTGGTTGAACAGGGGCATCGAAACGCAACTGCGGATTTCCATTTGGTGCTAGTACGCCATCAAGCTCAGTACCTCGAATGTCGCTCATATCTGGGTGGTTAATATTGATAGGTAACAAAGGGTCACCAGCACTAGAACCGGTGGGTAAAGCACCTGCGATATTCTCACCGTTCAAAAATAAGCCAAAGCCATCGGTAACACCGCCATTCACAAATTCTGGCCACTCTTCAGAGCCAAATACCCCGAAAAAAGTCAAGGTAGTAGGGTCGACTGAATTTACCGTAAAGCTAATGTCTAACTGCACCGGATCAAAATGGTTCTGAATACCGGTTAAAGGCGTTAACATCGCATTTTGCTCAGCTGTTGCAGCAGTGTTAAAGCTCGCGGTAAACCCATCTTGAGTATTTGGCCCATCCTCGTAAGAACTGACTAAACCCGAGCTAAGCACTACCCCACCTTCTGAAGGAATACCATATACACCAGAATCATTGGTGAAAGTACCTGCTTGCCCAGTACCAGATTGAGATAAGGTTGCCGAATTAATCACAATGCTTGAATCAGGAACTAACAAAGACTGCGCTAGCTCCATTGCATCAAAACTTTCGGTGATGACTATAGCTGAGGCCGCAGGCACATAGAGTGCTCCAACCGCTAACGAAACTAGCGAGGCCTGCAAAACTTTTTTGTTCATGACTGCTTCCCTTCCTTAATAAACACGTGAGTTTAAAAGTTTTCTAATTGAGCAAAAAACACGCCATAAAAAGGCTGAACGATAAAGCAATGATAAATATATAGATAATTTTCTGCGCTACTCAGGCCCTAGTTCCAATGTAAATTAAACTGACAGATTCATTTATAATATAATTACACTTTAACCCATTATTTGCTGGTTAAGTTGTAGGGTGAAAACTCAGCCCATTTTTACCTAATACCCTAGCTACCAGACGTTTGCTTGAGTACTATTGCTAGATTAAATAGGCAAAAGGAAGCTCCAGTAGTGAATGATGCTCGTGTTAGTCAATTAAGTGTTTATCCGATCAAATCAACCGCAGGTATTCACCTCAACCACGCCTTTGTTGAAGAACATGGTTTAGCCTTTGACCGCCGCTTTGTTGTATGCCAACCCGACGGTATACAAATCACTGCGCGCACTCACCCTAAACTGGCGCAGATCCATAGCGCGCTCACTCAAACAGGCCTACAACTTCGCGCCGAAAACATGCCAAATTTGGCCTTGCGTTACAGCGATTTTTCAAATGATTACAAGCAAGTAATGATTTGGAAAGATGCAGTACAAGCCCAGCATTGCAGCGAATCATACGATCAATGGTTTAGCCGCTACTTAGGCGAACCATGCCATCTGGTGTTCTTTGGTGAACACTCTTCTCGCCAGGTAAAACACCGAGAAAGCCAAGTGGCCTTTGCCGATGGCTACCCACTGTTATTAATATCTGAAGCATCACTTGAAGACCTAAACCTTCGCTCAAGCTCCCAGCACAGCATGGAGCAGTTTCGCCCCAACCTTGTGGTAAAAAACACTGAAGCCTTTGCCGAAGACGGCTGGAAACGCTTTAAAATAGGCGAAGTTGAATTTGAGGTGCAAAACCCTTGTTCACGCTGTGTATTCACCACCCTAGACCAGCGCACCGGTGAGTTTAATGCCAACAAAGAGCCACTGAGTACACTCGCTAAATATCGCCAGGGTGAAGGCGGCAACGTCTATTTTGGGCAAAATGTGGTGGCGTTAAACAGTGGAAATATCAGCCTCTACGATCCTATAGAAGTTCTCGAAACTCGCACACCCGAGCATTATCCAGAAAATGTAAACAAACGAAGCCAAAACCCACCAGATAAGCAACAGTGGCAGCAGGGAGAAGCTCTCGCCCTGCGTTGCGAGGCAATAAAGCAAGATACTCACGATGTAAAAACCTTTATCTTTGAAGCTCCAGAGCAAACCTTAAGTGAATATTTGCCAGGCCAGTATTTAGGCTTTGAGTTTGAAATTGTTGGCAAACCACTGCGCCGCAATTACACCCTTTCAAGCTCGCCTACCCGCCCACAGCGTTTAGCCATTACTGTTAAACGGGTGGTGAACGGCCAAGTATCTAACTGGCTTCACGATCAACTTAAACCCGGCATGCGTTTAAAAGCCCATGCACCAAGTGGTGATTTTCATATTAAGCAAAGTAGTAACGCTAAATTGCTATTACTCTCGGCCGGCAGCGGTATTACCCCAATGTTGTCGATGATGCGTTATTTAAGTGATTTAAACATCGACCGAGACATTGTATTTTTACACAGTGCTCACAGTGAAAAAGACCTAATTGCAGAACAAGAGCTCGCGCTACTAAGCCAAAGTTTTAGCAATTGCAGCATTCGCTATACCCTTACCCAGCAAGCCGAAAACAGCTGGCAAGGCTATCAAGGTCGTCTGAATCGCGGAATGCTAATGGATGTGCCAGATCTAGAACAGCGCGCTGTTTATGTGTGTGGGCCCCAAGCCTTTATGCAAAGCGCCAAGGAACAACTGTTGGCACTAGGCTTACACGAAGATGACTATTATGAAGAAAGCTTTGGTCATCAAGTTACTGCCAGTGCAGAGACCAAAGCGCTAAACATTCTCTTCGATTCTTGGGATACCTACCTTCAGGGTAATAATCAGCAAAATTTGCTAGAACAGGCAGAGCAAGCAGGTTTGAACCTGCCTTATTCTTGCCGCGGCGGCTTTTGTGGCAGCTGTAAAGTTAAATTACAAAGTGGAGCGGTTGAGGTACTAGAAGATAGTGGATTAACCGACGACGAAAAACAACAAGGCTATATTTTGAGTTGCAGCTGCATTCCCAAAGAGGATGTATGCATCACTCAGGATTAGTTAAAATTTATTCATTATTAAACTAATAGGAAGACATTATGAAGTTTCTTCACACCATGGTTCGCGTTAAAGATCTCGATGAGTCTATGCGCTTTTACTGTGACTTATTGGGAATGAGCGAAGTTCGTCGCTACGAAAGTGAGCAAGGCCGTTTTTCACTCATCTATTTAGCTGCCGATGAAGACATTGAACGAGTAAAGGCAGAAAACGCGCCATGCCTAGAGCTCACCTACAATTGGCCTGATGAAGATGGCCAGCAAGAAAGCTATAGTGGCGGTCGTAACTTTGGTCACATTGCGGTTTCGGTGGAAGATATTTACGGTCTGTGTCAAAAACTTCAAGATGCAGGTGTAACCATTAATCGCCCACCAAGAGATGGCCACATGGCATTTGTGGTTTCGCCCGATGGGATCTCTGTAGAGCTTCTCCAGCAAGGTGAGTCTTTAGCTCCACAGGAGCCTTGGGCATCTATGCCAAGTACTGGCTCTTGGTAAGATTTTAGCCTTTAAAATCAAAGTGTAAACTAGGCGATACGGAATTAAAAACTGTATCGCCTTTTTAATTTGACCAATGAGTCAAAAAATTATAGGAAAGCTATAACAAAATTTGATAAGCTGCTTACAATTGTGAAAATTTTGTAAAGCCGTATTTATGGATGAAAGCGACAAGATAATCGCCGAATTGCGTGAGCAAAATCGGCAACTAAAATCCCAGCTAGAGGATACCCGAAACCTTCTCAATATTACCTTGAACGACAGTGGCCTTGTACTTTGGGAGCAAGATATTCCGAGCGGCCGACTCAGCCTTTACAATTGTGAATACGGAAAAATTTGTGGTATCTCAGCCACCGAACAAGAAGCCCTTTACGAAAACTGGAAATCAAACCTTCACCCTGAAGATAAAGAACTGGCCATCGAAGCCTTTGAATCGATGATTCGCGGCCATAGCGGTGAATACAATATTGAATACCGGATGGTGCACCAAGATGGCAGTACCCGCTGGATAAAAGATCGCGGCACCATTCAAGAGTATGATCAGCATAACAATCCACTGCGAGTGATTGGTACGCATATCGACGTTACGCAATTGCGGGTCGACCAACATCGCTTATCCAAGCTAGCTCATCACGACACCCTAACCGGCCTACTAAACCGCCACGCTTTCGAAGATGAGTTTAATAAATTCTGCCAAACCATAGATGCCGAGGGTGGCACCTTAATGTTTGTAGATTTAGACCAGTTTAAGCCCATTAACGACCAACACGGTCACACAGCGGGCGACCACATTCTTAAAGCGTGTGCTCAACGTATTCAGGACAACTGCCCGAAGCAAGGCAAAGCGGGCCGCATTGGCGGTGATGAGTTTGCCTTACTACTTCCTTTTAGTGAAAGTGAAAAGCTAGAGCAGCTAGCACAAACGCTGCTTAAGAGTTTTAACCAACCCCATCACTTTAATCATATCGAAGTTTCGGTAAGCCTTAGCATTGGTATGTGCACCTTTCACCGCCACAATGAAGACTTTAAGCAAATTCTTCATAGGGCTGACCAAGCGATGTACCAAGTTAAACACAATGGTAAAAACAACTACGCACTGTGGACAGCTGCAAAATAGCTACTTGCTAAAACTGCCTAACCAACGCTGAACTTGAAGTTTTCGCAGCGATATCAAGCCAATAACAAGCGCTAAATAAAGCACCGGCTCTAACCAACCTGATTTTAATGACCACCAAAAGTGCACCAATACCAGCAAGGTAATCGGATAGATAAAGCCATGCAGTTGTAACCAACGTTTGCCCAGCTTTTGCTGCAAAACCTTCACCGAGGTAATGCTCATTGCCAGGAGCACTAAAAAAGCCACCATGCCTAACCAAATATAAGGTCGTTGCAAATTTTCCTGCCAAAACAGCTGCCAGTCTAAACCTAAGTCAATCACCAAGTAAGCAGCCAAATGCAGCAGCGCATAAACAAATACGTAAAGACCAATTAATCGCCGATAAGCCAATAAGCCAGGCAGTTTGAACTTACGTGACAAGGGAGCTAAGCATAAGGTAACAAGCAATATATTAAGGGCAGAATTGGCCAAATAGTGAATAATGGCCTGTACTGGATCACCGCCCCACCAAGCATTGCTGACCGCCAAAATGCAATAAAGCAAGGGGCACAACAGCACTAAATGTAATAGCGTTTTAATTTGCCAACGATAGGCTGCCAGCTTTTGGTTAATAACTTTATTCACCTAGGCTCCCTTAAAAGTAGCGGGTTAAATCCATGTTTTTGTATAAATGGGCAACCTGCTCACCATAACCATTGAACATTTCGGTATCGAGGCGTTTACGCCCCAATAGCCCTGCATCGTCAATTCTTCGCTCAGAAGCTTGGCTCCAACGCGGGTGGTCAACTTTAGGGTTTACGTTGGCGTAAAAGCCGTATTCATGGGGCGAAAGAATATTCCAAGTAGTTGGCGGCTCTACATCGGTGAAGCGAATTCGCACAATGGATTTAATGCTTTTGAAGCCATACTTCCAAGGTACAACGAGGCGCAAGGGCGCACCATTTTGCGCGGGTAAAGTTTTGCCATACATGCCCACGGCCATAAAGCTTAGGGGGTTCATAGCTTCATCTAAGCGCAAGCCTTCGACGTAAGGGTAATCAATACCTCCGCCAACAAATCGGCTTTTCTGCCCTGGCATTTGCTCAGGGTCGTAGAGCGTTTCAAATGCAACATAACGAGCCGATGACAAAGGTTTAACCTGCTTAAGCAAGTCGCTTAGAGAAAAGCCCACCCAAGGAATAACCATTGACCACGCTTCAACACAACGTAAACGATAAATACGTTGCTCAAGCGCCATTTTAGCCATCACGTCGTCTAAGTCTAGGGTGACTGGCTTTTCCACTAAACCGTCGATGGTGAAGGACCAAGGATTAGGATTAAACTGGCGGCTATTCTTAACTGGATCATCTTTCGCAGTACCAAACTCATAAAAATTATTATGAGTAGTGGCTTTTGCTTCAGGGGTTAAGGCATCGTTGTGTAAAGGAGGTACATCGGTCTTATCAAGTGCTCGTCGCACCAAGGCTGTAGGCTCTTCGTCGTCGCTACCAAACCACGAGGCAGCATGCCCGGCGGTGGGAAGCAAACCAGCCGCTCCTGCAACGCCAAAGCCTTTAATAATATTACGGCGCTGCTTGAACAGCGCTTCGGGAGTAACGGCCGATTCTGGCTCTTCCCAATCACGTTTAAATTTCAACCACATAGCATCTCCTTTTTTTAACAGACCATACTAGTGCACAAAAAATTTCGTTAGGGTCTGTTAAGCCAACAACCCTTAACGTGATTAGAGCACTGAACTGCTAATTAGCACTGCGGATCCGTTTTAGGTGCTGATACTCACCTAACACCGACAACCCAGTGAGGTGTCGGCGCAACATATCCATTGCAACGGCTGTAGACATAATACGCACCACCGAGCGGCTTCGATTACTCAATAATAGTTGCTGACTAATACACTGCTCGCCCATGGCTAAACTAAAGCATACTGTGCCTACGGGTTTATCTTCACTTCCACCGCTTGGTCCTGCGATACCAGTGACCGACAAAGCGATATCTGCATCGCTGTGTTTAAGCGCGCCCAAAGCCATGGCTTGGCTAGTTTCGATAGATACCGCACCGTATTCTTCGATAGTGCTAGCGGGCACTCCAATGCTTTGTTGCTTTGCCTGATTACTGTAAGTGACAAATCCACGATCTAAATAGGCTGAGCTGCCGGCTACAGCTATTAACTCTGCCGCCAGCATTCCACCGGTGCAAGATTCGGCTAAAACTAGCTTTTTGCCTTGGGCAATCATCAACTGTTGAATATGTAGCGCCCAATTGCCTTGGTCTTCAGTAAATACATGCTCGGCTAATTCATCACGAATTTTTTGGCTAAGTTGCTCATATTGAGGCTCGTCTTGAGGATAAAATAACTTCACTTCGATACTTGGGCGCGCTGAGCGATAGCCAAGGTGGACACCTTCTGGCAAAAGCAAGCCATCAAAGCGATCGCTGAGCGAAGACTCAGATAAACCAAAGGTATAAAAGCGTTTAACTTTTGCTTGGGCATTGGGCTCGGCTTCCATTAACAGCGGGAACCACTGCTCTTTTAGCATTCGCTTAAACTCACTAGGTACGCCGGGTGTAAAAATCAACTTAGCCCCTGCATGCTCCACAATAAAACCACAGGCCGTGCCAATGGGGTTATCCACCAGCACAGCTCCTTTTGGTAGCATTGCTTGTTTTATGTTGCTCTCAGGCATTTTGGTATTTTGTGCCACATACCAACTTTTGAGTTGATCAAACCAGTGCTGGTTAAGTTCTAACTCGTTACCTGTTAAAAGAGCGGCGGCTTCGGCGCTTAAGTCATCGCTGGTTGGGCCTAGGCCACCATTAACTAATACCCAGTCACTACGCTCAGCTGCTTGCTGCAATGCATCAACGATATCATTCATATTATCGGCCACCGTTTGGCGGCGGCTAAAGCTTAAACCAAGCTCATTTAACTCTTGGCCACACCAAGCGGCATTAGTATCGGCGATATCACCTTGTAAGACTTCATCACCCGTGCTCAGCATTTCAATTTTCATGCATTAAAATCCTTACAATCCAAGATAAAACTGTTTAATAGCTGCGATTAAACGGTCGATGTCTTGTCGATTTACATTTAAGTGAGTAACAAAACGCATTGGCGTTCCAGCAGTCATCAAAATTCCTTGCAGGGCTAATGCCGCCGCCAGTGCGCTAGACTGCTGCTTTAAACAAGTGGCGTATACAATGTTGGTTTGCACCGCGCTTGGTTCACAGCTTAGCTCGTCTATCGCAGCCAGTTGCTCAGCCAAATACATAGCATTAGCATGGTCGTCAGCCAATCGCTGAACATTGTTCTCTAAAACATATTGGCCAGCGGCAGCAATAATGCCAGCTTGACGCATTCCGCCACCGAGCATTTTTCTTATGCGAGTCGCACGAGAGATCAGCTCTTCACTACCCAATAACAAAGAGCCAATTGGCGCACCAAGCCCTTTAGATAAACAAATAGTAAAGCTGTCGAAAGGGTCAACAAGTTTGCGCTCATCTTCACCGCTTTTAACTATCGCGTTAAAAATACGCGCACCGTCTAAATGCAGGGCCAAGTTATGCTGTTCAACAAAAGGGCGCAAGGTATCCAAATAGGCCATGGGTAAGACTTTTCCGCCAATTGTGTTTTCTAAAGACAACAAGCGGCTTCTAGCGAAGTGAAAATCATCGGATTTGATGGCGGCTTTTACTTTATCTAGATTAAGGCTGCCGTCGGCTTCATTCTCAATCGGCTGGGGCTGAACACTGCCAAGCACAGCGGCCCCACCACCTTCGTATTTATAATTGTGAGCATTCTGTCCACACAAGTACTCATCACCACGTTGACAGTGAGCCATAATCGCTAATAAGTTGGCTTGAGTGCCCGAACTACAAAACAATGCGGCTTGCTTACCCATGCGCTCGGCAGCATAGTCTTGCAGACGATTTACTGTTGGGTCATCTCCATAAACATCATCACCTACCGGTGCCTTGCTCATTAAGTCGCGCATGGCCTGGCTAGGTTGAGTAACCGTATCACTTCTAAAATCGCTCATTATTCTGCCTCTTGAATATTGTCCCGTAACCATGCCATGGGATCAGGATAAGTAAATTGAAAATTTAAGGTGGCTTTCAGTTTGTGATTAGCAATAACTTTGTTACTTGCAGCTCCGTCAACAAAGTTGGGAGCAGGCAAACCTAACTGCTCTGCCGCTAGTTGGTAAAAGCTTTGCTTAGTGGGATGTAGATCTGCGCTGGCATTAAAGGTTTCTCCCCAGCAATCTCGCTTAATGATTTGACTGATAATCTCGATACAATCGCTGCGATGGATAATGTTAATTGGGCTGTTAGGGCCACTCACCGTTTTCCCCGACAAAAAACGCCCAGGTTTACGCTGTCCGCCCACTAAGCCAGAAAAACGCAGTACCGACGCTTGTAAATCAGCATCGTTAAGTAAGTCATCTTCTATCTGCTTTAAGGCTTTACCAGAGGTGGTCTCTGGTAGCCTTGGGCTAGATTCATCCACCACGCCTTGCATTGGACCATAAACAGAAGTAGATGAAACAAACAGCACCTTTTTCAGCCCTTGCTGTTTGGCTGCTGCCAATAAGTTAGCTATTTGCGCGATATGAAATTCGGCGGTATTAGTTTTACGTCCGGGCGGGACATTAACGATAAGCAAATCGCTTTTTAACAATGCAGCAATATTGTTTGACTCAACCTGTGGGTCTAGCTCTAAGCGGTAGGCTTCTACGCCCGCGGCACTTAACTCGGCCAGTTCTTCACTGTGACGCTTAGAGCCAAGTACATGATAGCCTTGCTCAAGCAATGACTTCGCCAAGGGCATCCCTAACCAACCACATCCTACAATACTAATTCGCTTAATCACTGGGCTTCCTTCTGTGCCTTTGGTTTGCCTAGTATACCTATCTAGCTATGTGGCTGATCACTATTAAAAATAAAATTTATTGAAGTAGGCCTAATGGGTTTAAAGATAGGTAAATTCAACCGCAATAGCATGTTTTTAGAATAGAAGGAAGGTATAGGTTGGTTAGTAAACAACCTGCTTAGCTAAAACGCAGACAAAAAAAACGACCTAATAAATTAGGTCGTAACAGCAAGTTTTTAGAATTGTTGATACCTAGAAAAGGCTAAGTAATTCAAACAACCCTATACAGCGGGAAAGTTTCAATTAAGTCATCTCAAACTCAATCTTCAAATGCGGCTAACAGTTGCACTCGATGTGAAAACGATACCAGAAAACCTTTTCAAGACAAGTCATAAAAAAGGCTGCAAGCAGCCTTATTGATTATTCTTTGAATTAGATCACGATTTATCGCTAGCGGAGTCGCGAACGATCAATTCTGGATGGAATTTTAGATCCATAACATTCGGTCCCATTTCGTCATCTTTTGACTCTAAGATATCGATAGCTAACTGTGCAGCACGTTTACCCATATCTTCAATTGGGTAGCGAACCGTAGTTAGCTTAGGATGAACAAAACGCGCATAGTGGTTATCGTCGTAACCCACTACCGAAATTTTCCCCGGAATGTCATAGCCCTTGTCACGCAGCGCAGATAACGCACCGGCTACCATAGAGTCGTTGTAACCAACAATGGCACTAAACTCTACACCGCGCTCTAGCAGTTTATCTACAGCTTGGCTACCACCCACTTCATCGGGATAAGCTCGCGCAATCAATTGCTCGTTAAGCGGACCAGAGCTTTCTTCCATCGCTTGGCGATAACCCGATAAACGCTCTACACCATCAGCAAATGACAAGTCATCGGTGGTGATAAAAGCAATATCTTGATGGCCTTTATTTAGCAAAAATGAAGTCGCTTTATAACAGCCTTCATGGTTGTCTAAATACACACAACGATTTTCAAAACCCGGTACTAAGCGGTTAATAAAAATAAATGGTGTATCACAGTCAGCCACTTCACGTAGCTCATCATCGCTTAAGGCCATTGAGTGAACGATTACCGCATCACATTGGCGCTGCAATAAAATATCAATGGCGTGACGTTCTTTTTCTGCACTATGGTGACCAGACATCACAATGGTGTATTTGTCAGACTCATCAACAATTTCTTCAATGCCTTTCATCATCTGCACGAAGAATGGACCACCGCCTAAATCACCTACAATTAAGCCTATGCAATCTGAGCGTTTGCTCACCAGAGCCTGGGCAAAGCTGTTAGGGCGATAATGCAGTTCTTCCATCGCTCTGAGTACGGCCTCTCGTTTCTCCGGGGCTACCTGGGCAGTATTGTTGATAACACGAGATACTGTTGATATAGATACATTCGCCAACTGAGAAACGTCTTTAATTGTGGCCAAATTACTTACCCTCTTTTCGTCTGCTAAGCAGAATTAAACCTGAAACTCGAACTAGGCAAAACTATATCAAGCCAAAGCAAAACTTGATAGTGAAACCGTGCTACAGAGTGTAAACTATGATCTTTAGTCAGGTTCGCTATTTTCATCCTTTTATGCAAATTTTGTTTGTTGCATCAACTAATTAAGCAAATCAATTATGTCACTCTTAAGTAAAATACGCTGCGCGCTAACCTTAGGCCAAGGGGTGCTGCTTTCTCCACCAGAACCAAAAGGAAATGAAGATCCTTTTGAGCTATTTGGTGATTGGTTTAAACAAGCAGAGAAATCGGGCATTGTGCTGCCGGAGTCTATGACTATTTCTTCAGTTGGTCCCGATGGCCGTCCATCAGCGCGGGTGGTATTACTCAAAGATTTTGATCAGCAAGGCTTTGTTTTTTATACCAATTACGGCAGTAGAAAAGGCCAAGAGTTAGACAGTCACCCATTAGCTTGTCTTACTTTTCATTGGAATATACTGCAACGCCAAGTGCGTATTGAAGGCCGCGTTGAGCGGGTAAGTCCGCAAGAATCGGAAGCTTATTTCCATAGTCGTGGCCGCGGCAGTCAAATTGGCGCTTGGGCGAGCCACCAAAGCCAAGTGATTTCAAACCGCGAAATGCTCGAGCAACAAGTAGAACAATACAAACAGCAGTTTGCCGATAAAGAAGTACCCTTACCGGAGTTTTGGGGTGGTTACCGAGTGGTCCCCGATACTATCGAGTTCTGGCAAGGCAAAGCAGATCGACTTCATGATCGCTTTCGCTATACCAGTGATGCCAAGGGTTGGAATATAGACCGCCTTAGCCCTTAGAACCACCGTATTGGTAGCCTAGTTCATTGGGCGTTAAAAACGGCGTAAGTTGCTGCTTACGCCGATACTGGTATACCACCTGATAGGCCAGCACACTCTGCACGTAATGGCGGGTTTCTTTAAAGGGAATAGACTCTACCCACACATCAGCAGGTACGTCACCACGCTCCTTCAACCAGCGATTTACTCGGTGTGGCCCCGCATTATAGGCCGCAGCAGCAAGTATTCGGTTGCCTTGATAGCGATTAAGTAAACCATCGAAGTAAGCACTGCCCAAACGTATATTGTCTTCAGGTTCGAACAATTGGCTTCGCGAGCGATAACGGAAACCTATTTTTCTTGCGGTTTCTTTAGCGGTAGCTGGCATTAGCTGCATTAAACCACGCGCGCCCACCGAGCTTTGTGCCAAGGGGTACATGGCGCTTTCTTGACGAGCCACTGCATACAACAAACTGGCTTCCACCTGCCGTTTATTAGCAAAATACTCAAACTCTTTAGAGAAACTAAGTGGAAAACGCATTTCCAACTGATCCCACTGCTTTGCAACAATCGATGCTTGAACCGCTAAATCTTGCCAATCATTGTTAAGCGCCAATACGCCTAGATCGAGCTGGCGTAATAAACTTGAGCGGCGTAACAAGGTATCCCATTCGGTTCGGGCAGAATAATACTCATCTAAGGCTAGTAACTCAGTGACTTTAAGTACCACTGGATGCTGATTAAGCTGCTTTAGGGTATCGTCACTGGTGATGTGGCGCTGCTCGCCCAGTTGATAGGGTTGTTGCAAAAATTGCGCAGATAGAAAGCCGTGATAGCTACGCTCTTTGGCCAATAGTTCGAGTGTGGGCTGAGCGCGCTCTTTTTGCCCTAAAGCAACCAGCGAGCGGGCTTGCCAGTAAGTCCAACGTTCTTGTTTTTGCTTGGTTTCAGGAAGGCGTGCGATCCACAAGCCTATTTGGTCCCACTGTTGCTCAGCTATCGCGAGACGAATACGACGTTCAATTGTTGGCGTATCAGGGCTTAAGCGCAGTTGCCGATCTGCCCATTTCAATAGTTCCGGGCTTTTGTCGCTAATCACTCTACGGATCAAATAGCGTTCAACACTAAAATACAAGGCATCTGATTTAGCCAATACTTTAGACCAGCGCTCAATATGCTCCACCGCTGACTCTAAATCTGAGCGGGCTAGCCGCCTAATGGCTAATAGAGCAATCTCTTGATGGCGGCTAGATTGGTTAATCTTTAACTTGCCGGAGCTTAGTACTGCCATAGGTTTAACATAGGCGTCGGCTAATAGCTTAGCATCGGCTTTTTTCGAATCAGATAAAGACTTCGCTACATACTTCATTAAGCCGGGCTTGCTGGCTTGAAAACTCAAGAGCATTCTTTGCCAGCGCAATTGATCGCTGATATTGCCAGCCTTTTGCCAGCTATCAAATAAAGGGTCACAGGATTTAGGCCGAGAGCGTCCATGCACCCAAAGCTTCTCGGCGCCTTGCCAGGCTTGGCTAGCATCACCCACTTTGAGTTGCGCGTAATAATGATGGCACTGTAAATCGATGCTGTTGGGTAACTTGGGGTAAAATTCGAGGTAGCTTTGCCACTGCTTACGCCTGGCCAATTCCAGCATAAAGCGGCGTTGCAATGCATTGCTTAAATAGGATTGAGGATAGTCTGTAATAAACTGTTCGACTTGCTGGCGTGAAGCCTTACGCAATTGGCCACGCAATTGATAATACTGCAGGTGTT
Source organism: Agarivorans sp. Alg241-V36 (assembly GCF_900537085.1). NCBI lineage: Bacteria > Pseudomonadati > Pseudomonadota > Gammaproteobacteria > Alteromonadales > Alteromonadaceae > Agarivorans > Agarivorans sp. Alg241-V36. The sequence goes on along the minus strand of NZ_UNRE01000001.1, from coordinate 566,509 downwards.
CAACCAGAGGGTAAGCCGCTAGTTTCTCAATAGACTTTTCTGCCTGCGCCCATTTGTCGGCACGTTGCAGTTTTCTTATATCTTTATAAGACTGCTGTTGGGGGCTTAACTCTGCAGCATGAGCCATGCCCATGCTGCCACACACCAAACAAACCAGTACTCGCCAAAACCGCTTGAGCATTACTCGTGGCGCCCTATCAAAAGAAACTACTGATATTTAGATTAACGCAGCATTGATCAATCGGCGAGTATAATCTTGCTTAGCATCAGAAAAAATTTGCTCGGTTTCCCCTTGCTCTACCAACTGGCCATGTTGCATCACCATCACTCGATGGCATAAAGCGCGAATAACCGCCAAATCATGACTAATGAATAAATAGCTAAGGTTATATTTTATTTGAAGTTTTCTTAGTAGCTCTAAGAGTTGCTTTTGCACCGTGCTATCTAAAGCCGATGTTGGTTCATCCAAAATAAGTACTTCTGGCTTTAATACCAAGGCTCGCGCTAAAGAGATGCGCTGACGTTGACCTCCAGAGAACTCATGTGGATAACGATGCATCGTATCGGGCTCTAAGCCAACATCTTGAAGAGCTTCAGACACTCGTTGCTCAAGCTGCTGTTGGTTAAGGTCGAAGTGTAAGCTTAGGCCTTCACCTATAATTTGGAGTACCGACATACGTGGGCTTAAACTAGAAAAGGGGTCTTGAAAGACAATTTGCATGAAACGCCGCAGCGGCCGCATCTGCTTTACCCCATAGTCTTGAATCAACTCACGTTTAAAGGCTATCTCACCTTCGCTATCAATCAACCTAAGCACCGCTTGAGCCAAAGTACTTTTGCCTGAGCCACTTTCGCCCACAATGCCTAATGTTTCGCCGCGCTTTAAGTGAAAGTCGATGCCATTAACCGCTTTAACGTGATCAACTGTACGCTGTAAAAAGCCGCGCTTAATTGGAAACCACACTTTTAACTTACTTGCTTCTAACAATAGCTCTTGCTTGGCGTCTGGCAGTTGCTCGCGCACCGGCTCAGAATCGAGTAATACTTTGGTGTAGCAATGCTGTGGTGCAGAAAATAACTCATTACAAGTATTTAGCTCCACCAGCTCCCCTGCTTTCATTACTGCTACACGATCTGCGTAGTTGCGCACCACATTTAAGTCATGAGTAATCAACAAAATAGCCATACCGAGCTTTTGCTGTAACTCTTTGAGCAACTCTAATATTTGCAGTTGGATAGTTACATCCAAGGCAGTGGTTGGCTCATCGGCAATCAATAACTTAGGCTCGGTGGCCAAAGCCATAGCAATCATCACCCGCTGACGCTGACCACCAGATAACTGGTGAGGAAAACTATTTAAACGCTTTTCTGGTTCTACAATACCAACTAAATTAAGCAGTTCCAGCACTCGGTCGCGGGCTTGTTGTTTGTGCATGCCTCGATGAGCACAAAGCACTTCGCTGATTTGCTTTTCAACACTATGTAAGGGATTGAGCGATGTGAGCGGTTCTTGAAATATCATCGCAATTTGATCGCCACGCAGCGCTTGCAGCAATTTCTTCGGTTGATTAAGTACCGACTTTTGCTGCAATAAAATCTCGCCCTTAACCTCGGCTTTATCGCCCAGCAAAGACAATACCGATAACGCTGTGACGGACTTACCCGAGCCACTCTCCCCAACTAAAGCGAGAATTTCTCCAGCGTGTACGTCAAAACTAACTTGCTTAACAACGGGCTCTGGTAGACCAAAACACACCGATAGCTGTTTTACTTCTAATAACTTGTTCATGCTCAGCTACCTACACACGTTTTCTAGGGTCAAAGGCATCACGGGCGGCTTCGCCAATAAATACCAGCAAAATAAGAATAATCGACATTGAGAAGAACGCGGTGATGCCTAGCCACGGCGCTTGCAGGTTATTTTTGCCTTGGGCGACCATTTCACCTAAAGATGGCGAGCCAGGTGGCAAACCAAAACCTAGGTAATCTAAGCCGGTTAAAGCGGTTAAGCCACCGATAAAAATAAACGGCATAAAAGTTAATGTTGCTATCATCGCATTAGGCAATATATGCCGCGCCATTATTGCCCTATCGCCCACGCCAAGCGCTCGAGCGGCTTTTACATATTCAAGATTTCGGCCACGCAAAAACTCTGCACGAACTACGTCTACCAAACTCATCCAGCTAAATAACAGCAATATGCCTAATAACCACCAAAAGTTTGGCTGTACCAAGCTAGAAAGAATGATTAGCAAGAACATCTGTGGCATGCCTGACCAAATCTCAATAAAGCGCTGGCCAAACAAATCAACTCGCCCACCAAAATAACCTTGCATGGCTCCCACCGCTACGCCAATCACCGAGCTGCTTATGGCCAGCACTAAGGCAAACAATACCGATAAGCGAAAGCCGTATAACAAGCGAGCAAATACATCTCTGCCTTGGTCGTCGGTACCTAACCAATTAACCGGGGTAGGTGGTGAAGGCGATGGAACATTTAAATTGTAATTGATGGTGCCATAGGAAAAACGCACCGGCGGCCAAAGCATCCAACCGCCTTGTTCCTCAATTAACTCTTGAATATAAGGGTCGGAATAATCGGCGGCTAAATCAAAATCTCCACCAAAGTCGAGCTCGGTATAGTCACTGACTACCGGCATCATCCATTGCTGTTGATAGCGGATAAGTACCGGTTTATCGTTAGCGATAAACTCAGCAAATAAGCTGGTGAAAAATAATATTAAGAATAACCAGAAACTCCAATAACCACGTCGGTTAGCTTTAAACTGCAACCAACGACGTTGGTTTAAAGGGCTAGCTTTAGCGCGTTTCCATTGAGCAACAACTCCCATGCTACTGCCTCCCCTCAAAGTTAATCCGAGGGTCAATCATGGTATAGGTAATGTCACTAATCAGTTTAAGCACCAAGCCAATTAAGGTAGACATGTACAAGGTACCAAACACAACTGGGTAATCACGGTTAACCACCGCTTCAAAGCCCAGCAAACCCAAACCATCTAGGGAGAAAATAACTTCAATCATAAATGAGCCAGTTAAGAAAATACTGATTAAAGTGGCGGGCAAACTAGAGATAACCAATAACATAGCATTACGGAAAACATGACCATACAGTACCCGATTTTCGCTTAAACCCTTGGCGCGAGCAGTAAGTACATATTGCTTATTAATCTCATCCAGGAAAGAGTTTTTGGTAAGCATAGTTAGGGTGGCGAAACTGCTAATTACCATTGCCGTTACCGGCAAGGTGAGATGCCAAAAATAATCACCCACTTTGCCTAATAAGCTCAGTTCGTCCCAGTTGCTAGAGGTTAAACCACGCAGAGGGAACCAATCCCAATAACTGCCCCCAGCAAAAAGAACAATCAGCATAATCGCGAATAAGAAGTTGGGAATAGCAAAGCCAATGGTGACAAGGGTTGAACTCCAAACATCAAAGCGGCTGCCATGCTGTACCGCTTTGCGGATCCCCAAGGGGATAGAAATACCGTAGACCAACAAGGTGGTCCATAAACCCAGAGATATCGACACCGGCATTTTTTCGAGAATAAGGTCCACCACCGAGCTATCTCGATAAAAACTATCGCCAAAGTCAAAGCGCAGGTAGTTACCTAGCATTTCGAAATAGCGCTCATGTAAGGGTTTATCAAAACCATAGAGCTGCTCTAACTCTTCTACCAGCTCTGGCGGTAAACCTTGCGCACCTCGATATTGGCTGGAGTTACCCCCGTTATTGCTTTGAATAACCTCGGTATCCACGCCAGAATCGACACGACGAGTAGCCGAGGTATCAATGCCCTGAATCTTAGCAATGGCTTGTTCAACCGGACCACCGGGCGCCGATTGAATAATAAGAAAGTTAAGAGTCATGATCCCCAGCAAGGTGGGGATCATCAATAATAAACGACGAAGAATGTAGCTAGTCATTGGGTAACTATTCAACCCACCAGCTATCTAATCCAAGCGCATACTTAGGATTACGCGCCGGACGCTTAAGCTTATCCCAGTAGGCAACTCGCCAAGCATTTAAGTGCCACTGCGGCACCACATAATATGACCACAACAATACCCGATCTAAGGCACGGGTAGCGTCGATAAGTGCTTGTCGGTCATCAGCAGCAATAATCTCTTCAATAAGGCTGTCTACCACCGGACTGTTTACGCCAATGATATTGCGCGAACCAACATGCTCTGCCGCCTTGCTTCCCCAAAAATCGCGCTGTTCATTACCTGGAGAAGAAGATTGACCAAAGCTGCCCACCACCATATCAAAATCAAAGTTCTGCACCCGATTCACATACTGAGAGACATCCACTACGCGAACTTCGGTGCTAATACCAATTTTTTGCAAGTTACGGGTATATGGCAACACGATGCGCTCGAAGGTTTTTTGATACAACAAAAACTCGATATGCATTTGCTTGCCATTTGCATCCACTAGCTTGCCTTTATCTAAGCTCCAGCCGGCACCTTTTAACAAAGCCAAAGCTTCACGCATTTGTGGACGAATATTGCCGTCACCGCGGGTTTTGTCTAAAGTGAACTCTTTAGTGAATACCTCTTCTGGTAGCTGCTTTTTAAAGGGCTCTAGTAAAGCCAGCTCGCCGCCTTCAGGTAAACCGGTTGATGCCAGTTCCGATGCAGCAAAATAACTATTGGTACGTTTGTAGGCCCCGTAAAACAATTGCTCGTTAGTCCATTCAAAATCAAACAGCAAACCAATCGCCTTGCGCACATCACTTTGTTTAAACAAATCACGACGGGTATTAAATACAAAGCCTTGCATGCCTTGAGGATTTTCGTTCTGCAGGGTATCGGTGTGTACTTTTCCGCTGTCGAACATTGGGCCCGTATAAGCGGTTGCCCAGTCTTTAGCGCTAGTTTCAATGCGGTAATCAATGCGACCCGACTTAAATGCTTCTAAGGCCACCGACGAGTCTCGGTAATACTCATACTTAATTTCAGCAAAGTTATAACGTCCGCGATTAATCGGTAAGTCTTTTGCCCAATAGTCTGTTACTCGTTGGTAGCTAATCGAACGGCCGGTATCAAACTCGCCCAATTTATAGGGGCCCGAACCAAGCGGGACAGTTAAATCAGCCTTGGAGAAGTCATGATTTTGCCAAAAGTGCTTAGGCAATATTGGCAGTTGCCCCAAAATAAGTGGTAGCTCGCGATTGGTACCATCGGCAAAGGTAAAACGCACACTCGATGCAGACTCGGCTTTTACCTCTTTGATGCTGCCATAATAAGCGCGGTAAAATGGTGCGCCTTTTTCTATCAATAAGTTAAAGGTGAATACTACGTCTTCAGCAGTTACAGGCTTGCCGTCATGAAAGCGCGCTTCGGGGCGAAGATTAAAACGCACCCAAGAGCGATCAGCTGGTAAATCGATGCTCTCGGCCAGCAAACCGTATTGAGCAAACGCTTCATCGTTGTTACTGGTTAATAGGGTATCGTAGATTTGGCCAACCCCAGCAGCGGCGTTACCTTTCACGATAAAGGGGTTAAAAGTATCAAAGGTTCCTTGCGCCTCATGGGTCATACTGCCCTGCTTGGGCGCATCAACATTTACATAAGGTAGGTGGCTAAAATCTGCAGCTAAGGCAGGTTCACCGTGCATCACTAGGGCGTGAGAGCGAACAAAATCTTCGGCATGAGCTACGTTTAAAACCAAAAGTGCAAAAGCCGATAACAGCCATTTCATGATAGGCGGATCCTTATTGAGTGAGTCGAATCATCGACTTAACTAATATCTAGTTCTAGTTATAACCGACTCGAAAGTAAAAGATAAAGGGCTATTAGCCAATTTTGCCCTGAAAACGCTGAATATATCTCTCCAAGGCTTCTGCAGTAATCGCTTTGCTGGATAAATAACCTTGATAAAAGGTACACCCTTGCTGTTTAAGAAATGCTAATTGCTGGCGCGTTTCCACACCTTCGGCAGTAACGGTGAACCCCAAATGGTTGGCCATTGCCAGCACGGCATCTACAATCGCCATATCTCGGCTATCACGCGGAATATCGCGGATAAACGAACGATCAATCTTTAACTCATCCACCGGTAATCGTTTTAAGTAACTTAAAGAAGAATAACCAGCGCCAAAATCGTCAATGGAAAAACGTAACCCCATTTCCTTTAATTGAGCCATTTTTCGAATAGTATCTTCGGCATGACCCAACACGACTGATTCTGTGACTTCGAGGTTGAGCATCGAACCTTCGATGTGATATTGAGTCATTAACTCCTCTACTCGATCGGCAAACTCTGGGTGATGAAATTGTTTGGCACTCACATTAACCGAAAGTTCCGGCAGCAATACCCCCTCTTTTTGCCACTTAGCCATTTGTATGCAGCTTTGCTCTAATACCCACATACCAATATCGATGATTAAGTCTGACTCTTCGGCAATTGGGATAAACTCGGTAGGCGAAACTAAGGCTTTACCTTCTGGCTGCCAACGTACTAAGGCTTCAGCCCCCACTAACTCTCCGGTAGAGATCATGTGCTGGGGCTGGTAATACAGCAGTAACTCATCGTTAGCCAATGCTCCACGTAAAGCGTTATGTAGTTTTAAACGCTTATCAGCTTGCTTTTGCATGCCATCGTCAAAAAAGATAACGGTGCGTCGCCCAGCTGACTTTGCTTGATACATCGCCGTATCAGCTTGCTTCAATAGGTCTTCAGCAGTTTGCCCCTTACCAGGAAACAAGGTGATGCCAACACTGGCACCAATATGCAGCGACTGGCCATCAAAAGGGTAAGGAGCAGAAATGGTTTTTATTAGGCGTTTACCCACAATATTGGCTTGCTGCTCTGCATGTGGTGGGCTCTCACCTAAATCAGCCAGCAACAGTACAAACTCATCTCCCCCTAAGCGGGCCAGCAGGTCTCCTTCTCGAATCAGCCCCTGCAAACGCGTTGCCACTTGCTGCAACACCCAATCGCCAGCAGCATGGCCTAAGGAATCGTTAATATGCTTAAAATGATCGAGATCGATAAACAACAATGCGCCAATAGCATGTTGCTTCTTAGCCCGCGCAAAACACTGGCTTAACTCTTCACGCAACTTACGCCGATTAGGTAGGCCGGTAAGCTCGTCGAAATAGGCTAAGTGCTGAATTTGTTGCTCGGTGGCTTTATTTGCAGATATATCCTGAATGCACACAACATAGTGAGTTAAAGAATCCACCTCATTACGAACTGCAGTAATGGTTTCTAGTTGGGTATAAGACTGGCCGTTCTTACGCTGCCGCTCAACTTCGCCTTTACGTCTAACCGTACCATCAATCGCTTCCATAAAAACTGGGCTCGGGTTGCCAAACACTTCGGTGAGCTCATGCCCTAAAACTTCATTTTGTTGATAGCCAGTTATTTGGCTGAAGGCCTTATTCACTTTTACGATGCGATAATTCGCATCGGTGATAATTAGCCCCTCGTTACTGTCAAAGGCTACCGCCGACAAACTTAAAGCTTCGCGTTGTTGCTGTTGCTCAAACTCTGAATTTAAACGCGCCACAAAGGGTGCTAATAATTGCTCGAGTATAGCGTGGTCAAATGTTGCTTGCGCAAAGCTAAAGGCAATATAGCCAATCACCCGCTGCTGTTTAACAATTTGATGAGACCAAAAGCCTCGCGGAGCTTGCGAAATTTCTGCTTGAGTACTGGCGTAATCGGGATGGGCCTTTGGCAGCTCGGTAATTTGAACCACTTTTTGGGCCCTAATTTCAGCCAACAAATTGGCCGAGACCGGGCTCAGCTTTCCACCAATAAACTGGCCTTCTCGCCAGTAACGGATACAAGGCAAACTCGGCATTCGAGAATCAAAATGGGCGATATAGCTTTCGTAGGCGCCAACTTGCAGAGACAAACGGCTAATCAGTTCATCAAAAAAACTTTCGCTAGGTTTGGCTGCTAAGGCGAGAGCGAGCTCGGCAAGGGCCGTGGTAATGTCGAAAGAAGACGCTGGGGAATTCGAAAGGGCGGTTGTGGGCTGAGAATTGTCCATAGTGGTCAACAATGAAGCAAGGCATCCTGTGGCTTATGATTAATTAATAAACTAATTGCTAACACCAAGCGCTTGTTATTCACTCCAATGTGCCCAAGTTCACCAGAACATTCAAGCGATTTTAAGTAATAAATAGTACTTTTCGCTAAGTAATCACATTCGCAGGCTAAGCCAAACTAACCCTTAAGAAATAGTGATCTAGATCTGGTTTTTTATTTATGAAAGTCGTATTCTGAACTTGAAATAATTACTAGACAGTCTTTGGGAGGCTTATGATTATTGATATTACTAGCAAGACAATTTCTATTACCCCAACCATTCGTGAGCACATTGCCGCGCGCTTTGAGAAACTGGAAAAAAACCAAATTCCGCTCATATCACCAAAAGTGATTATCACCACCGACAATAAAAAGGTAAAAGTAGAAGCGAAGATCAATCTGCCAAACGGACAACTGTTTGCCAGCGATGAACATCAAGACCTGAGCGTTGCCATTAATAATTTAGGGCAGAAACTAGAACGCCAGCTACACCGCTTCCAAGATAAGCCAAATGCGCACCGCGCTAGCCGCTCTGGAAAAGATTTCTTACGTTCGCCCACTGATATTGACGACGGCGAGCCTAGCTCCGAGGATGAACAAGCCGCATAAAGGCTTAAACTAAAAATAATACCAAGCAACTAATCGCTTGGTATTACTTGACTTTCCCCTGATTGCTTTTTAGTCTGACGACATGAAAATATTCAACACTCGATTTTTGTTTGGTTTCTTTTTTACTCCACCCTTTTAGGGAGGCGGACGGAATTGGTGTAAAAACGAAAACACACAGAATCCATAAAGCCTCCTTCTTAGGAGGCTTTTTTGTTAACAGGGAATACAACAGATGGCAGATTTAGAGCAGATCCGAACAAAAATAACAGCGCTCGACCAATCATTATTAACACTACTAACTGAGCGTCGCCAACTCAGTGTTGAAGTAGCAAAAAGTAAAATAGAAAACCCCAAAGCCATTCGCGACCAAGAGCGTGAACAGTTATTACTGGTTAAGCTAATTAATAAAGGCAGAGAACTAGGCCTAGACGCACACTATGTCACTCAGCTGTATCACACAATTATTGAAGATTCGGTGCTATCGCAACAGGCATTTTTGCAAGGCATTACTAACCCAGATATTCATGCTCAAGCAGTGCGAGTGGCGTTTTTAGGTAACAAGGGCTCTTACAGCAATATTGCCACCCACCAATACTTCTCACGCTATAAAAAGCAAATTGTTGAGTTTGGATGCAGCGCTTTCCAAGACATTGTAGATACAGTGGAATCCGGCCAAGCTGACTACGGCATGCTGCCCATTGAGAACACGAGCTCTGGCAGCATCAACGAAGTATACGATGTTTTGCAACACACAAGTTTGTCGATTGTAGGTGAATTATCTATACCTATTGATCATTGTATTCTGGCTCACCCCAAGGCCAAGCTGGAGCAAATCACCACTTTATACGCACACCCGCAGCCTTATGCCCAGTGCAGCCTATATTTACGTACCTTAGCCAATACTCGAGTCGATTTTGTAGATAGCTCATCCAAGGCCATGGAAGTGGTTGCTGGAGGTGATGATTTAACGGTTGGCGCTATTGGCAGCAAAGTGGGCGGCGAAATGTATGGCTTGCAAGCCTTAAAAACCGATATCGCTAACCAGCAACAAAACTACACTCGCTTCATTGTTGTTTCTCGCAAGCCGGTGGAAGTTGCTGAGCAAGTGCCAGCGAGAACGACTTTTATTATGTCAACAGCACAGCAAGCAGGTTCGTTGGTAGAAGCGCTGTTGGTTTTGCGCGAGCACGAGATTAACATGAGCAAACTCGAGTCTCGTCCAGTGCAAGGCAACCCTTGGGAAGAGATGTTTTATGTTGATGTTTCGGCCAATGTTAAGTCCAGCCAAATGCAATCAGCACTGGCAGAATTAACTCGCCTTACTCGTTACATTAAAGTGCTTGGATGCTACCCAAGTGAGAATGTTGACCCAACGCTAATCCCACTAGAAGCACTAGCCAATAAAGATGTAAACAAAGCTGGAGCACCGAGTTTAATTAGCACTGTGCAAGAAGATGGCGCCTTGTCTAGCCGCTCACACAAAGCTACCGCCACGGTAGTTCGTGTTGGCGATGTAAAAATTGGTGACGGCGGCTTCATTACCTTTGCAGGTCCTAGTGCGGTTGAATCTGAACAACAGGTTATAGCTTGTGCTGGCGCAGCCAAAGAAAGCGGCGCTGCAGTATTAGCAGCTGGCTGTTTTAAACCCCGCAGCTCGCCATACAGTTTCCAAGGCTTGGGTGAAGAGGGCTTAAATTACTTAAATGCTGCTGGCAAAAAGTACAAACTGCCAACCATGACAGAAGTAAGCTCGGTGGATCAGGTTGTCACTCTAGCTGCAAAAGCAGACATACTGCATGTTCGCTCGCGCCATATGAAAAACTTTAATCTGTTAAAAGAGTTGGGCAAGTCTACTCGCCCTATCCTGTTAGAGCGCAATAACATGGCGTCTATCGATGAGTGGTTACACGCTGCGGATTACATACTAGCTCAAGGTAATCAACAGGTTATTTTGTGTGAAGCTGGTGTAAGAACCCTGGAAGGTAAAAACAAAATCACTTTAGATTTGGGTGCAATTAGCTTACTTCGCCAACGCACTCACCTGCCAATCGTAGTAAACCCTGGCGAAGCAGTGGAAGAACTAAGTGCTGTCGCACCAATGGCCAAGGCCGCTAAATTGTTAGGCGCAGACGGTATTGTACTTTGTGCTCACCCCTCTCCTAGCGATGCCAGTGTAGATGCCGATAAATCGCTAGATTTTAAACAACTACAAGGCTTGATGAGCGAGCTGTACTAAAGCCGTCCAAACGACAAGCCCAGGCAATTGTTGACTGGGCTTTTTAATATGCGACTTGCTGTTAACAATGTTTCCCCTCAATCTGCGGAAAGCTCTAAGTAAGGCCAAATACAAAAATAAAAAAGCCCAGCTAGATGCTGGGCTTATAATAAGAGTTCTTCACTTGGCCTAGAAGCGACCTGGTCCACGGCCACCGCCGCCAAATCCACCCATACCGCCTGGAGGCATCATGCCCTTCATTTGGCTCATCATTTTGCGCATGCCGCCTTTGCCCGACATCTTCTTCATCATTTTTTGCATCTGCGTGAACTGCTTAAGCAATTTGTTCACATCTTGGATCTGGGTACCAGAACCAGCAGCAATTCGGCGCTTACGCGAGCCTTTAATAATGTCTGGACGTTGGCGCTCACCTGGCGTCATAGAGTTGATAATCGCTTCCATTTGGTTGGTAAGCTTATCGTTCATTTGGTCTTTAACGTTGTCGGGTACTTGCCCCATGCCAGGCAGCTTATCCATCATGCCCATCATGCCGCCCATGCTTTTCATCTGCACTAATTGCTCACGGAAGTCTTCTAAATCGAAGCCTTTACCTTTTTGAACTTTCTTAGCCAGTTTTTGGGCTTGGTCTTTATCAACTTTGCGCTCTACTTCTTCAATAAGAGAAAGCACATCGCCCATGCCTAAGATACGCGAAGCGATACGATCAGGATGGAACGGTTCTAAGGCGTCGGTTTTCTCACCCACACCCATAAATTTAATTGGCTTACCGGTAATATGACGAATCGATAAAGCTGCACCACCGCGCGCATCACCATCGGTTTTAGTTAAGATAACACCGGTAAGTGGTAGGGCTTCATTAAAGGCCTGAGCAGTATTGGCAGCATCTTGGCCGGTCATGGCATCTACCACAAACAGGGTTTCTACCGGTTCAACTGCCTGATGAAGGGCCTTAATTTCGTCCATCATGTCTTCATCAACATGCAAACGACCCGCGGTATCTACTAACAATACATCGGCAAACTGAGTTCTGGCTTCGGCTATTGCGCCATTTACAATATCAACCGGATTTTGCTTTTCGTTACTTGGAAAGAAAATAGCGTCAACTTCAGTGGCTAGCGTCTCAAGCTGTTTAATCGCAGCAGGGCGATAAACATCGGCGCTCACAACCATTACTTTTTTCTTTTCGCGCTCTTTTAGGTACTTGGCTAACTTAGCTACAGAGGTGGTTTTACCGGCACCTTGTAAACCCGCCATCATTACAACCGCAGGAGGTTGAGCGGCAAGGTTTAGGCTTTCGTTAGATTCGCCCATGGCAGATTCAAGTTCTTGCTGAACAATCTTAACGAATACTTGGCCTGGGCTTAGGCTTTTATTAACTTCTTGGCCTAAAGCACGTTCTTTTACTTTTTTAACAAACTCGCGAACTACGGGTAAGGCGACATCCGCTTCCAACAGGGCCATACGCACTTCGCGTAGGGTATCTTTAATGTTGTCTTCGGTCAGTCGGCCGCGGCCGCTGATATTTTTTAAGGATTTCGAGAGTCGATCAGATAAGTTTTCAAACATGCTTTTTCCTGTTGATCATATAGCGAGCACTGTTTAGCCGCCACATTATACCGAAGCGCTGATATTCTAAAAGCTAATTCTAGCCCTGACTGTGTAGGGCGAGTATACTGAACCCAAACAATCAGATAGTTAGCTTCAAATCATGAATCTATTGGTACTTCCTACCACCGTGTTTTATCTGCTAGCCGCCTACGTATGTATTACCGGCTTGCTGAATAAACAAAGCGGTGCCAACAAATGGCTATGGCTAAGCGCTGGCTGCGCTATGTTGCTGCATGGTATTTGGGAAGTAGAGCATTTATTTTTAGCCCAAGGTCAAGATTTAAGCCTATTTAACGTTGCCGGCTTAGTTAGTTTGTTAATTGCACTTACCGTGACAGCCTTAGCGAAACCCTTCAAGCTGTGGTTTGTATTGCCGGTGGTTTACCTATTTTCCATCGTTAGCATGCTGTTAGCGGTAATGATACCCAGTGACTACATCATTCACTTAGAGCTAAAGCCTCAAGTACTGATTCATATTAGCGTTGCCTTAGCCGCATTTACGGTATTGATGATTGCCAGCTTATATTCTCTACAGATGGCCTATTTAGATTGGACTCTAAAACGGCATAAACCCGGTGCGATTCACCCGGCAATGCCTTCACTAATGAGCATAGAAAAGCAGCTGTTCACCTTAATTAGAGTGGGCTTAGTGTTACTAAGCATTTCTTTATTAAGTGGCTTTGTTTTTTTAACCGACTTCTTCGCCCACGGCCGCGGCCATAAAGCCATTTTTAGCCTAATTGCTTGGTTTATTTACGCAAGCTTGCTGTGGGGCCACCACTATCGCGGTTGGAGAGGTAAGTTAGTGGTGATCTTGACGGTAATTGGTTCTATCTTGCTGAGTTTGGCCTATTTTGGCTCACGCTTTGTTAAGGAAATCATCCTCAACTAAAATGATACCTTGACAGTCCTTTGGGGCTGCATATAAATTAGCCCTGTTATATTAATCAAGGACTCTCCTTTTTGGACGACATATCTACGAGTAGCTTATTGCTACTTCTCGCGTTCCTCATAATTTGCTCTGCTTTCTTTTCTAGCTCCGAAACTGGCATGATGTCGCTTAACCGCTATCGTCTGCGCCATTTGGTTAATACCAAGCACAAGGCTGCTAGTCGAGTTGATAAACTTCTGGAACGCCCCGACCGGCTGATTGGTTTAATTCTTATCGGCAATAACTTAGTGAACATTTTTGCCTCGGCGATTGCCACTATTATTGGTTTACGCTTATTTGGTGATGTAGGAGTGGCGATTGCTACGCTTGCGCTAACTTTTGTAATTTTGATTTTTGCTGAAGTCACGCCAAAAACCATGGCTGCGCTCTACCCTGAAAAAATTGCCTTTCCAGCGTCTATTTTGCTAAGACCATTGATGAAGCTATTGTTCCCATTTATATGGGCCACCAATGGCGTCACTAATGGTTTGCTGCGTTTATTAGGGGTAAACCCAACTAACAAAGACGATGAAGCTTTAAACCCAGAAGAGTTACGTACCGTTGTTGACCAAGCCGGCACGCTGATACCAAAACGTCACCAAGATATGCTACTGAGCATTTTAGACCTAGAAAAGGTGACGGTTGACGACATTATGATCCCGCGCAACGAAATTGCCGCCATCGACATTAACGATGATTGGGACAGTATTTTGCGCCAGCTTACGCAAAGTACCCATACTAAGATTTTGCTATTTCGCGACACCATTGATGACTCAGTAGGCTTTGTTCACTCTAGAGATTCATTGCGACTATTGTCTCGAGAGCAGTTTGATAAAACCTCTATGCTACGCGCTGCCAAGGAAATTTACTTTATCCCAGAAGGCACACCGCTAAATGTTCAGTTATTAAAATTTCAGCGCCGTAAAGAGCGTATTGGCCTTATTGTTGATGAATACGGCGACATTCAAGGCTTAGTGACCTTAGAAGATATTCTTGAGGAAATTGTTGGCGACTTTACCACCAGCATTGCGCCAGCCCCTAGTGAAGAAATCCATCCACAAATTGATGGCAGCTACTTAATCGACGGCACAGTGAACATTCGTGACTTGAATAAGGAAATGAGCTGGAGCTTACCCATAGACGGCCCTAAAACGCTTAACGGCCTGATTGTGGAACACTTAGAAGACATTCCCGAGGCTAACTTGTGCTTGCGCTTAGCAGGCTACCCTATCGAAATTGTCGAGATAGAAAATAATACCGTGAGCTTGGCTCGAGTAATTCCAGCGTTTTACAGCAAGCCTAAAAAGTAAGCTCGCGAATTGAAGACACAAAAAAGCCAGCTTAACGCTGGCTTTTTTATTCGCTAGTTGCGGCTTAAAGCTTACCAAGGATCTCGTCAGATAATCCTAGTTCATCATTTTTGTTCACGCTGATCCCACGATCGATGATGTTTTTAGCAATGCTCTTAGCTTCATCTAAAGAGTGCATAGCGTAAGTACCACATTGGTACTCGTTAAGCTCTGGAATGTCATTTTGATTAGCTACCCCAAGTACATCCTTCATAGATGCTAACCAAGCATCAGCAACTTGCTGCTCATTAGGGCTACCAATTAAGCTCATGTAAAAACCGGTACGGCAACCCATTGGTGAAATGTCGATGATTTCTACTGCAGCTGAGTTTAAATGCTCGCGCATAAAGCCAGCATACAAGTGCTCTAAGGTATGAATGCCTTTCTCAGACAAAATCTCTTCGTTTGGCACACAGTAACGTAGATCAAATACAGTAATAGTGTCTTTGCTCGGAGTAGACATAGTTTTGGCTACGCGCACTGCTGGCGCATGCATGCGGGTATGGTCTACGGTAAAACTATCTAATAAAGGCATGATTTTCTCTCTTCATATCCCAGCTTAGCTGAGACTCATTATTTGGGTGTATTTAAGCAAAGAATAGTCGCCATAGCCAGCTACTATCTAGATCCTCTTTACACTTATTATACTGGGCCGCATAGCGTTTCGATCGCTGGTCTACTGTACCCGCGACTTTCACCAACCATTGTTTCTGATGGTAAGTACCACGCTTATAGCCGCCCCAGCCTTCGTGATAGTTTAAATACTGATTGCGCGCATCCCATTTCGATACACCATTAATCTTGTGGGTTTTATTGGTAAACCAACCCATAAAATCGATGGCATCATCAAAATTAGTTCGTGACGACCAGGAATTCCCAGTTTCGCGCACGTAATCATCCCAGGTCATGGTTTTAGCTTGGCTATAACCATAAGCACTACTAGCACGCCCTACGGGAATAAAACCAAACCAGTATTGCATTGGTGGGCGGGCATTATGCTTGAAGCTAGATTCTTGATACATCATAGCCATGGGAACATGCACCGGCGTGCCCCACTTCTTGTTCATTTTTTTGGCCGATTTATACCAATCGCGCTTTTCTTCAAAAATGCTACATAGGTTCTCAGGATCCTTTGGCGGCGCGCTGCTGCACCCCGCCAATACCCCGAAACCCAAAACTACCAAGGCTACTTTAGCCCACTGAACAAGCGATACATCCCTACTTATTGGCATTCTCAAAATACTTCGTTAAAAAGTGATCAAAATCGAGGTCATCACTAGCTTCTATTGCTTGTTGCTCAGCAAAGCTTTGTTCAGCCATCTCGCTAAAGTCTTGATCTTGCCAGTTATTAGCCTTATGACCAAGCATCTCTTCGCGATATTGTGCAGCCCATTGCAAGCCCAAGTTGCTGTTATCTACTGATTGTGATTTTAACAAACGCAGAAAACGTGAAGAGTAGGTATTGTCATTTGCTACATCGGCAATCGCCTGCTCTAGCGATGCGCTAAAGTCTGGTTCTGGGCGCTGAGTATCAAGTAGTTGAGCGGCCTGTTGCATCTTAGCTAGCAAGCTTTCAATATGCACCGGCAAGCTTTGTTGTTCACCAGCAATAGTTAGAGACAATTCAGGGTTGCGCCCTTCAATGGCTACAGCATTAAAGTTGTCACGACAGGCTTGCAACTCTGCTTTGCACATTTCGGGAGAGTCCATCATTACACAGGCAAGCAACAAGCTATCTATCACTCTCACTTGCGCCTCAGTTACGCCTACAGCATCAAAGGGGTTAACATCCAATGCTCTAATCTCGATGTATTCGATACCATCTTCAGCTAAGGCTTGAGAAGGCGTTTGACCTGACTTAGCCACTCGCTTAGCGCGAATAGGCGCATACAACTCATTTTCTATCTGCAATATATTGGCGTTTAGCTGACGATATTCACCATCCACTTTAACCCCAATATTGGCAAACTCTTCCGAATGAGAACTCACCGCTTTGCGCACACTTTGTACGTACTCACTCACGCTGTTGTAGTTGATATCTAAGTCGTGCTGGGCCGAGCTGGTGTAACCTAAATCACTCAAACGCAATGACGTAGCGTAAGGTAAATATAGTGTTCCTTTACCCATTTTTTGGAAGGCCAGTTGGCTCTCGCCAGCATTCATGAATGAACCACACAGCGCCGGCGAAGCGCCATAGAGATAAGCTACCATCCAACCATAACGATAAAAGTTACGAATTAAGCCCATATAGCGCTGCGAAATATAATCTGACAAAGGCTGTTGGTCGCCATCTACTTGTTGTAGTTGTTGCCAAAAACTTTGCGGCAAAGAGAAGTTATAGTGCACGCCAGAGATCACCTGCATGGCGCTGCCATAGCGGTGACGAAGCCCCTGTCGATAAGCGTGTTTCATCTTACCTATATTTGATTGGCCATAATCAGCCAATACAATGTCTTGCTCGTCACCAATGTAACAAGGCATGCTCAAAGGCCACAAACGTTGTCCGTCAAGCTGCTTTAGTGTTTCGTGGTGAATATCAGTAAGGCGTGATAATACCTGCTCAACACTGTCAGAAACCGGAGTAATAAACTCCAACAAGGTTTCCGCGTAATCGGTAGTGATGAGGGGATGAGTTAGCGCTGCGCCTAGAGCTTTAGGGTGACCATTGGATGCAAGATTTCCCTGTTCGCAAATACGTAAAGCTTCACGTTCAATACCGCGTTTAATGCCAAGCACACCGGTATCTGCCATTGCTGCGCTCAATTGCGTCAGCCGAGTAGTAAACTGTTGAGTCAAGTTGAACTCACTATCTTGTTAAAACGCGTAATGTGGCAAAGCATAGCGAGAACGCCCATGTTTTGCCACCACTGTGCGTTGCTACGTTACAATGCAAGTTCTTGAACTGGCATACCTATTTTCTTTAGCTCTGGTAATAGCTGCTGTTTATCGCCCACTACCACCACGATCATTTCTTTGGGTGAAAAATACTTCGCCGCCAATTGCTGTAATTCAGCTTGGCTAATATTAGCGGTAATTTGATTTTGAGTGGCGACAAACTCTGGCCCCAAGTCAAAGGCCAACATTTGCATCAAAAACGACGCTTTCTGCGATGGCGTTGCGTAGGCTAACGCCTCTTGCTGGGAGACAGCACTGCGCATATAAGACAGCTCTTCGTCACTTGGACCACTTATTGAGTAAGCTTCCAACTCGGCCAACAGCTCTTGAATCGCTGAGGCGGTAGCATCTTGACGCACATCGGTTGAGATAACAAAACTACCGCTATCTTTAAACCCACCAAAACCACTGCTTACGCCATAGGTATAACCCTTGTCTTCGCGTAAGTTCATGTTGATTCGACTATTGAAGTTGCCGCCAAAATTAAAGTTCATCAAATTGGCTTTAAAATACTCACCGGTAGCATCGTAAGGCATAGCTAAACGGCCGATTCGAATCACCGACTGCACCGCGCCCGGTTTATCTAAAAGATAAATGGTGTTGTTCTGTGCAGAAGGTTTCGCGGTTAAATGAGCAGCAGAGCTGGCGTCGCCTTGCCATTGCTGCTGTAAAGGCTGCAAAGCTTGTTCAATTTCTGCTTGCTTAAGATTGCTTACGGCAACTAGCTGACTGCCCTTGGGTTGGTAATGCTGCTGCCAAAACTGCTTCACATCTTCAAGTGTAAGCGCTGCCACACTGTCGCGGCTCCCCCAACTAGAGATTGCGAGGCGGCTGCCCTCGCCAAAGAACAGACTTTGACTAGCAATGCTGGCGAGCCAATTCGGCTGATTAAACTTCTGCTCAATACTTTGCAAGTGGCGCGCTTTTTCACGTTCAAATTCTGCTTTATCAAAGGCAGGGCTTAGTAAACGCTGCTGCAAAATTTCCATCACCTGCGGTAAGTTCTCGGTTAATGACGACAGACTAATATTTTGACTATACAGCCCGCCACTAAAGCTAACCGACGCGCCCAACTCGGTAAGTTGATCTGATAACTCAGCGGCAACAGTTTGCTGGGTGCTTTGCATCAACATTTGCGCTGTCAGCTTAGCCAGACCTTCTTTACCTTTAGGTTCTGAAATACTGCCACCGGGCAGCCTGAACTGCAGGGTAACCGTGGGAGTTGGCTGCTCAGAGGTGCCTAATACTTGTAAGCCGTTAGTTAACTCTGCATGCCATAACTCAGGCAACTTTACCGCCACCGCGGGACCTGAAGGCGGTTCAATACTGCGGTCGAAGTCATCTTTTACTTCACGAAGTGCCAGCTCACTGTCTTCAATGTGTTGCTGCTCAGGCAGCGTGCGCGGCGCAGGTGTAAAGTTGTCTTTAGCTGCAATCAATTGAGTTTGCCCTCTCGGCACAACACTCATCACCACTCGAGGTTTGTTCAATATGTAATGCTGATAAGCTTGTTGCACCTGCTGGTCATTAACATTTTGAAACTGTTGTAATACTTCACTGATATACAAGGGCTGCTCAAAGAACGTTTCGCCAAAGGCAAGCTGAGTCACCACATCAGAAACACTCTCTAAACTGTAGATAGTAGAAGCTTTAAGCGATGAGCGAACGCGCTGCAAGTCTTCTGCATTCACGCCACGCTCTGCAAAGTCGTTAATCGCTTGGTCAACATCTTGTTCTAACTGAGCCAAGGTCAACCCTGCTTGAGGATTAGCCCGCACGTATATCGACAAGGTACAGGCCATTTGGCGGCAGTAATGTGAACTGCCTGCAGATAAAGCTTTACCCGATTCAACCAACGATTGATGCAGTAACGAGCTCTTGCCGCCACCTAAGATCTCTGAAAACATATCTAAAGCAACTTCGTCTTCAGCGCCAGCATACACCGTTGGATAACTAATATACAGCAGAGGGATATGAATACGGTCTTCTAGGGAGATATAACGGGTTTCACTCAGGGTCGCGGGCTCTGGCGTAATCTCTGGGATCTCAGGTCCGCGAGGAATGCCGCCAAAGTACTGACTAATCCATTCTAAGGTTTGAGCCTCATCGATATCGCCACCAATGCTTAGCACAGCATTATTTGGTCCGTACCAGCGTAGGAAAAACGCCTTAAGGTCGTTTACGTCTACCCGATTAAGGTCTTCAATGTAGCCAATAGGTTGCCAAGAATACGGATGTTCTCGAGGATAGAGCGCTTCGTCTACTCGCTCAGATAACAAACCATAAGGTGCGTTATCTACGCGTTGAGCGCGCTCATTTTTTACTGTATCACGTTGAATTTCAAACTTTCGTTGGCTTACCGCTTCAAGCAAAAAGCCCATTCTGTCGGCTTCTAACCACAGCACTTTTTCTAGCTGGTTAGCAGGCACCGTTTGATAGTAATTTGTGCGGTCTTTAGTTGTGGAGCCATTCATGGTTCCACCCGCTTCGTTAATAATGCGGAAATGCTCTTGGTCGCCGACGTGTTTTGAGCCCTGAAACATCATGTGTTCAAAGAAGTGAGCAAAGCCAGACTTACCCGGTTCTTCTCGATTAGAACCTACATGATAAGTAATATCTACATGGGCTAGCGGTGCATTGTCATCTTGGTAGAGCAATACTGTTAGGCCATTGGCTAAACGATACTTTTTATAGGCTATCTGAATGTCGCTATTATTGGCCTGCGAGGTTTCAATTAACTCGACACCCTTGGGTAGCTCAAGCGAAGATTTAGGGTCTATCTGAGTACAAGCAGCTAACCACAGAATGCTAAGCACACTTAACCATCTAAGCACTATATTGACCTCTCTAATCATTATTTAAATACTCACAACTGCATTACCTAATGCCAATAGCAAAGCGTAACGGATCGCTTTGCCAATAAGCATGGCAACGGTGCTTTGCCAAACCGGAAGCTTAGCAGCACCCGCAACAAAACAAAGCGCATCGCCAATTACAGGTGCCCAACTCATTAATAAGCTCCAGGCGCCGTATTTGGCCAACCAAGGCTTCGCCTTGGCTTGTTCATTCAGCTTAGGTAACCAACTAAAGTGGCGATTACCAAAGTAAAAAGCACCCCAGCCCATGGCAAAGGTTACTAAGCCACCTAGGGTATTGCCCAAGGTAGCCACAACTAACAAGCTAAGCCACTGCTCAGGAACTTGGCTGGCCAAACCTAGCAAAACTACTTCTGAGCTGCCGGGTAATAAGGTGGCAGATACAAAGGCGCTAAAAAACAGTATGACTAACAATAGAACCGCCTAATCAACAAAATAGTTCGCTGGCCACAAACTTCTTACATCAACCACTGCCATTCCAGCGGCTTTTGCAGCCTCTATTCCGGCATCGGCATCTTCAAATACTAGACATGCCTGAGGTTCAATCTGCATCAATTCTGCACACTTTAAAAAGGTGTCAGGCGCTGGCTTATGCTTTGCCACTAAATCAGCCCCAACAATCGCTTGCAACTTATCGGCTATACCTAATTTACTCAGTATCATCTCTGCCTGCTGCTGGCTAGCACCGGTGCCCACAGCCATTAGCTTTTCACCTAAAAAATGCTCATACACTTTAATTAAAGGTGTCGGCTGTATTTCACTATTCACTAGTTGGTGATAACGCAGCTCTTTAGCATCAACCACTTGCTGAACATTTATCCCCTTTATATGGGCATCGGCAAGCAAGTTTTCAACTGTTTGTAAGGTAGGCCATCCACTCATTGCCAGCATTTGCGCAGAGCTAAAAGGAATAGAAAACTGATCGAGAGCAGACTGCCATGCGTTCTGATGATGCTGCATGGAGTCAATCAAGGTTCCATCCATATCAAAAATAAAAGCGGCATAGTGTTGGTAATCGTGGAAATTCATAATCTACTCTGAATGCGGTCGGACTGAACAGCAGCCGATTTAGCCTGCATCATACCAATAAGCGGCCATTTAACTAGAATATTTTGTAACGCGCGGTGATTCGTAAAGCGAGTAACCAAATTAACTGTTGGAAACCGAGCAATCTGTGTGAAGCGTAGCGAAGTTACTGATTCGCTCTCTTCAATTTATAAGTAATAAAGGTAAACTAAAAGTTCTTCAATTACTTAAGTGACCCAGTAGGTAGAATTATGGTGCGATTTTTCTTGTTGCCCTTGTTATTAACCGTTTTATGGACACTGTTTCTATTCCATTACGGTTTAAGCTTTAAACAAGGTTTAAAAGGTTACTATTGGATTATTGGGATTAGCACCGCATTGATTGGATTCTTCTCATTGATGATTTGGCTAACCCATTAGCTAGACATAAAAAAAGCTTGCCGAGGCAAGCTTTTTATTTCGCTGATAGGAATTAACCAACCAAAGACAGTAGTACACCCGCAGCTACGGCACTACCTAGTACCCCAGCAACGTTTGGTCCCATAGCATGCATTAACAAGAAGTTATGAGGGTTTGACTCCAAACCAACCTTGTTTACCACACGTGCGGCCATTGGCACCGCTGAAACACCAGCAGCACCAATCAGTGGGTTAATCTTACCGCCACTTAAGCGGCTCATTAACTTAGCCATAAGTACTCCAGAAGCAGTACCAATACCAAATGCCACAGCACCTAAGCCAAGAATACCTAGCGTTTCTACCGTTAAGAACTTGTCAGCAGATAACTTAGAACCTACCGCTAAACCTAAGAAGATGGTAACAACATTGATGAGTTCGTTTTGTGCAGTTTTGCTTAAACGATCAACCACGCCACTTTCACGCATTAGGTTACCTAAACAGAACATACCCACTAGAGGTGTTGCCGCTGGTAAGAACAAAATGGTTAAGCCAAGTACAGCGATAGGGAAAATAATCTTTTCTCGCACGCTAACCGGACGCAATTGCTCCATTTGAATTTCGCGTTCTTCTTTAGAGGTTAAGGCCTTCATAATCGGCGGCTGAATAATTGGAACCAGTGCCATGTATGAATAAGCAGCTACCGCAATCGCACCTAATAAATCTGGTGCAAGCTTGGAAGCAAGGAAGATAGCCGTAGGCCCATCTGCACCACCAATGATTGCAATCGCAGAAGCATCAGCCAGGGTAAAATCAAAGCCTGGGATCATGTTTAGTAGAATGGCACCAAATAGCGTCGCAAAAATACCAAACTGAGCCGCAGCACCTAGCAGTAACATTCTTGGGTTTGCGATAAGCGCACCAAAGTCTGTTAACGCGCCAACACCCATAAAAATCAGCAGTGGGAAAACACCGGTTTCAATTCCTACATGGTAAACGTAGTAAAGCAAACCGCCTTCATCGTTAAACCCAGCATTCGGAATATTGGCCAGCACCGCACCAAAACCAATCGGTAGCAGCAATAAAGGCTCAAATTTACGCACAATGGCCAAATACAATAGCAGTAAACCTACTGCCATCATCACTAATTGTGCAGGTTCGAAGTTAGCTAGGCCGGTTTCCGACCATAGCTTAGTAATTCCTTCCACGTTCTCGCTCCCTTATGCGATGCTAAGTAGGACTTCGCCCACTGCAACCGCATCACCTTCTCTAACTAATACCTCGTCAACAACCCCGGTTTTAGCGGAACGGATTTCGGTTTCCATTTTCATTGCTTCCATAATCAGCAATACATCGCCTTCTTGCACATTAGCACCAGGCTTAGCGAGAACTTTAAAGATGTTACCCGCTAAAGGCGCTGGTAAGGCTTCACCTTTACCACTGGTAGCAGGTGCTGCTGGGGCGGCTGCGGCTGGCGCTGAACTAGCTACTGGCGCTACGCCATCAATAGAGCCTTCAGGACCAACATCTACGGTGTATAACTGACCGTCTACACGTACTGAGTAGGTTTCTACTGCGCCAGCTTTAGCAGGAGCTGCAACTTTAACGTCGTCAGCGCTTGGTACCGGTTCAAATGCATCTGGGTTGCCACGGTTCTCTAAGAACTTAAGGCCAATTTGTGGGAACAATGCGTACGTTAAAGCGTCATCAATTTTGTCTTCAGCTAAAGCAAAACCTTTTTCTTTGGCTAGTTGCTCTACTTCAGTTTCAAGGCGCTCCATCTCCGCTTGCAGTAAATCTGCAGGGCGACAGGTAATTGCTTCTGATCCATCAAGAACACGCGCTTGCAATTCTGCATTCAACTCGCCAGGCGCTTTACCATACTGACCACTTAAAATTCCGGCCGTTTCTTTGGTAATAGTTTTGTAGCGCTCGCCAGTTAATACATTGATAACTGCTTGAGTACCCACAATTTGTGAGGTTGGAGTTACCAAAGGAATGTAACCTAGGTCTTTACGTACTTTAGGAATTTCGGCTAGTACTTCATCAATCTTATCGGCTGCGCCCTGCTCTTTAAGCTGGCTTTCCATGTTGGTTAACATGCCGCCCGGAACTTGAGCAATTAAGATGCGCGAATCAACACCTTTTAGGCTGCCTTCAAATTTAGCGTACTTCTTTCGTACTTCACGGAAGTAAGCTGCGATAGATTCTAGTTTGCTAAGGTCTAAGCCAGTTTCGCGCTCAGTGCCCTCTAACATCGCTACAATGGTCTCTGTTGGACTGTGACCATAAGTACAGCTCATTGATGAGATTGCAGTGTCGATGATGTCTACGCCAGCTTCAATCGCTTTAATGTGGGTAGGTAAGCTTAAGCCGGTAGTCGCATGGCAGTGCAATGCAATTTCTACATCAGTTTCGGCTTTAAGACGCTTAATAAGGGTTTCAGCTTCATAAGGCTTTAATAAACCCGACATATCCTTGATGGCGATAGAGTGACAGCCAATGTCTTCCAAACGCTTAGCTAGGTCTACCCAGTTGTCGGTAGTGTGAATTGGGCTGGTAGTATAAGAAATAGTACCTTGAGCGTGTGCGCCGCAATCTAAAGCAGCTTTTACCGCTGTTTGGAAGTTACGCGGGTCGTTCATCGCGTCAAAGATACGGAATACATCCATACCATTTTTAACCGCCCGCTCTACAAAGCGCTCTACTACGTCGTCTGCATAGTGGCGGTAACCAAGTAAATTTTGGCCACGTAATAGCATTTGCTGCTTAGTATTAGGCATTGCCTTCTTAAGTGCGCGTAAACGCTCCCAAGGATCTTCGCCAAGATAACGAATACAAGCATCAAAGGTTGCGCCACCCCAGGTTTCTAGAGACCAATAACCAATTTGGTCGAGTTGCTCAGCAATAGGCAACATATCTTCAAGGCGAAGACGAGTTGCTAATAATGATTGATGCGCGTCGCGCAATACAACATCGGTTAATGCAAGTGGTTTAGACATTGCGTTAAATCCTCTTTTAGTTATTGAGCCTTCCGGTACTGTTGAACAGCAGCTGATATAGCGGCTACTACAGTGGCGTTATTGGCAGGTTGGGGAGTTGGAGACGAGGTTTGTTTTGGTTCCGCTACTTCAGCTAGCGGTGGCGCTAACTTAGCTAAGCCATTTACCGCAACAATAAGTAGCGATAAAAAAGCGAATACGGCGATCATCCCGACCCCCATTAACGTTGCTGCTTCCACTAACAGCTCAGTCAAATCCATCATATTATTAATCCACATCCTTTGAGATTGGCGTAAGAATTACATGCTAAACAACAAAAATCAAACTTGATTTTTGAATAATTATTCAAAACCTTGGTATTGTTAACTTTATTTTGCCAATGACAAAATTCGCAATTATACGCCACATCGCAGCTTACACAGCTTAAACCGCCAAATGATAACATTTAGTTAACAACTGATTTACAGCTGCACGACAGCCAAATTCATTAACTAATCTAGCAGCTAAGCTACCTCAAAAGTAGTAATGGCGATCACAAGAGATATAATTTGAAGATGAATAAGAGGTGAATAGTGATCTAGGGCGTGAAAGAGAATAGATAGAAACAGAGAAAATGGCGCGCGTGGAAGGATTCGAACCTCCGACCGCCTGGTTCGTAGCCAGGTACTCTATCCAGCTGAGCTACACGCGCGTGGGGTATGAAACAAAGCCTAGAAGAGAAAAGACAATGCATCAAATAAAAACAGAAAATGGCGCGCGTGGAAGGATTCGAACCTCCGACCGCCTGGTTCGTAGCCAGGTACTCTATCCAGCTGAGCTACACGCGCGTTGAAATCGATGGCGGTGAGGGAGGGATTCGAACCCTCGATAGGGCTACAAACCCTATACTCCCTTAGCAGGGGAGCGCCTTCGGCCACTCGGCCACCTCACCTCGATTTCCTTCAGCAAGCTCGCCCTAGGGCAAACTTAAGAAGAATGGCGCGCGTGGAAGGATTCGAACCTCCGACCGCCTGGTTCGTAGCCAGGTACTCTATCCAGCTGAGCTACACGCGCGCAGAAAACACTTTGAACACAAAAACGACGAATCGTTCTTTTAAAAATATGGCGCGCGTGGAAGGATTCGAACCTCCGACCGCCTGGTTCGTAGCCAGGTACTCTATCCAGCTGAGCTACACGCGCACAGGTAACACTTCAATAAAAAAAGCTCACATAACTATGAGCTTTTTAAATAATGGCGCGCGTGGAAGGATTCGAACCTCCGACCGCCTGGTTCGTAGCCAGGTACTCTATCCAGCTGAGCTACACGCGCGCAGAAAACACTTTGTAATAAAAACGATAAATCGTTCTTTTAAAATATGGCGCGCGTGGAAGGATTCGAACCTCCGACCGCCTGGTTCGTAGCCAGGTACTCTATCCAGCTGAGCTACACGCGCGTTGAAATCGATGGCGGTGAGGGAGGGATTCGAACCCTCGATAGGGCTACAAACCCTATACTCCCTTAGCAGGGGAGCGCCTTCGGCCACTCGGCCACCTCACCGCGATTTCGGATGCAGATATTACTGCTTCCAAAAATATAGTCAAACCTTTTTTGTTACTTTTCTTTTGTTCGTTCAGCTTTCGAACAGTTGGCTATGTATTTGTTTAGCAACTGACTACAAAGCAAACGTTCTGGCAATTGAGCGGTGGATTTGTGGCCATTGCTCATTGCCAGCAAAAGCCCAAAAAACAAAAGGAAGCCAGAGGCTTCCTAAAGATAAATCTTGGCGATGTAAGCTTACTTAAGCCCCAGCACTTTTCTCTGCTTGAATGCGCATGTAGATTTCTTCACGGTGCACAGATACTTCTTTTGGTGCATTTACGCCGATACGTACTTGGTTACCTTTAACACCTAATACAGTTACGGTTACTTCATCCCCAATCATTAACGTTTCGCCTACACGGCGCGTCAAAATTAGCATTCATTATCTCCTTAAATTCATATTCTTGTTCTTTAGCGACTTATCTAAGCTATTATTTTTCTGCTATTAAGCGTATAGACTAGCTTGTTTAAGTCAAAGAGTCATTATTATTGCTCTAGGTTATATGCACTATGCAAAGCACGTACAGCCAACTCTAAATATTTTTCATCTACTACAACCGATACTTTGATCTCAGAAGTCGAGATAAGTTGCATATTAATGCCCTCGTCCCCTAAGGTTTCAAACATGGTTTTAGCAACGCCAGGGTGATTCATCATCCCCACCCCAACGATAGAAATTTTTGCCAAGGAATCTTTACCTTGAACTTCACGCGCACCTAACTTACTTGAGGTCTCTTCAAGTAACTCTTTGGCACGCTTGTAGTCATTACGATGAACCGTAAAGGTAAAGTCTGCGGTGTTGTCACCCATCGAGTTCTGAATAATCATATCAACATCGATGTTTGCATCGCCAATAGGCGCCAATATTGATGCGGCAACGGAAGGTTTATCAGGTACACCCAGAATAGTTAAACTTGCTTCATCACGATTAAAAGCGATGCCTGATATTACGGGTGACTCCATTTTATTTCCCTCATAACTAATTAAGGTGCCATTACCTTCAGTAAAACTTGATAGAACACGCAACGGCACATTATATTTTCCGGCAAACTCTACAGCGCGGATCTGTAACACTTTTGCGCCTAAACTGGCCATTTCTAGCATTTCTTCAAAAGTAATGCTCTCTAAACGGCGAGCTTTTGGCTCTACTCGCGGGTCAGTGGTGTATACACCATCAACATCTGTATATATCTGACACTCATCAGCTTTAAGCGCAGCTGCAATAGCCACTGCGGTAGTATCTGAACCGCCACGCCCTAAAGTAGTAATGTAGTTGTCTGGGCTCCTGCCTTGGAAACCGGCAATCACTACAACTTTATTCTCTTTTAAGTGCGATTGAATATTATGGTCGTCAATATCAGTAATACGCGCTTTACCGTGTGCTTTATCGGTATGCATGCGGATCTGATCGCCCGTCATCGAAATCGCATCACAGCCTTTCTTCTGCAAAGCAATGCTTAGCAAGGCAATGGTGACTTGCTCACCGGTAGATACCAATACATCTTTTTCACGCTCACTAGCGTTTTCGTCAATCTCTTTAGCTAAACCCAGCAAGCGATTGGTTTCACCAGACATCGCTGAAAGAACAACTACAATATCGTCACCCGCTTCTTTACAGCGAATAACGCGGTCTGCTACGGCTTGAATACGCTCTAAGGTACCCACCGAAGTGCCGCCATACTTTTGAACAATTAGTGCCACTTGCTTTCCTTTTTCTTTAACACTTAATGCATAACTATTTAAAGCTTTTCAACAAGCCACTCTTTCACATCAGCTAGGGCTTTTGGCAAACCGTCAGGGTTAGAACCACCTGCTTGAGCCATGTCAGGACGACCACCGCCTTTACCGCCAACACCTTGGGCAGCGATGTTCACCATCTCACCCGCTTTAACACGACCAGTAAGATCTTTAGTCACACCAGCAACCAAGCTGACTTTACCATCGTTTACTGTGCCGAGCAGAATAACGCCGCTTTCAAGTTTCACTTTTAGCTCATCTACGCTGCTGCGCAGGGCTTTACCTTCTACACCATCTAAGAAGGCAATTAATACTTTCACACCGTTAATGGTTTGTATTTGATCTGCAGCATCATTACTAGCGGCGCTAGCTAACTTAGCTTTTAGCTGAGTGACTTCTTTCTCGAGCATTTTGTTACGATCCACTAGCTGAATCACCTTCTCGCCGATATTGAATTGGTCACCTTTAACTAAATTGGCGGCTTTTTCTGTTTCTTCGGCTAAGCGGTGAATCAAATCGATAGCAAACTGACCAGTTACCGCTTCGATACGGCGAACCCCAGCAGCAATACCTGCTTCGCTGGTGATTTTAAAGAAGCCAATGTCACCGGTGTGATTTACGTGAGTACCACCACATAGCTCGGTTGAGAAATCGCCCATGCTAACTACGCGTACGTCGTCATCATATTTTTCTCCAAACAAAGCCATCGCGCCTGCTTGCTTAGCTTCGTCAAGGTTCATCACTTTAGTCTCAACTGGCAAGTTGCGACGAATTTGTTGGTTTACTAGATGCTCAACCTGGCGCAATGAGCGCATTGATACACCTTCAAAGTGTGAGAAGTCAAAACGTAAACGTGCAGCTTCGACCAAAGAACCTTTTTGGGTAACGTGCTCACCAAGTGTTTGACGCAATGCAGCGTGCAATAAGTGCGTTACAGAGTGGTTTAGTGCGGTGTTCCAGCGACGGCGAGAGTCAACCTTAGCTTGAACCAACTGCTGAACATTTAAATCGCCACCTTGCACATATCCTTTATGTACAAAAGCTTTGCCCACTTTTAGTGTATCTTGAACGACAAAGCTACCGCCCTGATACATAAGCTCACCAGCATCACCAGCTTGACCACCAGATTCTGCATAAAACGGCGTTTGGTCAAGCACAATAATGGCATGGTCGCCACCGGTTAGCACTTGTTGCGCTTCACCATCTTTGTACATTTCAACAATTTTCACATCAGCTTCTAGGTGTTGATAACCCAAGAATTCGGTGGCGCTATCGATAATCAAATTGTCGTTATAATCTGTGCCAAAATTACTGGCTTGCTTAGCCCGCTCACGTTGAGCCTGCATAGCAGCTTCAAATTCAGCTTCATCTACACTTAGCTCTCGCTCACGAGCAATATCCGCGGTCAAATCCGCAGGAAAGCCATAAGTATCATAAAGCTTGAAAACTAAGTCACCAGGAATAACCGAACCATCTAACTCGCTAAGTGCTTCATCCAAAATTAACAAACCACGATCAAGCGTTTTGGCAAACTGCTCTTCTTCTAGCTTAAGCACACGCTCAATAACAGGTAATTGAGTTTGCAACTCTGGGTAGGCTTCTCCCATTTCGGCGATTAGCGCCGGCAGAAGCTTGTAAAAGAACGCATCTGTAGCGCCAAGCTTATTACCATGACGTACTGCACGACGAATAATGCGGCGTAATACATAACCACGGCCTTCATTGGCCGGCATTACGCCATCTGCGATCAAGAAGCCACATGAACGAATATGGTCTGCAATTACCCGCAAGGATTTGTTTTCCAAATCATTGGTGCCAATGATTTTTGCGGCGGCTGCAATCAGGTTTTGGAAAATATCGATTTCGTAGTTAGAGTGCACACCTTGCAAAATTGCTGCGATACGCTCTAAGCCCATACCGGTATCAACTGAAGGGTTTGGTAAGGGATCCATGGTTCCGTCTGCTTGACGGTTGAACTGCATGAAGACTACGTTCCAAATTTCGATGAAACGGTCGCCATCTTCTTCAGGGCTACCTGGAGGACCGCCCCAGATATGCTCGCCATGGTCATAAAAGATTTCAGTACAGGGGCCACAAGGACCGGTGTCACCCATTTGCCAGAAGTTATCAGACTCGAACTTCTTCTCGGGAGACTTGTCGCCGATGCGAATGATGCGCTCTTTAGGCACACCAATTTTATTAGCCCACAAATCAAACGCTTCATCATCGGTTTGGTAAACAGTAACTAAAAGCTTCTCTTTAGGTAACTTAACAACTTCAGTTAAGAACTCCCATGCATAACCAATAGCTTCTTCTTTGAAGTAATCGCCAAAGCTGAAGTTACCTAACATTTCAAAAAAAGTGTGGTGACGCGCCGTGTAACCTACGTTTTCTAAATCATTGTGCTTACCGCCGGCACGTACACAACGTTGTGACGTAGTGGCTCGGCTGTAATTACGCTTATCAATGCCAAGAAATACGTCTTTGAACTGATTCATACCCGCGTTGGTAAATAGTAAGGTAGGATCGTCGTGAGGGACTAATGAACTACTGGCAACTACTTGGTGATTTTTGCTGTTAAAGAAGCTTAAAAATGCATTTCTTACTTCAGCTGAAGTCATCTTCATGAAACTCTTTCCTGGGGGTTTGTTGCAACTCGACATAGCGGCGAAACCTAAAGTTTCGCGTCGATAAGCGCTAAAAAAGGTGAAACCGTTATTAATCGCGACAATATATCACGCAGACCTTTGCAGGCAAAGTGTTCAAGGCTTATTGCTGTTGTAGTTCGCTATACAGGATATTAATCAGTTCAAAATCAAAGCCCCGACGAAACAAATAAGCGGTACATTTTTGCTTTTGCATTCTGTCGCTGGGTATACCTTGCTTAAATTTCTTGGCGAAACAAAGCTCGATGGCTTGGTACCAATCCCAGTCATCCTGTTCCAGTACCTCATTGGCTAAATCGCCACTAATACCCTTAGTTTGTAAGTACTGTTTGATATAGTTTTTTCCGTACCCTTTGCTAATCCGAGCGCGGGTTAAGGATGCTGCATAACTTTTGTCATCTAACCAAGCATTTTGTTGAGCGTATTCGAGGGCATCACTAACTTCTTCATCCTGGTAGCCTTTTTGCCGCAGCTTCTGCACTAGCTGCTGCTGGCTATAAGAGCGTCTTGATAGCAAGTCGATGGTGGTATGTAAGGCGCTACGGTTGGTCATAACAAAAAGGAGCCATTAGGCTCCTTTATCTCGCTTATGCTTCTTGGTCTGCTGGAGCTTCAGCGGCAGGTTCTTGCTCCTCGAGCTCAACCTTGTTTAGAAGGTTGTTACGAATAGTCATCTCAATTTCTTGAGCCACTTCTGGATGTTCTTTTAAGTAGGTAGAAGCATTTGCTTTACCTTGGCCAATTTTGTTGCCTTTATAAGAGAACCAAGCACCGGCTTTATCTACAAGTTTTTCTTTAACACCTAAATCAACTAGTTCACCGTAACGGTTAAAGCCTTCGCCATACATAATCTGGAATTCAGCTTGCTTAAATGGCGCAGCAATTTTGTTTTTAACCACTTTAACGCGAGTTTCGTTACCCACTACTTCATCTCCAGCTTTTACTGCGCCGATGCGGCGAATATCAAGGCGTACAGATGCATAAAACTTAAGCGCATTACCACCAGAGGTAGTTTCTGGATTACCAAACATTACACCAATTTTCATACGAATTTGGTTAATGAAAATACACATACAGTTAGTTTGTTTTAGGGTACCAGTTAGCTTACGTAAAGCTTGCGACATTAAACGTGCCTGCAGGCCAACGTGGCTATCACCCATGTCACCTTCGATTTCAGCTTTTGGTGTTAATGCTGCAACTGAGTCAATAACAATCATATCTACGGCGCCAGAGCGCGCTAGCATATCGGTAATTTCTAGGGCTTGCTCACCGGTATCCGGCTGAGATACCAATAGGTTATCTACATCTACACCCAGCTTTTTAGCGTAAATAGGATCTAGAGCATGTTCTGCATCCACAAAGGCACATACCTTGCCCACTTTCTGCGCTTGCGCAATCGCTTCAAGAGTAAGAGTAGTTTTACCAGAACTTTCAGGACCATAGATTTCAATCACACGGCCCATTGGTAAGCCGCCGGCACCCAAGGCGATATCAATTGATAAAGAACCAGTAGAAATGGTTTCGATATCCATGGTACGGTTATCACCAAGCTTCATGATTGAGCCTTTACCAAATTGCTTCTCAATTTGGCCTAGGGCCGCAGCTAATGCCTTTTGTTTGTTCTGATCCATATCGCCCTCGTTAGGTGCTTTTAACTATCTTGTTGACCAGTAGTATACTGGATGTTCATACAGTATCAAGTTTATTCCATAAAATTCCTAAAAGAGTTTTGCCTAATTTGCTGGCAGCTTTTATCCTTGCAGCTTCGTTTAACTAATTAGCAATTATTCGATTACGCCGATGACTGAAACAAACCTAGAAAAACATACGCCAATGATGCGCCAATACCTCAACCTAAAGGCGCAACATCCCGATATTTTGCTGTTTTATCGAATGGGCGATTTCTATGAATTGTTTTACGATGATGCTAAACGCGCCTCTGAGTTAATGGATATTTCGCTTACCAAACGTGGGCAATCCGCTGGTATTCCTATTCCCATGGCGGGCATTCCTTATCACGCAGCTGAAAACTACCTATCACGTTTAGTACAATTAGGTGAGTCGGTAGCAATTTGTGAGCAGATAGGCGACCCTGCTACCAGCAAAGGGCCGGTTGAACGTAAAGTTGTTAGGATTATTACTCCGGGCACAGTAAGTGACGAAGCGCTATTAGAGGAGAAACACGACAACCTATTGGTTAGCGTTGTGAATCAACAGCAGCAAATTGGCCTCGCTTATCTGGATATTGCTAGTGGTCGCTTCGTTATTAATCAGTTTAATGGCGAGGATCAGCTTCAAGCTGAGCTGCAAAGATTAAACCCAGCCGAATTGCTCTACCCCGATGATTTTGAATACTACCCGAGCCTACAAGGCTATAAGGGTTTACGCCGACGCGGTGAGTGGGAGTTTGATTTAGCCACAGCTGAAAAAGTACTGAACCAGCAGTTTGGCACTCGTCACCTAGATGGTTTTGGTGTAAGTGAATATCCACTCGCCCTATCTGCAGCGGGTTGCTTGTTGCAATACGTGCAAGATACCCAACGCACCGCATTGCCACATATCAATGCCATTATTATTGAAAGCCAAAGCCAGTTTATTCAGTTAGATGCTGCTAGTCGCAAGAACTTAGAACTTACTCGAAACTTAGCCGGCACTTACGACAACACTCTCAGCGCGATACTTGATCGCAGCGCAACAGCCATGGGCAGTCGCTTGCTCAACCGTTGGATTCACCAGCCGCTCAGTAATCAACAAGAGGTTGTCGCTCGCCAAGATTGCATTGCTGAGATACTAAGTACAGACCTCTACCCGCAGCTACAAAGCATTCTTAAATCAATCGGGGATATTGAGCGTATTTTAGCGCGTTTAGCACTGCGCTCAGCTCGCCCTCGCGACCTTGCTCGCTTGCGAAATGCTTTTGAGCAGCTACCAGAACTACAAACTTACTTGCACAATAGCCAAGCCTTGGCTCCCTTAGCCAAATCCATCGGCGAATTTCCAAATACGCTAGCGTTGCTGCAAAGTGCCATAATCGATAATCCTCCAGTACTTATTCGCGATGGAGGAGTTATTGCGCCAGGTTATAACCAAGAACTAGATGAGTGGCGTAACCTAAGCGAGGGTGCAACTCAGTTTCTAAGTGATATTGAGCAACGCGAGCGAGAACAAACCGGTATTGCGAACCTAAAAATTGGCTACAACAAAGTACATGGTTTTTATATTGAAGTTAGCCGAACACAAGCAGAACAAGTTCCAGAACACTATATTCGCCGCCAAACCTTAAAAAATATGGAGCGCTACATCATCGCCGAGCTAAAAGAGCACGAAGAAAAAGTGCTTTCTAGCCAGGGTAAAGCGCTCGCACTAGAAAAACAGCTATACGAACAATTACTCGACTTACTAATGCCAGCGCTTAGCAAAATGCAGCAAAGCGCCCAAACCATTGCTCAATTGGATGTGCTAGCTTGTCTGGCGGAAAGAGCAGAAAGCTTAAACTACTCTCGCCCAAGCTTTAAAAAAAGCTCGGGTATTAATATCCAAGGCGGCCGTCACCCTGTTGTAGAACAGGTAAATGACACACCTTTTATTGCCAACCCGGTTCAACTAAATAAGCAGCGCCAGCTATTAATAGTTACGGGTCCCAACATGGGTGGTAAGTCGACTTACATGCGCCAAACAGCGCTTATTTGTTTGCTGGCTTATATTGGCAGTTATGTACCTGCTGATGATGCGGAATTAGGACCTATTGATAAGATTTTCACGCGCATTGGTGCCTCAGATGATCTGGCAAGCGGTCGTTCGACCTTTATGGTTGAGATGACTGAAACTGCGAATATTTTGCATAATGCCACTGCCAATAGCCTAGTGCTAATGGATGAAATTGGCAGAGGCACCAGCACTTACGATGGTATGTCGCTAGCCTGGGCGGTAGCACAAGCCCTCGCAAAGCTAAAATCACAAACACTATTTGCCACCCATTACTTTGAGTTAACCCAACTTCCAGAGCTATTGGAAGGAGTAGCCAATGTACATTTAGACGCGGTTGAGCATCAGGATACCATCGCATTTATGCATCAAGTTCAAGATGGTGCAGCGAGCAAAAGCTATGGTTTGCAGGTAGCCGCTCTTGCTGGCATTCCAAAAGCAGTCATTAACCAAGCAAAACGAAAGCTTAAACAACTTGAAGCGATTGAACCTGCTGCCTCTGGAGCAGTAAATGGAGACTTAGCTGCACAGCTAAACATGGACTTAGGCGAGCCTGAGCCTCATCCAGTTTTAGTACAGCTCAATCAGCTAGACCCCAATGAGCTATCACCTAAAGCGGCTTTAGACTTGCTATTCAAGCTTAAACAACAAAGCCATTAAGCATTTAACTTACCCCACTAAACTAAAAAGGAAGCCTAAGCTTCCTTTTTTACTTTCTGAGAATTGGTTTTCTACACTTTAAATAGCGAGTCTATCGATAAGTTTTGTAGAGAAAGAATATCCCGTAAACGACGCAGCGCTTCAACTTGAATTTGTCTTACTCGCTCACGTGTTAAGCCTATCTCGCGTCCCACATCTTCCAGCGTAGACGCTTCATAGCCGAGTAGTCCGAAACGACGAGCTAAAACTTCACGTTGCTTACTATTAAGCTCACCTAACCAACCAACGATGCTGTTTTTCATATCATCGTCTTGAGTTTTATGCTCTGGACCGTGATCGTTTTCGTCAGAAATGATATCAAGCAAGGCTTTGTCATTGTCTCCGCCGATAGGCGTATCTACAGAGCTAATACGTTCGTTTAAACGCAGCATCTTGGTAACATCTTCGACCGGACGGTCTAGAGTTTCAGCAATTTCTTCGGCGGTAGGTTCATGATCTAAACGGTGTGCTAATTCACGAGCGGTTCGCAAATATACGTTTAGTTCTTTGACCACATGAATAGGTAAACGAATGGTTCGTGTTTGATTCATGATCGCACGTTCAATCGTTTGACGAATCCACCAGGTGGCATAGGTTGAGAAGCGGAAACCGCGTTCTGGGTCAAATTTCTCCACTGCACGAATCAAACCAAGGTTCCCTTCCTCGATCAAATCTAACAGTGCTAAACCCCGATTATTATAGCGGCGAGCAATTTTCACTACTAAGCGAAGATTACTTTCAATCATTCGTTTACGCGCAGCTTCATCACCTCTTAAGGCTCGCCGGGCATACAGAACTTCTTCTTCTGCGGTAAGTAGTGGAGAGAAACCAATTTCACCAAGATAGAGCTGGGTAGCATCTAAACTCTTGGAAACATCGGCTTGCATGATGTCATCTTTGTCTGTTTTTTTGTCAACAGTTTGATTCTTAGAACCTTCTGTTGAAACGCTTTTTAGTTTTACAGCAGTTTTTACTTGGGTCATAGCATAACCTCCCTGAACAAGACCTGATTGCTGTTATTGTTATATGCAATCTAGGCTAGAGTGCCGGTAGATACTTAGCTGGATCTACTGACTTTCCTTTGAAACGGATCTCAAAATGTAATCGCGTATCTGTTGTTCCTGTATCGCCCATATCGGCGATATGTTGCCCTACTACTACTTGCTGTTTTTCTTTAACACGTAAACGACTGTTATGGGCGTAAGCACTTAAATAATCGTCATTGTGTTTTATTATTATTAGTTTTCCGTAACCTCTTAATGCGCTGCCCGCATACACCACTCGACCCGGTGCTGAAGCTACTATTTTTTGGCCTTGCCTACCGCGAATATCTAAGCCTTTGTTACCATTCTCTTTATTAGAGAACCCTTTGATAACATTGCCTTTTGTTGGCCAAACCCAGCCTTTAACGGGGCCAGATTGGGATTTCGCAATAACTTTTGGCGAGTTTTTAGCGTATGCCTTTGTTGACGTTGATTCAAGTTCTTTTGACGATTTATTAACATCTTTAACTTGCGACTTCACAGTTTTATGCTTATTAGTTTTGGCATTACCAGACTTAACACCGCTACTTTTCAGTTTGATGGTTTGTCCAACATAAATTGTGTAAGGAGCCGGAATATTATTTCTTTTTGCCAATTGTTCGGGGTCTATCCCAGCTCGCCAAGCAATAGAGTAAAGGGTTTCACCCTTTTTGACTTTGTAGCTAGAACTGTTTAGTACCCCACGCGTCTCTGGGTTATAGGTTCCTGCATTAGTAACTGGTGCAGGACCACCCTCTCGACTACAAGCTTGTAGTAAGCATAAGAGCAATAAAACACTTAAATAACGCAGGTGATTCATTTATTTAGCGAAGCAGTAAATATGCAACCACTGCTAAAGCCACTACCAACCAGCCCAAAATTTCTACGTATTTACGAAGTTGTGCTTCCATTTTCTCTCCGCCCCACATCATCAAGCCAGCAACCAAGTAGAAGCGCATTCCACGCCCAACCAAGGAGATAAGCAAAAATGGGATAAATGCCATATTAAGAATACCGGCAGTTAGGGTGAATACTTTGTAAGGCACTGGGGTGAAGCTAGCGACAAAAATAACCAATACTCCCCATTTCTCAAACCATTCAAAAGCTACATCCATTTTGTGCTGATAGCCTACTGACTGAATGAAGGGCTCTACTAAAGGCTCATAGAAGAATTGACCTAAGGCGTAACCTAATGCAGCACCCAAAACCGAGAAGATCGTGGCTAACATAGCAAAGCGTAAGGCTTTGTTGGGACGAGAGAGCGCCATTGGCGCGAGCATAACGTCTACCGGAATAGGCCAAAAGATAGATTCAATAAAACTCATCCCTGAAAGATAACGCACAGCATGGCGGTGCTCAGACCACGTCATCACTCTATCGTATAAGGCACTAAATATTTTCACGCTAATTCACCATTAATTAAAGGAACAAAACGAACAGGTTCAAGGTTATGTTGGGTAAAACCTTGGGGTTGTTTTTCTATCAAGATTAGAGCTTGTTGCTGCTGTTGCTCACCGACAGGAATAATCATTCTGCCACCAACGCTAAGCTGCTCGATTAACGCTTCAGGAATGGCGGCTGCAGCTGCGGTAACAATAATGGCATCAAACGGCCCTTTGCTTGCCCAACCTTGCCAACCATCGCCATGTTTTGTTGCAACATTATGTAAGTCGAGCACTTTTAAACGACGTTTGGCTTGAAACTGCAAGGTTTTGATTCGCTCAACCGAGTAAACTTGCTCAACCAAAGAGGCCAAAACTGCTGTTTGATAGCCTGAGCCGGTCCCTATTTCGAGAACTTTTTTCGGCTTAGTTTGTAGCAAAATTTCGGTCATTTTTGCCACAATATAAGGCTGAGATAAAGTTTGTCCCTGCCCAATTGGCAAAGCGGTATTATCCCAAGCTTGATGTGCAAGCGCTTCGTCTATGAAATACTGCCTCGGTAACTTAGCGATAGCGTTCAAAACGGCTTGATTTTGTATACCGTGTTGACGCAGTTGATTCACCAATTTCACACTATTTGGGCTTTCGCCAAATTGCATTACCTTGCCTCCCAATCCTTGATCCATGTGTCTAGTTTGCCAATAAAGCTGTGGGCTGTCATATCTATTGTTAAGGGTGTTATTGATACGTAGCCTTGAGCTACAGCATGAAAGTCTGTGCCTTCTCCTGCATCTTGCTTTGCTCCTGGTGGACCAAGCCAATATATGTCATGACCACGTGGATCTTGCTGTTTAACCATCACTTCGGCGCGATGTCGGCTGCCAGCCCGAGTAACCTTAAGACCTTTGATCTGCTCAAGAGGTAAGTCTGGAACATTCACGTTAAGAATTTGATTACTCGGTAGGGCATGCTCGCGCAGTTGCTTGATTAACTTTAAGGTTACTTCTGCTGCAGTTTGATAGTGCTTCCCTTCACTGCCTACTAACGATACAGCAATTGCAGGCAAACCCAAGTTTCTTCCTTCCATTGCGGCAGCAACGGTGCCTGAATACAGCACATCATCACCGAGGTTAGCACCAGCATTAATACCTGCGACCACTAATTCAGGTAAGTCATCCACTAACTCATTAATTGCTAGGTGTACACAATCAGTGGGAGTGCCCTTTACGGAGATAGTTTGCTCATCTAAATGCACGATGCGCAGAGGATTCTCTAGCGTTAAAGAATTACTGGCTCCGCTACAGTTTCTATCTGGTGCAACAGTTAGTACTGGCGCGAGTTGCTTCAAACATTCGGCTAAGCATTGAATTCCAGGCGCGTGAATACCGTCGTCATTACTCACTAATATGGTCATGACCTTCACCTTGACAGTTTACAATTTCACGCAAAATACTGGTGGCATAGTTACCAGCACTCAGATAAAAGCTCAGCACAAGATCATTCCCATCCGCCTTGGCACTAAACTGCTGGGGTTTAAGGGCTAAAGCCCTACGTTCCATCTTTAAGCCTGCTTCACTTAAGCCTGAAATTATCTCTGGGGAAGTCTCAAGAACACTAGTCTCAAACGCTAAAGCATCACCTAAGCTGGCAAGCACGCCCTTGCCCACCATTGGCGCAGACAGCTCAATCTCACCTTGTTGAAAACGCGCTAGGATATCGGCATCCACTTGTTCAGCAACAAAGTATGCATTGCTGCTAGCAAACTTCATCACATCTCCAGTTAAGACCTCTGAGAAATGTTGCTGAGCAATAC
This sequence comes from Agarivorans sp. Alg241-V36, assembly GCF_900537085.1. Classification (NCBI taxonomy): domain Bacteria; kingdom Pseudomonadati; phylum Pseudomonadota; class Gammaproteobacteria; order Alteromonadales; family Alteromonadaceae; genus Agarivorans; species Agarivorans sp. Alg241-V36. The sequence continues at coordinate 526,915 of NZ_UNRE01000001.1, read as the reverse complement.
GTTCACTCACTGCGCGGTTAAACACCAAACTGCGCGCAGCAGAAAGGTAGATACTGCGTTTATCTCGATTCTTTACTCGCTGACCAGCAAACATCGCTAAGGCGCTGTCAATATTACTAGCGCCTCGACCAAAGCGCTGGGCACCGAAATAGTTTGGTACCCCAGCTTGGGCGACTGACTCGGCGCGCGCGATGGCATCTTGCATGTTTGAAACGTCACGCAAACGGATCCGAAAATTGTTTCCCGAAAGAGCGCCACGTTTTAATTTGCGGTTATGGCGTTCTATGGCAATAACTTTAACGCCCTCGCCTAAGTCCTCAGGCAGATCGATATTGGGTTTACCTGGCAACTGAATACTAAACCACTGGGTGGTAACTGCATGCCTGTCTTTTAGGCCCGCGTAGCTAATCACCTTAGGACTTACTTGGCAGGCTTCGGCCAACATTTTAACCACCCATGAGGTATTCTCACCGGTTTTTTCTACCTTCACCATCATGTGCTCGCCGTCGCCACTAAACTCAAAGGGCAATACTTCGTCCACACAAAAATCATTAGCTTGCTGTTTCAGTATTCCACTGCTCTGAGGTTGACCATGTAAGTAATTAAGCTGGTTGATCTCTTGTAAATAATCGCTCACCTAGCACTTCTCCAATAACACAACCGCATGGCTAGAAATGCCTTCTTTACGCCCTTCAAAGCCGAGCTTTTCAGTTGTGGTGGCTTTTACATTAATTTGGCTCACATCGGCTTGTAAATCTTCTGCGATATTTGCTCGCATAGCGTCAATATGAGGCGCCATTTTCGGCGCTTGCGCTACAATCGTTAAATCTAAATTTCCTAGTTTATAACCACGCTCTGTTACTTGCTCTACGACCTGGCGTAATAGAATTCTTGAGTCTATGCCCGCATAGGCTTGGTCGTTATCGGGGAAATGATGGCCAATATCACCTAAGGCCAAAGCACCCAATAAAGCGTCGCATAAAGCATGAAGGGCAACATCGCCGTCAGAGTGAGCCACAAAACCCTGCTCATAAGGAATCGCTACCCCGGCAACAATTAGTGGGCCTTCTCCGCCAAACTTGTGTACGTCAAAACCGTGGCCAATGCGAATACTCACTAAACTACCTCTTCACTTTTTTGCTGACTAATAAACCACTTAGCTAAGGCTAAGTCTTCTGGACAGGTGACTTTAATATTATCGCTACGCCCGGTAACCAAACTGACGGGGCTGTTAGCCCACTCCATCGCCGAGGCCTCGTCGGTAATAGCAGCGCCCGATAACAAGGCGTTTTGAATGTTCTCTTTTAACTCTCTCGCTTTAAACATTTGCGGAGTTAATGCATGCCAAAGCTGCTCTCTAGAGACGGTTTCAGCAACTTTGTCTTTTGCTCCACGCTTCATGGTATCGCGCACCTGCGTTGCTAAAAGTCCACCGCATTGCTGTTTCTCTACACTGCTAATCAATTTGCTGATATCACCTTGAGTTATACACGGCCTAGCGGCATCGTGGACGAGTACCCACTCATTTTGATTAGCGGCTTGTAGTCCAGCGAGTACTGAATCCGCACGTTCATCACCGCCTGTCACTGTGTGAATTCGCGAATCCTTAGCTAGTGATAATTGACTAAACCATTTGTCTTCGGGGTGTAATACGATAAGAACCTGCTTAATCGCAGGGTGGGACAAGAATACCTTGGCAGTAGTCTCCAAAATGGTCAACTCTCCTAAACACAAATATTGTTTAGGAACAGAGGCTTGCATGCGGCTACCAATACCTGCAGCGGGTAACAGCGCAGTGTACTGTTTATCTTCAGAATTCATGAAATGTTAATTCTCGGAACCACTTATTGTTCTATGTCGGAAGAAGGAATAATACGATAAAAGGTTTCACCTTGTTTGATCATTCCAAGTTCGTTACGCGCATGCTCTTCTACCGCATCTAAGCCACTGCGTAGATCGGTAATTTCGGCTGCTAATACCGAATTTCGTTGAGCTAATTCTTGATTTGCTAGGTCATGATTAGAGACCTGCTCGCGCAATGCAAAATAGTCATTGAGCGAGTTTTTGCCAAACCACAGTTGATACTGCAACAGCAAAACAATCAATATGAGTAAAATCTTAAACGAACGCATGGTTCCTCCCTGACAGAGATAATCCCATAAAGCCGTTTGTTACTCCATAAGCAGCACGTGATTTATCCAAATCCTAGGCAAAAAAAATCCCCGCCGAAGCGAGGATTTATAAAGCTATTGGTTTAATTCAAAAAGAATTATTGACCTTTAACTTCTTTAAGACCTTTGTAAGGTGCTTTTGAACCTAGAGCTTCTTCGATACGTAGCAATTGGTTGTACTTAGCAACACGGTCAGAACGGCTTAGTGAACCCGTTTTGATTTGGCCAGCAGCAGTACCAACAGCTAGGTCAGCAATAGTTGCATCTTCAGTCTCGCCTGAACGGTGAGAGATAACAGCAGTGAAGCCAGCGTCTTTAGCCATTTTAATTGCAGCCAAAGTTTCAGTTAAAGAACCGATTTGGTTGAATTTAATTAGGATAGAGTTAGCGATGCCGTTGTCAATACCACGCTTAAGGATCTTAGTGTTAGTTACGAACAAATCGTCACCAACTAATTGAATTTTATCGCCCATTAGTTTGGTTTGGTGAGCAAAACCGTCCCAATCAGACTCGTCTAAGCCGTCTTCGATAGAAACGATTGGGTACTGTTCAGTAAGTTCTTGTAGGAATACGTTGAACTCTTCTGAAGTAAATTTCTTACCTTCGCCTTTAAGGTCGTAGATGTTTGCTTCTTTGTCGTAGAACTCAGATGCAGCACAATCCATAGCTAGAGTGATGTCTTTACCTAGCTCGTAACCAGCGCCAGCTACAGCTTCTTTAATAGCAGCAAGAGCAGCTTCGTTAGACTCTAGGTTTGGAGCGAAACCACCTTCGTCACCAACTGCAGTTGAGTGACCGCCAGCTTTAAGAACTTTAGCTAGGCTGTGGAATACTTCTGCGCCCATACGTAGACCTTCGCGGAAGTTAGCAGCGCCAACAGGCTGAATCATGAATTCTTGGATGTCTACAGAGTTATCTGCGTGCTCACCACCGTTGATGATGTTCATCATTGGAAGAGGCATAGAGTAAACACCTGAAGTACCATTTAGGTCAGCGATGTGAGCGTATAGTGGTACTTTCTTAGAAGCAGCAGCAGCTTTAGCAGCAGCTAGTGAAACAGCTAGGATAGCGTTTGCACCAAAGTTAGCTTTGTTTTCAGTGCCGTCTAGGTCGATCATGATTTGGTCAAGCTCAGCTTGAGCCAATGCATCTTTACCAGTTAGTGCTTCAGCGATTGGGCCGTTTACAGCTTCAACTGCTTTTAATACACCTTTACCTAAGTAACGAGCTTTATCGCCGTCACGCAATTCTAGGGCTTCACGTGAACCAGTTGATGCGCCAGAAGGAGCAGCAGCCATACCAAAAGAACCATCAGCAAGATGTACTTCAGCTTCTACAGTTGGGTTACCGCGTGAATCCATGATTTCGCGACCAAGTACTTTTACGATATTAGACATTACTAATTTCCTCTATATAAATGAACTTCTAACTCTCTAAAAAACGTTACCCGCTAATTCAGTCTAGCGAGCTTTATTAAATTCACCAGCTGCCTTTACAAACCCTGCAAACAACGGATGTCCATCGCGAGGCGTAGACGTGAATTCAGGGTGGAATTGTGCTGCCACAAACCAAGGGTGAGCTGGGTTTTCAATTATTTCTACTAACTTTTTGTCCGAAGAAAGACCAGTTACCTGTAGGCCTTTCGCGGTAATTTTTGGCAATAATGTATTGTTAACTTCGTAGCGATGGCGGTGACGCTCATAAATTTCTACACTGCCATATAGCTCTGCCACTTTAGAACCTTTGGTTAAATGACAAAGCTGTGAGCCTAGGCGCATAGTGCCGCCTAAGTCTGAGTCTACATCGCGAGTCTCGACTTTACCGTCTTCATCAATCCACTCAGTAATTAAACCGACTACTGGATGTTTTGATTTAGGGTCAAACTCGCTAGAATGGGCATCTTTAAGGCCGGCAACGTTACGTGCGTATTCAATTAACGCTACTTGCATGCCTAAACAAATGCCTAAGTAAGGCACCTTGTTTTCACGAGCGTATTGCGCGGCTAAAATTTTGCCTTCTACGCCACGTTCGCCAAAACCGCCCGGTACCAAGATCGCGTCTAATTCTTTCAGTACATCCGTACCTTTTACTTCGAGATCTTGCGAATCAACATACTGAATTTTCACACTCAAACGGTTTTTAAGTCCGCCGTGTTTTAGTGCTTCGTTAACTGATTTGTAGGCATCAGGTAACTCTACGTATTTACCTACCATACCAATCACAATCTCATTGGTTGGGTTAGCTTCTTCGTAGATAACTTGTTCCCACTCACTTAAGTCCGCTTCTTCACAGTTGATACCAAAACGTTCGGTAACCAAAGCGTCTAAGCCTTGAGACTTAAGCAATGCTGGGATTTTATAGATGCTATCAACATCTTTTAAGGAGATTACCGCACGATCTGGCACATTCGTGAACAAGGCGATTTTTGCTCGCTCGTTAGCCGGAATCGCACGGTCGCTACGACAAATAAGAATGTCAGGCTGAATACCAATAGAACGCAACTCTTTTACCGAGTGCTGAGTAGGTTTAGTTTTTACTTCACCAGCTGCACCTAAATACGGTACTAAGGTTAGGTGCATGTACATGGCGCGTTCACGACCAATTTCAGTACCTAATTGACGAATAGCTTCAAGGAAAGGCTGCGATTCAATGTCACCTACAGTGCCACCGATTTCAACAATTGCTACGTCTACGCCTTCGCCGCCCGCCACAACGCGCTCTTTAATCGCATTGGTAATGTGAGGAATCACCTGAATGGTTGCGCCTAGGTAATCACCACGACGTTCTTTAGCCAATACATCAGAATAAACACGACCAGTAGTGAAGTTATTGCGCTTAGTCATTTTGTTACGAATGAAACGCTCATAGTGACCCAAATCTAAGTCAGTTTCAGCGCCATCTTCGGTTACAAATACTTCGCCGTGTTGGATCGGGCTCATTGTGCCGGGATCAACGTTAATGTACGGGTCAAGCTTCATAATGGTCACTTTAAGACCGCGAGCTTCGAGGATCGCAGCTAATGATGCAGCGGCAATACCTTTACCCAAGGAGGATACTACGCCTCCAGTGACGAAAATGTACTTTGTTGTCATGTCTAACCTGAGAAGTTGGATGTGTTAAGGGCGTATCTGCGATACTTGGACGGGGGCATAGTATAGCAAAGCCTCTTTAACACCACAATCAATGTCACTCTATCAAGACTAAGATTTAGTGGTTTTGTTGTAAATCAATTTTTGTAATTTTCTTTCACTTTATCCCACAGCGAATCCATTTCTGTAAGGCTCATATTTTCTAAGTTTTTCTCCGAATCCCTTGCCAGTGCTTCAACACCCTGGAATCTACGGGTAAACTTTTGGTTAGCTGCGCGGAGTAGATCTTCAGCGTCCAAATCGCAAGCTCGGGCTAAATTTACGCAAGAAAACAACAAATCACCGATTTCTTCAGCAATATCTTGCTGATTGTTCTCAGCAATGGCCTGCTTCACTTCAACTAATTCTTCTTCTACTTTATCAATAACAGGTGCCACATCTGGCCAATCAAAACCCACGCTGGCACAACGCTTTTGCAGTTTTTGAGCACGACTTAATGCAGGAAGTGCCAAAGGAACATCATCTAATACACTTAAATTACTCGATTGCGCTTTATTAGCGCGCTCTTTGGCTTTTTCTGATTCCCAATTTGCTTTAATGGCTGCCTCGTCGATAAAGGCTTGATCAGTAAAAACATGGGGATGACGGCGAATAAGCTTTTCACAAATGCCGTCCACCACATCAGCAAAATCAAAATCGCCCTGCTCTTTAGCAAACTGTGCGTAGAACACCACTTGAAACAATACATCACCCAGTTCAAGCTTCACTTCTGAAAAGTCAGCTTGCTCTAAGGCATGGTTAATTGCGTCAGCCAGCTCGTAAGTTTCCTCAATAGTATAAGGAACAATACTTTGCCAATCTTGCTTTTGGTCCCAAGGGCAACCCGTATCGGGGTCGCGTAGGCGCGCCATAATGCTTAACAGCGTCTCTATGCTATAAGGGCGTTGTGACATTGAAATGAAAATCCCTGAATTGTTAACGTAAACGGCGCGCTTCAATAATGTGGTTGAGCTGATTTATTTTGGCCAATACCCGCGATAAGGTTTCCAAGTTATAAATCTCTATTTCCATATCAATGGTAGCGGTTTGGCTTTTTACATCTGAGTGGCTTTGCATACCCATTACGTTCACTTTGTCGTTAGCCAACACAGTGGTGACGTCACGTAACAAACCGCTTCTGTCATTGGCAACAATGCGAATGGTTAAACTATAACTGCTCGCGGTATTGTCGCCCCAAACAGCATCAATTACTCGCTCAGGCGTGCGACTTACTAATTCGGCTAACTGTTCACAATCTACACTATGTATAGAGATACCTCGGCCTTGAGTAATAAAGCCTTTAATACTGTCGCCAGGAATAGGCTGACAGCATTTAGCAATGTGGGTCATCAGGTTGCCAACCCCATCTACCACGATGGAATCTTTAGCCCGCTTTTTCTTTTGCCCGTGATGCTCAGCCTTTTTGGCAATAGTTTCTAAGGCTTGGCGATCTTCCTCTTCTGCGGTTGGCTTATTCAATGTAGCCTGAAGATGATGAATTAATTGACTCAGTTTTACGTCACCGGCGCCGACAGCGGCCAGTAAATCATCAAGGTTTTTAACATTGAAACGCTCAACACACAGCTCTGCATCACTTAATTTAAAGCCATGCTTATGCAACTCAGTTTCAAGCAGATCTTTACCAGCAACTTGGTTTTTATCTTTGTCTTGTTTCTTGAACCAAGTGGCGATTTTATTGCGTGCACGTGAAGACTTAACATAACCCAAGTTAGGGTTGAGCCAATCGCGGCTGGGGCTAGATTCTTTTTGAGTGATAATTTCGACTTGCTCACCCGTATGCAGCTGGTAGGTGAAGGGCACAATTCTGCCGCCAATTTTAGCACCAATACAACGATGACCCACTTGGCTATGCACATAGTAGGCAAAATCTAAAGGCGTAGAACCGGCGGGTAAATCAATCACTTCACCGCTGGGGGTAAATACATAAACTCGGTCGTCAAATACTTGAGAGCGCAGCTCCTCAAGCATTGCACCGTTTTCTGCTATATCATCTTGCCAAGCTAATAGTTTACGCAGCCATGCAATTTTGTCTTCAAAGTCATTTCTACCACCGCTACCACCTTCTTTATACTTCCAGTGAGCAGCGACCCCAAGCTCTGACTCTTCATGCATTTGCTTGGTTCTAATTTGCACTTCTATCGACTTACCTTCTGGCCCAATCACTACGGTATGAATAGATTGGTAGCCATTGGGTTTAGGGTTAGCCACATAGTCATCAAACTCACTGGGGATGTGATGCCAAGAGGTATGCACAATGCCTAAAATGGCATAACAGTCTTGTAGCTGCTCGGCAACAATTCGAATTGCTCGCACGTCAAACAACTTATCGAAAGATAAGTCCTTCTTCTGCATTTTCCGCCAAATGCTATAAATGTGTTTTGGTCGCCCATAAACCTCAGCTTGGATACTGGCGCCAGAGATATCTTGTTGTAACTTGGCAACAAAGTCGTCGATGTATTGGGTTCTAGCAAGGCGTTTTTCATCTAGCTGCTTAGCAATTTGCTTGTAAGTTGCCGGGTGCAAATAGCGAAAGGTGAAATCTTCGAGCTCCCATTTTAATTGACCAATACCCAAGCGATTCGCCAATGGCGCATAAATGTCTTGGCTTTCTTTAGCAGCAAGTACACGAACATCTTCTTCTTCATTTTTTACTTCTCGTAAAAAACAAATCCGTTCGGCAAGCTTAATCACAATAGCTCGCACATCGCCCACCATTGCCAATAACATCCGTCGAACATTATCAATTTGCCCTGAAGACAGGCTTTTATTTTGCCCCGTTCGCAGCGCTTTCATAGCGTCCATTTGCGACGCATCGTGGCGCAATTTTATCACCTCATCGCTAAACTGAGGACTTAGCTTTTCTTCTGCAAGCAAATTGGCATCAACGAAGGGAAACAGCAAAGCAGCTTCTAAGGTGGGTAAATCCATGTTTAAGGTAACGAGGATTTCTACCATCTCCTTGCCCTTGGTTAAACAAGCATGGACTTGGTCTTTATCTGCTTCTAAAGCACGAAAGTAGTTGCTGGCGGCAAATAAATGCTGTTGATCGTCTACCGCAATATCAAGGCTAGCAACCCACTGGTTTTCATCAAATAAAAGTTGTTCATTTAGATGTGTTTCTCGTACCGAAACCATACAACAAAATTTCCTTTATAAATGCTACAAACACGGGTTTTCCATTAACGATTATCGTTCAAATAAGGCCATTGTTTCTACATGCTCAGTGTGTGCAAACATGTCGACTAAGGCGAGTTGACTTAAACGATAACCCGCTTGTTTAAGCACCTTGGCATCTCTCGCTAAGGTAGCAGGATTACATGAGACATATACTACGGTGCTTGGGCTAAGCTTGGCAACCTGCGAAATGGCCAGTTTTGCCCCTGCTCGGGCTGGGTCGAGCAATACTTTGTTAATTTTAGTCTTCTGCCAAGCTTTAGCGGTTTCTGCCTGCTCTAAATCACCACTAAAGGCGCTTATATTGGTTAAGCCATTGGCTTCAGCGTTTCTTAGCACTTGTTTGCTCATCGCAGCAACGCCTTCTACTGCTATCACATGTTGGGCTTGTTGCGCGAGAGCTAAGCTAAAGTTACCAATCCCCGCATACAAGTCCAAAATCTGGTCTTCTATGCTGGGCTTTAACCAAGCCAGCGCCTGAGAGACCATCGCTTGATTCATAGCCTCATTAACTTGAATGAAATCACCAGGAGTAAAGGCTAGACGCAGATTTTGCTCAGGCAAGATATAGTAGGCTTGCTCGCCCACCAGATAACTGGATTCCTCATCTGTGGCGATTGCTAGCGCTAGCTCATGTTGTTTAGCGAAGTTGAGCAAGGAGGTTTTAATCTTGTCCGAGGGTGCTTTGCTCAGCCTGATACGGCAGACATTTATTGGTTGGCAGTCAATCAACTCCACATGGCCAAGGCCTGCGGACTTAGGCCAGCTTTTTACCAGCTGTTGTAATGGCAGTAATAAAGCAGACAGTTGAGGCTTCAGTACCAAACACTCTGATATTGCGACTATTTGCTTGCTAGATTTTTGCCTAAAACCCAGCTGCCAACCATGCTGTTTGTCAAACCATGTACTTAGGCGAGTAGCGCGGCGGTATTGCCAGTCTTCACTGCTAAGCACGCTAAACTCGGGTAGGTCTTGGTAGCCCGATAGACGGCTTATCAACTCCCCTACTGCCTTTAGTTTGTATTCACGCTGCGCCTGCGACGACAAGTGCTGAGCGCTACAGCCACCACATTGCTGATAGAACTGACAAGCCGGTTTTACTCGCTGGGAAGAATCACTCAAGCGTTTGAGTAATTTAGCCGGACCAGATTTTGCGCTAGGCAATAGGTCAACTCGCTCTCCAGGCAATACACCGTCAACAAAATAAGCCTGCCCTTGGTGTTTAACCACCCCCTTTAAATGGTGGTCAAGTGCGTGAACTTGAGCGTCCCTAATTGCCTTTATCGACGTTGTTTTTGCTTTTGCTTTAAAAAATTGGGCCATAGAAGAGACTTATTTACTCGGTGAATACAAAAAAGGATGGGCTTATGTCATCATAAGCGATTGGAACCATGTCATTTTCCCATAAGAAACGTTTATGACCAAGTATGGCTTACGCGCCCGCGTATATATTCTCACCATTATACCTACTCTTTTTGTTGGTATCTTGTTAGCGAGTTATTTCACCTTTAACCGCAACCAGCAATTAGATAACTTTGTTATTGAACAGGGTGTGAATGTTATTGAGCCTCTCGCCATTGCCAGCGAAGTAGGCCTAAGCCGCTATAATCGCGAAAAAGTTAAATCACTAATTAGTGTTACTCACCGCAAAATGTCTCCGCTGATCAAAAGCATTGCGGTATATGACAAACACAATCAGCTGTTTGTAACCAGCAACTACCATCGCAATATACGACTACTGCAAAGTGATCCAGAGTTGCCACTACCTCAATCAACCCAAGTTGAGATTTACCCTAACCGGATTATTTTGCGTGCGCCTATTTGGGCTGAAGCAGAAGGCAGTTTTGCTGCATTTAGTAACGGTAAGCCAGAACTGCTTGGCTACATCTCAATGCAATACAACAAAGACCGCGCTTTATTGCTGCAATTTAGAGATACCACGGTAGCCCTGTTTATTGTGTTATTTGGCGTACTGATTAGTGTGCTATTCGCCTTCCAATTAAGTAAGCAAGTGACCCAACCGATTACTAACATGGTGAATATTGTTGACCGGATCCGCCAAGGGCGCTTAGATGCGCGTGTTGATGGCAGCTACACCGGTGAGCTAGGTTTGCTAAAACACGGTATTAACTCAATGGCCAAATCGCTGGCCGAATACCATGAAGAAATGCACCAAAGCATTGACCAGGCAACCAGTGATTTGCGTGAAACTCTCGAGCAGATTGAGATCCAAAACATCGAGTTAGATATTGCTAAGAAAGAAGCCCAACAAGGCGCTAAAGCTAAATCTGAATTCTTAGCCAATATGAGCCATGAGTTAAGAACACCGTTAAATGGTGTAATTGGTTTTGCCCGTCAGCTATTAAAAACCCAGTTAAACAGCAATCAGGCGGACTACTTACTAACTATTGAAAAGTCAGCCAATAACCTACTGGCTATCATCAACGACATTCTTGATTTCTCTAAATTGGAAGCTGGCAAGCTCAAACTAGAGCGCATTGAGTTTAACTTTCGCGATACCATTAACGATGTAGTCACCCTGCTCGCTCCTAGCGCTCAAGACAAAAACCTAGAACTTAACTTACTCATAGATCCTGAGGTGCCAGAAGGCCTGCGTGGCGACCCACTCCGCTTGCAACAGGTGTTTACTAACCTGCTGGGCAACGCTATCAAATTCACTCACCAAGGTGAAATAACCGTTGCGATTAGCTTAGTAAAACAACAAGGCCAGCAAGTGGTATTGAACGCGTCGGTAAAAGATACCGGCATCGGCATTTCGAAAGAACAACAATCACAATTGTTCCAAGCCTTTAAACAAGCTGATACCAGTATTAACCGCGAATACGGCGGTACTGGCCTAGGGCTAGTGATTACTCAGAAGCTAGTTCAACACATGGGCGGTGATATCAAACTGAGCTCAGAGCCAGAACAAGGCGCGGTGTTTAGTTTCGATATTCACCTAGAATCAGCCAACATGGTATTGGGCGCGCCGCTACCATTAACCGCGCTTAGCCAGCAGTCGGTATTGATGTTTGAACCGCATCAAGTAAGCCTATCGGTTGTTAGAGGTTTAGCTCAACAGTGGCAACTGCCCTTGAAAACAGCAACAGACGAAACGCAGTGGCAGTCACTGATCAAAGACTTCTCTGGCACCGTCATTATTGGTCATAGCGACTGGCAAACTCTGAGTCCACTAGAGAAGAAAATAAGTGAAGCTTTAGAACGTAATTCTGAAGTGATTGTTTTAATTAACTCAAACGACCCAGATATTCACCAGCAAATCATCGAAGCGGGTGCCAAACACTGCCTTAGCAAGCCGATTAACCACCGCAAGCTCGCTCAGGCCTTGGTAGATGAAAAGATAGCCGCTGCCGCAACAGTTACGCCTATGGCTAAAGTATCCCGTTCAAAGCTCGTGCTTAAGGTACTAGCAGTGGACGATAACGCAGCCAACTTAAAACTGATTTCAGCGATGTTGCATGAACTAGTTACCCAAGTTGATACTTGTACCAATGGTTTAGAGGCCATCACTAAAGCTGAAGAAGAGAGCTACGACCTCATTTTAATGGATATCCAAATGCCTATTTTAGATGGCATTAGCGCTACCCAAAAAATTCGCCAAGACAGTAAAAATGAGCAAACCCCAATTATCGCAGTTACTGCTCATGCTCTAGCTGGAGAAAAAGAGCAGTTATTGGGCCAAGGCGTTGATGACTACTTAGCCAAACCCATTGATGAATCATCATTAGAAAAGCTGATTCACCGTTGGCAGCCCAACGCTAAACTGTTAAGTAGAGAAAATCTAGCAGCCCCCCTAGAGCAACCCAAGCTTATAGAATTTGAGAATGCTAGCTTGTCGTGGCAACTGGCCATGCAACGCGCCAACAATAACCAAGCTTTAGCCATAGATATGTTTAGCATGCTGCAAGAAAGCTTCGTAGAGATAGAAGCCGCGATAGAGCAAATATTGAACCAACAAATAAACGCCGATGAATTTGTTCTATCGGTTCATCGCTTCCGCGGAGGCTGTGCTTATAGTGGCTGCAAACGCTTAGAGTCACTAACAACCACCATTGAAGATAGCCTGCGCCAACACGGTGATGTTGCCCAAGTGGAGCCTGAACTATTGGAATTAAGTGATGAAATCGAAAAGGTCAAACAGGCTGCCGTGCAGTTAAACCAGCAGCTCAGTTAAACAATCACTAGCCTACAAACAAAATAAAAGCCGCATAAAAGCGGCTTTTTTGTTTATCCAGCAATAATAAGCAGACTACTTAAATGTCTTGATTAGCTTCTTGCTCTTTAAGAAAGCGTCCAGTTAATATTTGGCCGCGATTACGGTTACAATACCAGTTGTAGAAGGGGTAACTGACCAAACCAAATAAGGCTGTCACTAAGGCATTACTAAAGGGCGAAATAATCATTGGCAATACAGCCTGAATAATATTGCCACCATTCATTACGGTATATATGAGTAATGCCAAGCCGGCAATAACACCCACGCCAAACCCCACTAAAGCCAATAACTTCATTAGACCAAATAAGTCTAACTGAACGCGATATCGTTCAACCAATGTTCTTCTCCTAATTAGCGCTCTAATACCACGGTAGCCACCGCGTAATCACGCTCATCACTTATACTAATAAACTGGCTACTCACCCCAAGTTGCTCACACAAAGCTAGCGCAGCGCCGTTAAATACCAACTCGGGTTTACCAAATTGGTTATTAGATACTTCTATTTGCTGAAAACCAACACCTTTAGCAATCCCAGTTCCCAGCGCTTTTGCCGCTGCCTCTTTGGCTGCAAATCGCTTCGCCAAAAAACGCGCTGGAGCAGCGTGTTGCTCAAAGCGAGCAAGTTCGACTTGGGTTAATACTCGCTTAGCCAAAGCATGCATTTGCTTGCTATTGGCTATTCGCTCTACTTGAACGATGTCGGTACCTAAGCCTACTATTGCCACGGTTTACGCTTCGCCTTGACGCGCTTGAACCATTAAAGCTTTCATTTCGCGTACGGCCGCATCCATCCCAACCATTACTGCACGAGCAATAATCGCATGACCGATATTGAGCTCAATGATCTCTGGCATGGCAGCAATAGGCAGTACGTTATGGTAATGCAAGCCATGGCCAGCATTTACTTTTAAGCCTTTGTCGGCAGCATAACTTGCCGCTGCGGCTATTTTTTTCAGCTCTGCTTGCTGCTCCGCTTCATCAGCTGCATCGGCATAATGGCCAGTATGCAACTCAATAAAAGGTGCGCCAGAGGCAATAGAGGCATCAATTTGCTCATCATCTGCATCGATAAACAGCGAAACTAAGATGCCAGCCTGGCTGAGCTTGGTTACTGCTTCGCTAATTTTTTCAAGATTACCAACTACGTCTAGTCCACCTTCGGTGGTTAACTCTTCACGCTTCTCTGGCACCAAACACACAAAATGAGGTTTGTGTTCACAGGCAATTGCTACCATTTCGTCAGTAACCGCCATCTCCAAGTTTAAGCGGGTTTGCACAGTTTGACTCATGATAGCAACATCACGATCAACAATATGGCGGCGGTCTTCCCTTAAATGAATAGTAATACCATCAGCGCCTGCCATCTCAGCAATCCCTGCTGCCAAAACGGGATCTGGATAAGTTGTGCCGCGTGCTTGGCGAAGAGTGGCGATATGGTCAACATTTACGCCTAATAAAATTTCACTCACGTATTTTCCTTTTTCAACAAGGCCTTAATTAAAGGCTCTATTGGTAGTTTTAATTTGGCTGAACAATTTGCGACTGGTCAATTCTCTGCCATTTAGCAATTGAGCAATCACAATTCGACAAAATCGTTTTGCACATAATAGATGTTGTGCTTGCTGCGGGTCAAAAGCTAATAGCATAAGTACTTCTTGGTAGCTAAATTCCACATTAGAATAGCGGCTCATACTCAAAACAAAACCTTCGCCCAAGTGGTATTGGTAACTTCGCCCTTGCGCAAATTCTTCGGGCTCGGTTAAGGCAAAACCGAGTTCTGCGACCAACAGCAATTCAAATTCACGTAAACATGCTTCTAAAGGCTGTTGTTTGGCCAAGGCCATTAAGCTGTCTTGATAATGGTGATACAAGGCTGGATAAGCGGTATTTTCTTCCAGCAAGTAATAAAGCAGCTCATTGAGATAAAGGGTGCTGTAAAGGTATTGGCCAAACAAAGGCAGCGCTAAGTTACTGGCTTCCACCTGTTTAAAGTTAAGTAAGCTGCCTTTACCGCTAAGCTCAACTAGTAACGGCACACCGGGTTGCAATATGCCTCGCCACTTAGAGCGTTTAGCTCGCGCTCCGCGGGCCACAGCACTCACTTTGCCATATTCAAGGGTAAACAGTTGTACTAGCAAACTGGTTTCTCGATATGGCCGCGTATGAATAACAAACGCCGGTGTGAGTGCCTGTTCAGGCAAGCTTATTCGTCTCCGTAACCTAGACTACGCAAGGCGCGTTCGTCGTCAGCCCAGCCGGATTTAACTTTCACCCACATCTCCAAGAACACTTTGTTATCAAACAAACGCTCCATATCTAGACGGGCTTCTCTACCAATGGTTTTTAGCTTGTCGCCTTTGTTGCCAATGATCATGCGTTTTTGGCTAGGACGCTCTACCAAAATAAGCGCGTTAATTTGGTAAACACCATTTTCTTGCATTTTAAACTGCTCAATTTCTACGGTAGTAGAATATGGCAGTTCTTGGCCAGTAAATCGCATCAGCTTTTCGCGCACAATTTCTGCCGCCATAAAGCGTGATGAACGATCGGTAATGTAATCTTCAGGGAAAAAGTGCACGTTCTCTGGCAAGGTTTGTTGAGCCCACTCGCGTAGTTGCTCAACGTTTTTACCCTGCTTGGCAGAAATAGGCAAAATATGAGAAAAATCGAATTTCTCCTGCATCATTTTCATATGCGGGAACAGTTCTTCTTTTTCTTGCACGTTATCCACTTTATTAATGGCCAATACCACTGGCACTTTCAAGTGACGTAATTTACCTAAGACTAACTCATCGTCGGGGTTCCACTTGGTGCCTTCAACCACAAAGATCACCATCGAAACATCACCCAGCGAACTGGTCGCCGCTCGGTTCATTAAGCGGTTAATTGCGCGTTGCTCTTCAATGTGCAAACCCGGCGTGTCAACAAAGATGGTTTGATAAATATCATCGGTATCGATGCCCAAAATACGGTGGCGCGTAGTTTGAGGCTTTTTAGAGGTAATGCTTACCTTTTGGCCTAAAATGGAATTTAGTAAGGTTGATTTACCCACATTTGGGCGACCAACAATGGCGACAAAGCCACACCGTGTATCATAGTTCATACTAAACGCTCCAATACCAATTCGGCCGCCACTTGCTCGGCCTTACGGCGGCTAGTGCTGATACCAATAACTGGCTTATCTAAGCCTTCTACTGCGCAGCTTACGGTAAATTGCTGATTATGTGCTTCGCCTTTAATTTCAACCACTTGATAGTCTGGTAAGGCTTGCTTTCTAGATTGCAGTATTTCCTGTAATCGAGTTTTAGGATCTTTTTGGCTAAGGCCCGGCTCGATAGTGTTTAGGCGATCTTTATACCAACGCAATAACAATTCTTTTGCGCTATCGTTACCGCTATCTAAATACACCGCACCAATAATTGCTTCTACGGCATCGGCCAAAATTGACTCACGGCGAAAACCACCGCTTTTCAATTCACCTGGCCCAAGCTTGATGTACTCGCCTAATTCAAAACTGCGCGCTAACTCAGCCAAGGTTTTTCCCTTTACTAAGGTTGAGCGCATCGGGCTTAAATCGCCTTCCGATACATTAGGAAAGCGGTGATACAATTCGTCGGCAATTACCCAACTAAGCACAGCATCGCCTAAAAACTCTAGGCGCTCATTGTGCACGCCACCGGCACTGCGGTGAGTGAGCGCTAGGTGCAATAAACTGTCATCTTTAAATGTATACCCTATGGCACGCTGTAAGCGTTCTGGGTTTGAGCTAATCATCATCTACCTACTTGATCGCGCCAATGCGATTAAATCGAACACCTGTGGGTATCCATCCCGGTAATATTGAATCTTCAGCACGCTCAAATTCAAAGCTAATCCATATTGCTACTGCTTTACCCACTAAGTGGTCATCAGATACAAAACCCCAGTAGCGGCTGTCGGTGCTGTTATCGCGGTTATCACCAAAGGCTAAATAGTGGCCTTCAGGCACAATCCACTCATCTTGAGCCGTGCCTGGCTGTTGATAAAAGTATTGCACACGATCAGGTGCTGCAGGGTTGATTAAAATCTCGTGTTCAACTTCAGCTAAGCTCTCACGGTAGTTCTCTAAAGCCATTGGACCTTGTTTAAAGCGTCCGGACACTTCAAAATCTAGCGGTACCGATTTTAACTCAGGGCAAGGCTTTGCTTCACACTTCGGCTGAATAAACAGCTGCTTACCACGATAAATAACTCGGTCACCAGGTAAGCCAACAATGCGCTTAATGTAATCAATACGAGTATCTTGAGGGTATTTAAACACCGCGATATCGCCACGCTCAGGTGAACCAGTTTCCACAATAGTGCTGCGAGTCACCGGATCTTTTATGCCGTAAGCGAACTTCTCTACCAAGATAAAGTCACCCACTAACAAGGTTGGCATCATAGAGCCCGATGGGATTTGGAAAGGCTCGTAAATAAACGAGCGTAATACCATTACAATGGCGATGACCGGAAATACCGAGCGACCATTCTCAATCCAGCTTGGCGGCGTTGTGATTTTCTCTTCGGCGTCATTAGGCAATTCGCCACCCGCAGCAGTGCGGGCGCTTTGCAGTTTAAGTTCGCGTTGCTTTTCCCAATGAAACTTGTCTAAGGCCCAGATTATGCCCGTGACAAAGGTAGCAATAACCAGGATTAGCGGAAATATAGTGGCCATGTTAATCCTTACCAATATGAAGTACGGCTAAGAAGGCTTCTTGTGGCACTTCTACATTACCAACTTGCTTCATGCGTTTTTTACCTTCTTTCTGCTTAGCTAACAGCTTTTTCTTACGGCTTACGTCACCGCCATAACACTTGGCAATAACGTTTTTACGCAGCTGTTTAACCGTAGAACGGGCAATAATATGCATGCCAATTGAGGCTTGAATCGCGATATCAAACATTTGGCGAGGGATCAGCTCTTTCATCTTATCAACCACCTGACGCCCACGAGATTCAGAGTGATCTTTGTGAGTAATCAAGGCCAGAGCATCAACTCTATCGCCGTTAATCATGATATCTACACGCACCATGTTAGCTGCGTTAAAGTATTTGAAGTTGTAATCCAATGAAGCGTATCCGCGACTCGTAGACTTAAGCTTATCGAAGAAATCCAACACTACTTCAGCCATAGGAATTTCGTAAGTTAAAGCCACTTGCTTACCGTGGTAAGCCATGTTTTTTTGCACGCCGCGTTTCTCAACACACAGGGTAATTACATTACCTAAGTACTCTTGAGGAACCAAAATATTTACTTCCGCAATTGGCTCACGAATTTCAGCAATGTTGTTAGTAGGTGGTAGTTTGGCTGGGCTATCAACATAAATAACCTCACCTTTGTTCATCTCTACTTCGTAGATTACGGTAGGTGCAGTGGTAATTAAATCAAGGTCGTATTCACGCTCTAAACGCTCTTGAATAATTTCCATGTGCAGCATGCCTAAGAAGCCACAGCGGAAACCAAAGCCCAATGCAGTAGAGTTCTCCGGCTCATAAAACAATGATGAATCGTTAAGGCTTAACTTAGCTAGTGCATCACGGAAGTTTTCATACTCATCAGAGCTGGTTGGGAACAAGCCAGCATAAACCTGTGGTTTTACTTTCTTAAAGCCTGGTAAAGCTTCGGTAGCTCCATTCTTCTGGGTAGTTAGCGTATCACCTACTGGCGCACCCAAAATCTCTTTAATACCGGCGATAACGTAACCTACTTCACCTGTTTTCAGCACGCCGGTGCTGGTTTGCTTAGGTGTGAAGATACCCACTTCGTTAATCACGTGAACTTGGCCAGTAGACATTACCGTCATACGCTCGCCAGCTTTGAGCTCGCCACTTTTAATACGTACTAGTGACACTACGCCCTGGTAGTTATCAAACCATGAATCAATAATTAGCGCTTGAACTGGCGCAGTATCGTCACCTTCGGGCGGCGGCACGTCACGTACAATGGTTTCTAGCACGTCTTCAATACCTAGGCCGGTTTTAGCTGAACAAACCGTTGCATCTGTAGCGTCAATACCTACGATATCTTCAATTTCTTCAGCTACGCGATCGGGATCGGCCTGTGGCAAATCAATTTTGTTTAGCACTGGAATCACTTCAAGATCCATTTCCATAGCGGTGTAACAGTTCGCTAAGGTCTGTGCTTCTACGCCTTGTGCCGCGTCAACAACCAGTAAAGCACCTTCACATGCCGCCAATGAACGTGATACTTCATAAGTGAAGTCCACGTGTCCTGGGGTATCAATAAAGTTAAGCTGATAGGTTTCACCGTCTTTTGCGGTGTAATCCAGAGTTACACTTTGTGCTTTAATGGTAATTCCGCGTTCACGCTCTAAATCCATAGAGTCAAGAACTTGCGCTTCCATTTCGCGCGCGCTTAATCCACCACAGTGTTGAATCAGGCGATCAGATAAGGTCGATTTGCCATGGTCAATATGGGCAATAATCGAAAAGTTACGAATATTCTTATTTATCAAGAGCTTACCTATAAAAAATCATCTATAAGCGAATTGGAGTTCGCTTTTCTTAAAAATGCAGCAATCGCGCATTATATCGTTGACGCGGATACTACCACAATCCACTCAGAACCAAAAAAAATGCAGGCCTAAATTAGCAATTGTTTTACGCTACCCAAAATCAAAAAACGCCCATTACAGGGCGTTTGTCTAGAAGATGTTTAATGCTTTGCATGCATTTTGGGACGATATCGTGTCTGTCGAGCAAAATAGCGGGTAAAACCACGCACCAATAAAAAGCCTAAAGCTAAGCCCAATAAGGTGCTAATGGCGATAATCCATTCACCAGCAAAACCTTGCATAGTGACAAACTTGCCTACAGCAGCACCAATTATCAACATAGCGATGGGGACAAGATAAACAAGCACTGCACTTTGCAGCATGTTTTTGGCGTTCAAGGCTAACTCTATCTGATCCCCTACTTCAACAGCTTCAGTAAGCTTTACTTGAAGCTGGTGAACCCGGGTCGGAAACGCTTTAGCTATGGCGCTATTGCCGCAATTATCGGCACTGGCGCAACTGCCACAGGCGCTTTTGCTTACGCATTCAACTTTTGCGTATCCGTCGCCCACCTCAACAACCTTGGCTGTTTCAATGATTAAAGCGGGATTACTGTGCCGGCTCAACGGGCTTCTCAAAGTAAGGACCAATAGTCACTGAATCTGCCATTTTTGAGGCAGTTTCTGGTGGGATTTCACCAACAACGGTGATTTCTATGCCTTTGCGTACTACTGTATGTAAGCTGGTAGCACCTTGGCGAACCAATTGCTCACGTAAGGGGTTAGTTTTACCAACGGCATTGGCATAAACCGAAATATCAAACAGGCCATCACTAAGTTTTATGTAATCAACCGACTCGGATATTGCCGCTAAAGAATGCTGCTCCTTTTGAGCAACTTTCATACCTTTGGGTGACCAACCCAAACGCCAGTTAATTTGGTGCTCTTGTGTATCTGCTGACTCTTTACCCATCACAGTACTAGGCAACTCTAAGCTGGCTAATTCTGTCATCCACTCGCTAGGCTTCTCATATTCAGCAAGCGTCACTGCCATGTGTTGTTCAATCAGCTCACCATTTTGATCGACCACATCCAAGCGCAAGGGTAAGTGAGATGCGTAATCAATCCACAGGTACAATCCGTATAAATCGGAAGACTTTGGCACTATACGCATCACCTGAGCGGGTCGCCCAGCAACGCGACTTTTACCCGCAATCACTAAGTCAAAGTTGCTTTGTAATTCATCTAGTTTTACCGCGGCTAAATTGCCAAACATGCCGGGTAAACGACTTGAAGCCAAACTGTAAGGTGATTGCCCAGGTTCAAAAAAGGCTACCGTACCATCTCGGTAAACAGCTTCATTAGCGGGACCATTTAAGTAAACACGGTGGGCAACTTCGACACCGTTAACCACGCCGTGGATTAAACGCACGGGCTCTATGTGCCCTTGGCGAACCACAATGAACGAAAGCTCGTATTGGCGCTGATGAAAAGCCTGTTGGTAGTTTTGTAACAAACTCACCGCTGGGCTAGTTTGGCTAACAGAAGTAGCCGAGGCATCAGAGGTGGTTACAGAGGACTCTGCTGAAACAGAAAAAGATGCCAGTAATAAGATTACTGGCATCGAGATAGTCTTTAAGCGCATAGGCTAATTATTTACTCTACAATTCGTTGCTGGAAGCGATGGTCCTGTAAGTAGGCGCTAATACGCTTACGTTGTTCCATAATTTCAGCTTCGCTTAGCTCACGAGGCTGCGGATTAGACTGTAAGCTCACTGGTGCTACAGCTCCACCTACCGGAACAGTATTAAATACTGGTAAAGGTTGGTCAGCATCGTTGGCTTGGAATGAGTATTGCTGAACACCAATAATAGCGGCTACCGCTACCGATGCTGCAATTGCATATTGCCCAGCATATTTGAAGAATCGAACCACACGTACAGACGACTCTTTTTGTTCGGCCGCCTGAGGTTTAGGGGCTACAATCGCTGGCTCTTGCTCCAAGGCAGCAGCTACACCGCCAGCAATATCTATATCGATTTGCTTGGGAGTTTCTCCGCGAAGTACATCACCAATTAGGTGATAATGACTCCACTGCTCTGCGTGCTCCGGCTCATTGGCTAACAGATCTAACAGTGCTGCGTCGGTTAATTCGTTATCAACCAGTGCGGATAACTGTTCTTTATTTGCCATATTAGTCATCAATCCCCAAAGTTACCTACTTAAAAGCGGTTGTATTCGCTTTTCAATTGCATCCCTTGCTCGGAAAATCCGTGATCTCACGGTCCCGACAGGACAATCCATTACATTGGCAATCTCTTCGTAGCTTAAACCATCTATCTCACGAAGAGTAATTGCTGTGCGCAAATCATCAGGTAGTCCTTCCATTGTAGCAAAAACTACCTCTTTTATTTCTTCGGATAACAACAAAGTTTCTGGAGTGTCTGCTTCTTTCAAAGCTTCTGCACCATCATAGAACTCTGCTTCATCAGCATCCACATCATTTGCTGGGGGTCTGCGACCTTGAGCAACAATGTGGTTTTTAGCAGTATTTACTGCAATTCGGTATAACCATGTATAAAACGCACTTTCTCCTCGAAAGTTTGGTAGTGCACGGTAAGCTTTAATAAACGCATCTTGCGTTACATCGGCTACGTCCCCGTGATTCACTATGTAGCGTGATATAAGGTTTGCTACCTTATGTTGATACTTTTGTACCAACAAATTAAATGCCGCCTTATCGCCACGTTGCGTCCTTTCGACCAACGTTTGATCTGTCCACTGTTCTGACATCTGTAACTACCGTCCCCCTAATGCTTGAGATTCGGTAGCTTTTTTGGCGGCACATCTCTTCAGACTGCTTGTTTTCAAAAAAGTTCTCTTCCAACCAAATAAAATTTTTGCGCCTCTGTGAGACACTGCAAACTTGCGTAAGTTTCAGTTAAACTAGCTTATACTCCAATTTTTCTTTTAACTACGTATAAGAGCGCATCTAATGGAATACACTAGCGATGTTCTAATAATAGGCAGTGGCGCTGCAGGCTTAACTATGGCCTTAAACTTAGCTGATTATGCCAAAGTCCACGTACTGAGCAAAGGTCCTCTCAAAGAAGGTTCCACTTATTATGCTCAAGGAGGCATCGCTGCTGTATTTGATAAGAATGACAGCGTAGAAGAACATGTCAATGACACCTTGATCGCGGGTGATGGCTTATGTGACGAAGACGCGGTTAAATTTACCGCAGAAAACAGCAAGCAATGCATTGACTGGCTAATTAACTTGGGCGTGCCGTTCGACCAAGAAACCGCCACCAATGGCGAAGCCAAGTACCACCTAACCCGTGAAGGCGGGCACAGCCGACGCCGTATTTTGCATGCCGCTGATGCCACCGGTAAAGCGGTACAAAAAACTTTAGTACGTGCGGTACTAAGCCACCCTAATATCACTTTACTAGAGCGTTTCAACGCCGTTGATTTAATTACCGAAACAAACAACGAGCAGAAAAAAGTGGTTGGTGCTTATGTGTGGAACCGTAATAAAGAGCGAGTAGAAGTCGTTAAAGCCAAGTTTGTGGCCATGGCTACGGGTGGTGCGAGTAAGGTTTACCAATACACCAGTAACCCAGACGTAAGTAGCGGCGATGGCATTGCTATGGCTTGGCGCGCGGGCTGTCGGGTAGGCAATATGGAATTTAACCAGTTCCACCCAACCTGTTTATTTCACCCAGAAGCACGCAACTTTTTGCTTACCGAAGCTTTACGTGGCGAAGGCGCTTTATTAAAACGCCCCGATGGCAGCCGCTTTATGCCCGACTTCGATTCACGTGAAGAGCTAGCACCGCGCGACGTAGTGGCACGCGCTATCGACTACGAGATGAAGCGTTTGGGCGCAGATTGTGTTTATCTCGACATTAGTCACCGAGATGATGAGTTTATTGAACTCCACTTCCCCACTATTCTTAAACGCTGTTTAGAGCTAGGCATCGATATCCGCAAGCAAGCCATCCCGGTGGTGCCTGCCGCTCACTATACCTGTGGTGGCGTTGTAACCAACCTGCAAGGCGAAACCGACCTAGCCAACTTATACGCCATTGGTGAAGTAGCTTACACCGGCCTGCATGGTGCTAACCGCATGGCCAGCAACTCCTTATTGGAATGTGTGGTATTCGCCCACGCAGCTAGTGAACACATTAAGCAACACTTAAACGATGTAGAGCTATGTAACAGCATTCAGCCATGGGATGACAGCCAAGTAAGCGACTCTGACGAAGAAGTCATCATTAACCACAACTGGCATGAACTGCGCTTATTTATGTGGGATTACGTAGGCATTGTTCGCACTAACAAACGCCTACAGCGCGCAATGCGTCGCATCCACTTGCTTCAACAAGAGATTTTTGAGTATTACTCAAACTTTAAAGTGGGCAATAATCTGCTAGAGCTGCGTAATTTATTGCAAGTGGCAGAGCTAATAGTGGGCTGTGCGATGCGCCGTCATGAGAGCCGTGGCCTACATTACAACCTAGATTACCCAGATAAGTTGGATAAGATAAAACCCACCATTCTTGACCCCAACACTTTCTATCAGGAAGACGATAGCGAAAGGTAATCAATACAAGGCTTACAAGAGTAAGCCTTTTTTCTAGCTGTGGCTTTGGCAAATTAGAGCCTTACTTCCGCCTTAGGGAAATTAATTACAAAACACAGCTTGCGATAAACATGCTCCGGTAAGCTGTCGGCAAAAATCAGTCTACATCTAGGTACACCTTGCTCAAATACAATCACTAAACAACAGCCAAATGCTACTCGTGAGTAATTTGACCAGGTGCATTCAAGGGGTTCGTCTTGTCGTTTAAAAACTACTTTGTCAGGGCTAAAGTAGCCACTAGGTTGGTAACGCCACCAATGAGAGATAAGCACGGCACTGCTTAAAAGGCAAAAAACAACGAGGGGGATTAACTTGGGAAAGAGGCTTAACACCAAGCCTTGAAAAAGCACACTAGCAGCTACCAAATACAAGTAGCTGCGCGAGCGACTGGCCGAGAAATTACACTTTGACACGCTTAAGGATAAGCTCAACCATGGCTGCTAAAGGGGCATCTTCACATTCTTTATGGCCCATAAACCAAGCAAATAAATCAGGATCATCACAAGCAAGTAAGCGTTTAAAGGTAAGTTTTTGCTCATCACTTAGCTCATCGTATGCTTCATCAACAAAAGGCATAAACAAAACATCTAGCTCTAACATGCCACGACGACAAGCCCATTTTAAACGTGATTTATTTTCCTGCATGTTGTTCCTTGTAGACTTGAGTTACACTGGTCAGCATCAACTTATTTCGACTAAAAGCCTTATAAGTAGTGCTGTAAAAGTATTGACGAAGATACCATTTCAGCAACAAAATTACACCCTTATAAGCTTGACTTAGCTCTCAACGGAAGCCGACTATGTCTCAACAAACTTTATGTACTCTTCCTCCATTATTGGTTCAACCTTTGGACCAATGGCACCTAGTTAGAGTAAGTGGCGAAGATGCCCAAAGTTATTTACAAGGCCAACTTAGCTGCGATGTAAACAGCCTATTACCAGGCCAACAAAGCTTGGCTGCACACTGTGACCCTACCGGGAAAATGTGGTCGGTATTGCGTCTGCTGCGCTTGGAGCAAGACTACCTCTACTTACAACCAACCTCTTTAGCTGAGTCACAGTTAAAAGAGCTTAAGAAATATGCGGTGTTTTCGAAAGTCACTATAGAAACTGAAACCACTTTGCACACTGTTGCAGTAATGGGCGCCGAAGCCCCTCATTACATCGCTGAAAAATTTGGTGAAGAAATAGCCAGCCATGGCGGCTTAATTGAACAAGGCATTTGTGTACACATTGATGGCCCTAAACGTCGCTACTTGGTGATAACAGAAGCGGCTAACTGGGGAGCAGATGCACCAGCCAGTGACTTAGATGCCAATGAACTATGGCGCGCCCTGCAGATTGTTTCCGGTTTACCGACCATTGAGCAAGCCACTCAGCAGCAGTTCATTCCACAAGCTTTAAACTTACAGCATTTAAATGCCTTGAGCTTTTCTAAAGGCTGTTATACCGGCCAAGAAACCATTGCTCGAGCCAAGTATCGCGGCGCCAATAAGCGAGCGTCCTTACGTTTAGCCGGTCACGGCACTACCTTACCAAAAGCAGGTGACAGACTAGAGCAGCAAATGGGTGACAATTGGCGCGGTAAAGGTACTGTACTACAAGCAGTACAATTAGAACCTGGCTACGTAGAGCTATTAGCAGTGTTAAATAACGATACCGACGCCGAAGCTAAGTTTCGCTTAGCTGGTGATGAGCAAAGCCTATATACCTTAGCGCAACTGCCATACAGTTTAGTGGACTAAACTTAACAAATACCCTTGGGGAGCTTTTAAGCAAAATGGAATTACACAAACTCATCGATTCGCCCTGCATTAGGCAATGCACCTTAGATGGTGATGATGTTTGTGTTGGCTGTTTTCGCCATCTAGATGAGATTTGCGCTTGGAGCGGTTCAGATAATGCAGCCAGAAAAGCGATTTTGCAACGCTGCGAACAACGCAGACAGCTAGCACCGCAATGGCAGTTTAGTCACAACATTCTTAAGCTCTAGCGTTAGTGAAAACCTTATTTAGGACGGTACATACAGATGCAAAAAAGCCGCGAAACTCAGTTCCGCGGCTTTTTTAACTGGCGAGTTCTAGCCAAAATCGCCGTTCACATAACCGCGCGTTCGCTCATCTACAGGTGCACTAAATACCTGCTCAGTATCGCCATGCTCAACTAACTCTCCCATCCAGAAGAATGCAGTTTTGTCAGAAATACGCTTAGCCTGCGCCATAGAGTGAGTAACAATAACAATAGTGAACTTCTTACGCAGCTCATCCATTAACTCTTCAATCTTATGAGTCGCGATAGGATCCAGGGCACTGGTTGGCTCATCCATCAAAATAACATCTGGTTGAATAGCAATGGTGCGAGCAATACATAAACGTTGCTGTTGTCCACCCGATAAACCAAAGGCAGGGCTATTTAAACGATCGCTCACTTCATCCCACAAAGCAGCACTACGCAAGGCTGTCTCTACGGTTTCATCTAGGATTTTTTTATTGCGAATACCTTGCGCTTTCAAACCGTAAGCAACATTTTCATAAATGCTCATTGGGAATGGGTTAGCTTTTTGAAACACCATACCCACTTTCATGCGAAGCGCCGCTACATTGCGGTCTTGATAAATGTCTTTGCCTTCTAACTTTACGTCACCTTTAATTGTTACGTTCTCAATTAAATCGTTCATACGATTTAAGGTGCGCAATAAAGTAGATTTACCGCAGCCAGAAGGGCCAATTAGCGCGGTAACTTTCTTTTCAGGGATCGGTAAGTTAATCCCTTTAAGGGCATGAGTGTCACCGTAATGTAGGTCTAGTTGGTTAACGTCAAACTTATTCATTATCAATCTCTTAGTAAGAAGCTTTATTGAATCGGCTGGCGATCCATTTAGTCATTAGGTTAATCAGCAGTACTAGTACAATCAGTACTGTTGCTGTTGCATAAGCCTGATTCCATTCATGAACGGTGAACAATTCTTGGGTCAATTTATATAAGTGAACCGTTAACGTTCGGCCTGAATCCATCACTGACTCAGGAATACGAGTAACCATACCTGCGGTTAAAAATACCGGCGCAGACTCACCAATAATTCGGCCAGTACTCAGAATCACTGCGGTAACAATGCCTGGCATTGCCGAGGGTAATACCACTCGCCAAATAGTGTAAATACGTGAACTGCCCAAACCATAAGACGCTTCGCGATAGGCTTGAGGCACTGCAATTAGCGCTTCTTCAGTGGTACGAATAATTACTGGTAAAATCAAAATGGCTAAGGTTAAAGCGCCCGACAAAATCGAGAAACCTAAACCTAAGGTCACCACAAAGAAGGTCATACCAAACAAGCCGTAGATAATCGACGGAATTCCCGCTAGCGACTCAGTACAAAAGCGGATTACCTTGACCAACTTGCTGCCTGGCTTTGCATATTCGGTTAAGTACAAAGCGGTCATAATGCCAATCGGCGCAGCAATTGCGATAGACAAGCCAACCATATAAATGGTTGAAACAATCATCGAGAAAATACCCGAGGTTTTACCCACCGTGGTATAAGCTGAGCTAATAAATTCCCAGCTAACATGGCTTAAGCCGTTACTTAAGATATGCCAAAGCATCCACACCAAAAATAGGATGGTCATGCCTGCACCGCCCCAAATTAGGCTAAGTGCAATCTTGTCTTCAATACGGCGACGCATTATTTCACCCTCTTACGGTTTAATACCACTAAGCTAGTATTCAAAATCATCACAAATACCAATAGAACAATACCCGTTGAGTACAAAGAACTCGCATGAATGCCTGTGGCATAAGACATCTCTAAGGCGATGTTAGCGGTTAGGGAACGGGCTGAATCTAATAGCGAACCCGGCATTGCTGTTGAGTTACCCATCACCATAATAATGGCCATGGTTTCGCCTACGGCGCGAGCAACACCTAGCACCACACCTGCCAATATTCCCGAACGGGCGGCTGGCAACATCACCTTAAAAATGGTGAACATCGGCGAAGCACCTAAAGCGTATGAGCCTTCTTTATAAGTACGTGGAATCGCTCTAATAGAGGTTTCCGCAATAGTAATTACGGTAGGTAGTATCATCACTGCCAACACAATGATGGCAGCTAGCAAAGTGCTACCGGCAGGAACATTAAATGTTGATTCAATTGCTGGAACAATAATTACCAAACCAAAGAAACCATATACTACCGATGGTATGCCAGCTAATAGCTCTACCGCAGGGCGGATAATATTAGCCAACCATTTTGGCGCAACTTCAGCTAAGAATATTGCTGTTAGTATGGCCACTGGTACACCAATTATTACCGCGCCTAAAGCCGATACCACCGATGCAACAATCATTGCACCAATGCCATATAAGGCTGGCGGATACCAATCTACGCCCAATAAGAAGTTACTTAATCCAGCAAACTGAATGGCGGGTAAGCCTTCCAGCACCAAGAAATAGCCAATGGTCGCTACCGATAGCACACCAATCAGTGCGCTCAGCAAAAACAGCAAGTTAAAGAAGCGACCAACCCAGTCAACCTTCTGGGAAGACTGGCTAAGCGCTTCTAATAGCGCAGAATTTTTCAACTCAAATTCTTGAGCTGGAGCAGCAATCGTTTGATTCATTTTAAAATTATTCCAAAATCAACGTACAACAAAGAGGCATTAAACAATGCCTCTTTTCTTCGTTCCAAATGGGAAGCTTAGTTAACTTCGATGTAGCCTTCTTCAGCAACAATCGCTTGACCATTAGTGCCCATAATGAAATCTAGGAACTGTTGTGCTTCATCAGCAGGTTGGTTGTTTACCAACAATACGAATGGACGTGCAATACCGTAAGAGCCAGACTTGATGTTGTCTTTAGTGGCTGCGGCACCTTCAATAGATACTGCAGATAAAGAATCATCAACCGAACCTAAAGAGATGAAACCAATAGCATAAGGGTTGTTAGCTACTAAGGTTTTAATTGCACCGTTGCCACTGCCAACCTGCGCACGAGGAGAAATAGCAGTAACTGTTACGTCATTAATTTTACGAGTAAGACCCATAATGTCTTCAAATGCACCACGAGTACCAGAACCTACTTCACGAGTAACGGCAACAATAGGTTGGTCAGCGCCACCTACTTCTTTCCAGTTTTTAATCTCACCCATGTAGATCTTCTTAACTTGCTCAATGCTTAAGTCTTGAACTTGGTTAGCATTGTTCACAGCTACCGCGATGCCATCCATTGCCATAACAATTTCTTGAGTGACTTCGTTCTTTTCAGAATCTTTAACATCACGAGAAGACATACCAATCATGCTAGTACCTTCTTTGGCTGCACGGATACCCGCAGATGAGCCGGTGCTTTGCACTTCAACTACATCTTGCTGGGTTGCTTGGTATTTTTCAGCTAATACTTCCATGATTCCTGATACCGATGTAGAACCAGAAACTGTAACAGTGTTACTTGCAAAAGCGCTGGTAGCAAACAACATAGAAGCAGCACTTAATGCCGTGATTAACTTGATTTTCATAAGATTTCTCTTTGTAATTAAAAATAACAATCAATTTGTCTAAGTCGGGAGGCATTGAAACAAGCAAATATGACAGATAGATTACAAAAAGGATTAATGGGTGATATTTTAGCTTTATGTCGGAGTTTTTATTTATATTTTATATAAAAGTAAGGATTTATAACTAACAAACAAAAGAAAATTAGGGCGAATACAGAATAATCCATTCGCCCTTAAGTACTAAGAACCGCGCCAGCTACGCACTCTTCCAGTGTCTAAATGAATAAAACCACTAGATGGGTAATACCCTACTCCACCTAGTTTTAGCTCAAGAGCATGCTTGTGAACCTTTGCAAGAGATTGCCCCTTAACGCGCAGATCCACCGCTTGACCAGCCATATGGAAGCTTTTTTTAGCTACCCCGCCACCATTTTTACGTAGCATTTCATTGGTTGCTGGTGATCGATAGCCAGATATGATGTCAAAATGCACCTTTCCACCTAAACGATCTTGCAACAAGGCCATTTGCATATATAAGGCTTTATCCATCTCAGTGGCTTCATTACGTCTAAAGTCACGTAACAATTGGTCCAACTGCCCTACTTCCTTGTCTTGAAACTCACCACTTTTCCAAAAACACACCTCACAGCTTTCGTTGGTATGTAGATTGGTCATGCTTAAAAAGCGCTCTCCCGGCAACTCCCTCGCAATACTAGAACTCGCATAGCTTTTTGGTATTCCAAGACCGACTAACCCAGCGCCTAACCCTAACAACAACGACCGCCGTTTTATATTTCGGTCTAACATCAACACACACTCCAAATAGATCAAAAAACAATCAATTCGGCGCAAAATACCGACAAGCAGCCTAAAAAGCAAACAATGCACTAGGGTTTGATCATACAATTTGGCTAAGGATAGTTTACAGGTGCCAGCTAGTAGTTTGTTTAAACTAGATTTTCTAGCTCGCTAAAGAAGAATCAAGTGAGGAAAAATTATAAATATCTTTTCGATAATGTAGTCCACCACCGCCATCAAACCAAGAAGTGAAATACACCAAGTAAACCGGTACTTTTTGCTTCAACGGAACCCACTTCGGATCACCTTTAGCAATCAAACGCTGTTTATACTGTTCGCTATACCCTGCCTGCTTAAGCAAAGTATCTGCTAAGTAATCTGCTGCTTCTACCCGCACGCAACCGGAGCTAAAAGCCCGCTGTTGTTCGGAGAACAACTCCGGTGAAGAAGTATCATGTAAATAAACCGCAAATTGGTTATCAAAATGGAATTTATAAGCACCTAATGCATTACCAGGGCCTGGGCGCTGGCGCATACGATAAGGAAAAGCTCCGGTATCTTTAACCAGTGTCCAATCGATTTGCTCACTGGGAACCGCTTGACCTTGATAATCAAACAACTCAAAACGCTGCTGGTCAACATAGGTAGGGTCGCGGCGCAGTTTAGGGATAATGTCTTTACGAACAATGGTTCGTGGCACGTTCCAATAAGGGTTTATCACTACACTGCTTATTTCACTCACTAATAAAGGCGTAGCTCGTGACGCTCTACCAACCACCACTTTAGATTGAAAAACCTCACTGTCTTTATCAAGGTAAGTCATCTGGTAAGCCGGTACATTAACCATAATCCGCTGCTGATTAGAACTCAGCATAAAACGCTCGAGTAGCTGCTTACGCAGTAAATTTTTGGCCAACATTTTAGAACGATTTACTGGCTTAAAATTTAGCCAATACAGAGTATCGCTTCCTACTATGCCGTCGGCCTTTAAACCATGCTGCGCTTGGAAACGCTTTAAAGCACTTACCGTGTCTGCATCCATAGTATCTAACTGCAAATCGGCGAACTGGTTAGCAATATCAAATTCAGCAAGGCGCTGGCGAATTAGTGGAACCCGCCAATCACGGCTGTTTAGACTAAGCAGCGGCCCACTGGCAATATGCACCTGCTGTTTTCGCTGCTGTTGTACATTTAACCAATGCAAGATCTGCTGTCGATAACGTAAACGCTCGATGTTCAGTTCACCTCGCATACTACTTAGCTGCTGATATAAATCAGCTCGGCTTAAGTGAGCAAGCCAAGGCTCATCAATCAGCAACATTAAGGGCGTAGAAGTGATGTTGTTTAAAGCCATGCTCTGGGCATAATCTAAACGCATCAACTGCTGACAAAATGCCATTAAGCCCAAGAAGGCATCGGTATATAAGGCTTCCCATTGTGGGTTATCGTTGTTAATGGCATTTATTTGAGCGAGCCATTCGCTCAACTGTTTTGGCCCACCTGCCAAACTAAATTCCAACAACATCCACTGCAGCTGGTCACGGGTATTTCTGGCCTGCGGATAGCCATACCACAGTGACTCGGGATGAAAATACTGAATAGATTGTTGAAGGTCTGAATAACGAACGTGGTAGTCTTCGGCCTTAAGTACTATGGCTGAATCATTAAGCGCTTGATTTGGCCAACTTAAGCGACTTAATAAACGCTCCCCCACGCCTAATTCGTTGTTTGGAGAAGCCTCTAAGCCTTTAATTTCCGTCTGAGAATCGTCAGCATCACGATGAATTTGATTGGCCTGTTTAAACACATTACTGGCTGGTTCGTTAGGCCCCAGCAAGCTTACCGCTGCATGCACATACAAACTAAAACAACTCACCCAAAGGCCTAACAGCAACCTACCCACGGACCACTCCAACACCAAACAACACCAAACAACCCCCTTTAAGCTTAGTGTCTAACTGATATTGGCAGCACAAAAAAACATGACAATTTTATGTCATGTTTTTAAGTTATTGAGATCATTTAGAAAGAAGAATCGGGACCCGCTAAGAAAGCAATTTCCTCAGCGCTAGACTCTCTGCCAAGTATTTGATTGCGGTGAGGGTAGCGCCCAAAGCGCTCAATTATCACTTTGTGTTTTAACTCAAACTGATAGTTTAGCTCTAGCCCCGGCGCTTTAAACAATTGCTCTGCCAGTTGGTGAATAACTAAAGATTCGCTATGCATATACGGCATATATATAAAGCTTCGCTGGCCAACGCTCAGCTGTTGATCAAAACCTTTGGCCACCGCCTGCTGCGCTAAACAGAGTGCTAGAGAATCGTTTGCAAAGGCTCCCGCTTGGCCGCGATGAATATTTCTTAAGAACTGATCCAAGAGTATAATTTCAGCCAAGCTCGACTCTGCTTGCTCACGCCAAGCATACAACTCACCACTGGCAGCTTGTTGCAAAAGAGCCGAGAACTTGCGATTGATTAACTCATCAATCTTGGGGTCTACACTAAACCACTGCTCAGGGCTTAAGTGCTCAAACCAAAAATCTAATACTTCTTGATAAGCCATATCCGCCTCTTTATCGGTCAATTAGCAACCGCAATCGCCTTGTAAATCCCATTGGCATTGCTGATAGTTTTCTACAGTAGATATTTGACTCAAGTAACCCACTACTTCACAGCCTAGCTCCCCCCAGGAACAACCAGGGCGAACGCGATTTTCAACCTTAATAGCAGTGGCTTGATAGCGAAAATGCTGAGCTAAACTAAATCCCGTTTGGGTTAGTAAGGGGCTCTCTTTCGCTCCCCACAAGTTCACCAACTTACCTTGGTGCATCATTATCGGATTAGTCCCGTCTAAGTCAGTTTGCAACACTATATCGGGGCGAATCGGAGGCCGTGAGGGGAAATAGTAGCTACAGCCGCAGCCTCTATGCTGCTGCGCAATGGGAATAGGCTGCAACTCACACGCTTGAACCGCTGTACTGAGCAGAAGAAATAGCGCGATAGCGGGCAACAAAGCGAGCTTATTCATTAGCATCTAAAGGCCTTAAGGTATAAGCACAACGACGAGATCCCGCTACGATATGCTCGGTTCGCTCAACCTCACATTCACTAAATAGCTTTTGCAGCATTTCTAATTCAGAGCGGCATAAACCTTGGCATTCGGTAGCAGCGATGCAAATCGGGCAATGATCTTCAACAAACAGGTAGTTATCTTGCTGGCGCTGCCAATTGGCCATGTAACCCTCTTGGCTACGCTTATTACTCAAAAGCTCTAATTTATCGGCAATACTGGTGATTCCGTCCATCGCTTGTTTATAAGCACTAAAACTCTGCTGCTCACGATGGCTAACCAATTGCTCTAATCCAGACTCACCAAACACCTGCTTTACCGCGCCAATAAGCTGAACACTTAAATCGCTGTGGCAATCTGGAAAACGCCCGTGGCCTTTGTCGGTTAATTGCCAATAACGAGTTGGTCTACCTACTTTTACTTTTTTGTCGAAGTGTTCGATTAGCTCATCGTTTTCTAAGCTTTGCAGGTGCTGACGAACGCCCATGGTAGTGATATCAAGCTGTTCGGCTAACATCTTTACCGTAAGCCCGCCCTGGCTTTTTATTCGATATAAGATGTTATCTGTGGTTTTCATGAATTTGTCCTGCGCCTTTATTAAGCACATTATTGTCATTGCGCTAGGCTTTGTAAAGCTAGCACTTTATTAAGTTAGCTAAGCACTTACTGAGCAATGGCAAAAACCTTTAACCGCAGAGACTCTAATTGAGCCATTGCCTCCACAATACTTATCCGTTGCTCTAAAAACTCCACCATAATATCCATGGCAGGAGAGGCAAATTGCTTGGGGCTATCTCTGTCAAAAAACTGCGAAACACCACTGGCCGAATTGAGTAGCTGAGTGCCAGCTTGAATGAAGCGGTCTTCACTGGATTTGCTATTGGGCAAGGGATTAATTTTACCTAATTGCTGGTTTAGCTCGTTTAAAACATCATCCTTTGACAAAAAATCTAAAAACCAAAAGGCAGCAATATTGGATTGAGCTTGAGGGTGCGCCACAATCACATCAACTGGCGCCTCTTCATATTGCTTTTGTCCTTCAATCACCGGCGGAAAAGCTGCAAACGCTAAATCGTTGCGCACTCTGTCAGGTACCGCCGCAAGGAAAAAGTTACCCATTAATATAGCTGCAGCCTTTTCACGATACATTGCGGGCAGCGCCTGCTTCCAACCCATGCTGTCACTGTTTGGCACAAAACATTGGGCATCTATCGCTTGCTGCCAATAAGTGAATATCTGCTCCACCCGCTTATCTGTGTAGGCAATGTCCCCGGCAAGTAACTGCTGATGGAATGCCAAACCGTTAATCCTTAAATTAAGGTAGTCAAACCATGCAGCCACCGGCCACGCTTCTTTACTGCCTATAGTGACTAAATGCTGGCCTTGTTTTGCCAAGCGTTGGCAACTGGAGAGAAATTGCTGCCAGCTATCAAAGGTATTGGGTTGATAACGAATCATCGACTGGCGATAGTAAAAGCCCCACTGATAGTAGTTGATTGGCAGGGCGTAATAATACTCCTGATGTTGAGAGGCGCGTTGAGCTGCAGGGCTAAAGGTGTTCTGCCAGTTGGCTTGTTGCCACCAGGATGAGATATCAAGAATTAAGTTGTTCTTAGCCAAACCTCTAAGCCGCTCACCGCCAAACCAAAAAAACAAATCACCTTTACCATCATTGTTTTTGATTATGTCTTCGATGTTCTTTTTATAATATTCGTTTTCGTAGACCAATGTGCCTACCTTCACTTGCGGATAAGCGCGACTAAAGCGTTCAATCAACTGTTTGTAAGCTTGACGCTGCTTACCGCTGCTGGGCATTAAGGCCAAGGTAAGCGTATATTGTTTATCTAAGCTGTCTTGCGCATTTGCTTGCCATGGAACAAGCAACACAAAGCAAAGGGAAATAAGCCTTAGCCACTTAGATAGATAGTTCAAGGTAGCGATACTCCTTCAAGCAAACTAAAGAATACACGACATAAGTTGAGCAACAACTCGTGCTATTGAAAGCACGAGTTGAGTTTTACTATTAGCTCGGAATATATTGATTTAACTAAGTTATAGCAGCTATTAAGCCTACAACAAGCGGCTATACATACAAGCTATATATTTAGTATTCAAAACTGATGGGCTCACCGCTCTCTCAAACTTCATTGGTGACTTCACTATATTGAAGCAACTCTATCTTACTCAACCATATAGTTTATTCAGGCAGGCTATTTTTAAGGGAAAAAGCATTGGGTTTAAGTGTTAAAGCTAGCTTCCCAAGAACACGACTACCATCAACAACGCCATATAAGCGGCTATCCACCGAATTATCTCGATTATCGCCAACAAAAAAGTAGGAATTATCAGGGATGACATAAGCATCGCTAAATGGACGAGAAACGCCAATCATTCTTTGTACTAAATAGCTATTGTTAGCCAATACTTCTTTATAGATCTCGAAATCCGTGGATCCCGATACAAAACTTGCGGATAACTCTTTTCCGTTTACGCTTATTTCACTTCCTTTGAAACTAACCAGTTCTCCCGGTAGACCAACTAGACGAGACACATGAGGCACCTCCATATTTGGAGGATAAAATACGTAAACGCTGCCTTTTTCCATCAACTCAGGATTAACTCCATCTTGATCTAAGATGGTCACTCCATAGGTACCATAGGTTCCATAGCCAAACTTCTTTACAACAATATAATCCCCAACCTCTAATTGAGGACTCATTGAAGCAGCAGGAATAGAGAACGGCTCAAATAAAAATGCCCTAAACAGGGTTAATAACCCTAATACCAAAGCATGAACAGCGACTAAGCCCCACCACCGTGAAAACCAAGCTCTCGGCAAACTTTCGTCGTAATACCTAACGATGATAAAACTATGTACAAGAATAACTAACACCAGAGCGAGAATTAAAAAACTTGAATAATACCAATCGATTATTGCGGTAAAAATCGACACACAGAAGTAGAAGCCGAACAATCGAAGACGATTTAAATAAAGAAAAACAGATGGTTGAATAATAATCGCTAATAAAATCGATACCCAAAGCTTAGGCTTCCACTCCACGATATCCTCCTTGTGATGCATTAATACTTTTACATAAGATAACCTGTATTCGCTCACCTAAGTACTGGGCGGTAGCAACATCGCTTGGGTGAAGTTCTCCGTTACTTGATTGAGCCACTACGCCTAGCTGACAACCTAAGCGATTTAACTCATCTTCATCGTAACCACTGGCTATGTCTAAACCTACCCACAACATGCCATGTTGATTGGCTAGCGTGACTAGGTATTGCAAGGTGCTGGTTTGATCGCCATTAAGCGCACTGCCGCAAGTAAAGCCAGCTGCGAGCTTTCCTGCCCATTGCTGCTTGCACCAAAGTTCACTGGTGGCATCGGCAAAAGCCTTAAATTGAGCAGCTACTCCGCCCATATAAGTCGGTGAGCCAAAGATAATGGCATCGCAATCGGCAAGCTGCTCAAACACCTCGGGAGCACAAAAGCGCCCTTCTATTATTTGCTCACCTAGAATTTGAATAGTGATGACGTCTATTGAACGCGACTTAGTAAGCCCTGCTTGTAAGGCTTTAGCTAAAATTCCTGTTACATCGGTTTTAGTAAAATACACCACCGCAACTTTAGAGGTTTGCAAACTAGTCACAGAACTCTTCTACCTTAGCTTCAATTTGCTGATGGCAAGTTTGCTTGTAGCGTGTATCGATTTCATTAATTAGGCTGCTGTATACATCAAAGCTTTCTTCGTAGCCTTTAAATGCTAAGTCAGCATTGCTTTTATTGCCTTCACTGGCACAGGCTTCATGTACCGAATACCAATGCTCAGTGGCTTTCTCGGCATTATCTAATACCGTATTAAGGGGAACTTGGTTAATCAACGCGAGTTGGCTGCGCTTGTCGGTAAACAGTTTGCAAACTTTGTCACGAGGCATGTCGTAGTCCCAAGAGCATATTGCGACATATTGCTTGCTCAAGATTTGAATATCTTGGTGTATTTGCTGATTAGTATTAGAGGCGTCTGCAAATCCTTCTTTAGAACAAACACTAGCAAAAGCCAAAGCTGGTAAACCGCACAGGGCCATAGCGACTAATAATTTTCTCATCTTCATCCTTAAAGCAGAAAATAAACTTACATCAATAATTGGTGCACCCACCGTGCTTGGCAGCGTCTACCAAACCTAACCACCATAGCCAAGCTAAGAGAGCTAACTATACCTTTGATTTGATGGTGCTTTTCTTAACAGAATAATAAGGGGCTAAGATCGCATGTTCAACCGAGAAAAACATCAATACAGCTTCAAAAAATCAGTTTTTCTCAAAAATAGGCTTATTATTTATTTTCTACTCTGCTCAACACTTCAATAACAAAGCGAGTACCTTGCTGAATTTACTCCCAAATTCACTTAAGCCAACTACACTGCACCTACATTCGATGTCGCAATCACCTACAAAGACAGTGTATTTATCTACGCATTAAGCAAAAGTTAAAAGCTATCGACTTTTCTTGATAATTTTTACAATTCATTATCTGGTCAACCAATATCACTTATGATACTAATTAGTCATACTAACGATTAGTAATAATTATTCCTAAAAATCAGTAAATTAGTAAGTTAGCTTGCTAGACATAAGCTACATTATTTTTACCGATTTGGCTCAGGAACCTCAGGAATACAAACAGGGATCTGTATCATGAAACTCAAAGTTGTTACCCGCACGCTACTTGGCTTTGCTGTTCTACTGGCACTGCTATTAGTGGTAGCACTAATTGGCCAACTCAATATGCGCCAACTAGAAAGCCAACTAGATCAAACTGTTAGCCGTTTAGCTCCTATGGCAGAGCAAATAAACCAACTATCGGGCTTATTACTTAACTCGGCGCGTAAAGTGGGTTTACACAGCAACAGCCAAAACTCCGAGCAAGCACAACAACTTGAGCAGCAAGTTAA
Source organism: Agarivorans sp. Alg241-V36 (assembly GCF_900537085.1). Classification (NCBI taxonomy): domain Bacteria; kingdom Pseudomonadati; phylum Pseudomonadota; class Gammaproteobacteria; order Alteromonadales; family Alteromonadaceae; genus Agarivorans; species Agarivorans sp. Alg241-V36. The sequence continues at coordinate 488,684 of NZ_UNRE01000001.1, read as the reverse complement.
CAGCTTATTTAGCAGCTACGGCCAACGCATTCAGTCGCTATCTCTGCTTGCTCAGCCCTACCCTCAAATAGTCGATGGTTTAGAACAGCTAGACCAAGACGTGAATAACATTAAAACCACCAGCCAAACGCAAATCGCCTTAGCAAATGAAGCTCAGCAAGCTCAACAGTTGCTAAGCAGTCAGCGACAAAGTTTTAGCCAGAAATGGAAAAACTTTGCCGGTGATATGGAATTTATGATTGAAATGGTTGAAGAGAATGCCGAATGGGTCGTCACTGGCATGCAAGCCGACATTGCTGCATTTTCTGGCTCTCTGGAAAAACTGTTTTATGCTCAAAACCCACAGCAATTTGATTCACAATTTAGTGTGGTATCTAGTTATTACAAATCACTGCTGCAAAAGCAGGAACAACTGCTCAAACTAGACCCAGCAAGCGGCGAAGAAATTGCTGTTTATTTCGACTTACTCAAGCAAGCCTTTGCTAGCAATGGCTTATTTGCCAATCTAAAGAATCAACAAGTGGTGCTTAGTCGACAAAACGAGCAACTGCTTACCTTAAACCAACAAACTGATCAGGCCTTAAGCTTGCTCGATAATACCTCGGAACAATTAAGCCAAATTATTGCTGCGGCTCATAAACAGGCCCAACAAAGCTCTAGCTCAGCCCTGTTACAAACTGGCCTAGTGCTGCTTTTGTCTATTCTCATCACGGTGTTTGTAGCCTGGAATGTAAGCCGTCAAATTCGCCTACCTTTGGCAAACACATTAGCGCAAATAAAACGCATGGTTGATGGCGACTTTAGCGCCAATACCGGACCTAAATCTGATGATGAATTTGGCCAAATTGCCACCCACTTGCTAGAGCTAAGCGCTCAGATGAATCAAGTGATTAGCCAAATGAGCAGCAATGCTAAACAACTGGCTGCCAGTGCCAAAAGTGGCTTAGCCACCAGCGAACACTCACATAAAGTGATTCAAGAGCAGCAGGATCAAAGCCAGTTAGTTGCAGTAGCAGTAAGCCAAATGGAAGTGGGAGTTAACGAAGTCTCGGAGCAAGCTCAGCAAAGCCGTGACGACATTGGCCAAGTAAATCAACTTACCGGGAAAAGCCACCAAGCAGCGCAATCGACCTTAGCCACAACCAATCAACTACAAACCACCGTGGTAGATGCCAGCCAGCAAGTGAGTGAACTTAAACAACAAAGTGATGACATCAATCGCATCGTAGACGTTATTCAAGGCATTGCAGAACAAACCAACTTATTGGCGTTAAATGCAGCCATTGAAGCAGCGCGCGCTGGAGAACAAGGAAGAGGTTTTGCAGTAGTCGCCGATGAGGTTAGAGGTTTAGCGACTCGTAGCCGCGAGGCAACCCAAGAGATCCTGACCATGATTGAGCAGCTGCAAGGCCGCGCTCAACAAGCCATGGATATGATGGTGCAAGGCGAAACCATGGTTGGCAGCTGTATCAACGAGGCCGAGCAAAGTTCTCAACAGCTAGAACAAGTGGCCCAATTACTAAGTACCGTGCAACAACGCAGTGAAGACATTGCCAACAATGCTCAAGATAAACACACCGTAGCCTTACAAGTGGCAAACAATGTAGAAAAGATTGTCGAGCTAAGCGAATTGGCAAACCGAGATGCCCACCAAACCCAGCAAATTAGTGATGCCCTCCAGCAGCAATCACAACAACAACTCAGTGAGTTATCTGGCTTTAAGTTAGCTTAAAGCTTCACAAGTCTGCACCTCTAGCGCTCTAGCATAAGGCGAACTCAGTTCGCCTTATGCTCTTTTCACCAATAGCGAACATTTAAAACCAGGCTAGCCAAGCCCTGGTATTGCGCTTGATATCGAGCCTGCAGCGGCTTTTAGCTTTGTTGGTTAAATAAAAACAGCATTAAAGTTAGCTAGCAGCATTTACTAATATTTTGTCGCCAATACATGACAAGCTCTATTAAGCAAGTTACAGAACACCGCTAACTTAAGCATTACAGGCCTCATCACTAGCCAAATCCAGCCAAAAAATACCCCTGTCGCAAATAGCAGACACAGAACTTGACAAAAGTGACTAAAAATATAAAAATTTGCATAGATAGATAAGGGAATTCAATCGAGATGTTTTCTATATGCTCTAAGTTTCACCACTTTAAAAGGTAACCATAAAGCACTGTTTTAACTTATTTAAATACTACAACCAGCCAACTAAAATACTAAATAAGGTTTAATGCTATCGCTTATACAGGCTATAAAAACCTTAAAAAATCAATATAAACAAAAAACCTCAAACCGATCACTATCACATATTTATGCAATTACGCATGAAACAAAGTCCAATATCAGCCTCTTTTTTAAGCAATCACCGTTTTAGATCACATCACTAAATTTGTTAACCAAAACAACTGTAGATATTTCTATCAGTAAGATTAATGATTTGGCCCGGATTTATCGCTCGGTCCGCCGGCTAGGTGTTCACTCCCCTTTTAAATAATCAACACGCCCAAACTAGCCAAGGGCTTAGCGATAGATTCGATTTAATCAAGCTGTAGAGAAAGCTGTTGCAAATTGATGCGGCTAAAAAGCCACACATAACAACAGTGACCAATGTGTTCCATAGGTGACAGCAACGCCCTGTGTTAGGGCTTATTTTAAAAATGGAGTTTACAATGCAATTTGCTAAACGTTTGGGTTTGAGCCAGCGCGGTTCAAATCAAGCTACTGGATTACTGCAACGCACTAAGCTAACCACTGCGATTGTTAGCGCCTTGGTAGGAGTTAGCTTTTCTAGCCTTGCCAACGCGTCAGTTTATGAAGATCGCTTTGCTGAAATTCGTGGCGAAATATACGCCCCAGAAAATGGCTATTTAAGTGCCGACGGCGGCCCTTATCATTCGGTTGAAACCTTCATTATTGAAGCGCCAGACCACGGCCACGAATCTACCTCAGAAGCCTATTCCTATATTCTTTGGTTAGAAGCTGTTCACGGAAAAATCACCGGTGATTGGCAGCCGCTTATTGATGCTTGGGCGCTTATCGAAGAACAAATTATTCCAACTTCGGAAATGCAACCCACTGCAGCCAAGTACGCCAATGCCAAGGCAACCTATGTGCCTGAAGGCCCACTGCCTTCAAGCTACCCTTTACCTCTTACTAACGGCGCCGCTGTTGGTGAAGACCCAATTAGTGCTGGCTTAGCGTCAACCTACGGTACTTGGGATGTTTACGGTATGCACTGGTTGTTAGACATGGATAACGTCTATCAATACGGTAACCTTGGCGATGGTACCTCTACCCCTTCTTACATCAATACCTTCCAGCGTGGCGAACAAGAATCAGTTTGGGAAACCGTTCCACACCCATCTTGGGAAGACTTTAGCTGGGGCGGTGAAAGTGGCTTTTTAGATTTGTTTGTGTCTGAGCCACAAGCACCCGCTAAACAATGGCGCTATACCAACGCACCCGACGCTGATGCCCGTGTGGTTCAAGTGATGTACTGGGCACTGCAATGGATGAAAGAACGCGGTCAAGATCCAGAAGTAGTGGCGCCAGGCCTAATGGCCAAAGCGGCTAAAATGGGTGATTACTTGCGTTTAGCTATGTTCGACAAATACTTCAAGAAAATTGGTTCGCAAGATGCGCAAGGAAGCGCTGGCCAAGGTTACGACTCTGCTCACTACTTAATGTCTTGGTACTATTCTTGGGGCGGCCCGATTGATCCTTCAGCCAACTGGGCTTGGCGTATTGGCTCTAGCCATGTGCACTTTGCTTATCAAAACCCAATGGCAGCTTACGCGCTATCACAAATTGCCGAACTACAGCCTAAAGCGCCAAACTCAGTTCGCGACTGGGATATTGGTTTAGAGCGTTCTTTAGAATTCTTCCAATGGACGCAATCAGCAGAAGGCGCGTTCTCTGGTGGTGCCACTAACAGCTGGAATGGTAAGTACGATACTTACCCTGCCGATCGTGCTAACAATACTTTCTATGGCTTGGCTTACGATGAAAACCCTGTCTATGAAGATCCAGGTTCAGGCACTTGGTTTGGTTGGCAAACATGGGGTGTTGAGCGTGTTGCAGAATACTACTTCATTACGGGCGAAGCTCGCGCTAAAGCAATTCTAGATAAGTGGATTAGCTGGGTACTAAATGCGACGCCAGAAAAAGGCTTACCGGTTCTCGACTTTAGTGACAACGATGTGAAACTGGCTGCTACTTTGGCGTTTTCTGGTGTACCTGAAAAATGGGATGCTGCCAATCCAAAACCTAACAACAACCTCCATGTTGAAGTTATTGACCATGGACAAGACGTAGGTGTAGCCCACAACTTGGCTAAAACCTTAATGTACTACGCTGCTGCAGAACAACAACACCAAGGTCAAGTGCACCAAGGTGCCAAAGACGCAGCACAAATGATCTTGGACCGCTTTTGGGCAAATCACCGCACCGATAAAGGTGTATCTGCGCCAGAAAAACGTAACGATTATGCTGAGCGTATTAACGAGCCCGTATTCTTCCCTGCGGGTTGGACAGGCAAAAATGCGGTTGGTGCTGACTTAAATGCCGACACAACGTTTGCCAGCATGCGTCCGTTCTATAACGAGTCAGATCCTGGTTATCAAGAACTGCAAAATGCCATCGCAGAAGGTCGTGAGCCCACTTACACCTATCACCGTTACTGGGCGCAAGTAGACGTTGCAACCGCCAACGCCCTATACGCAGAACTATTCCCAGAAGCAGATTGTGCCGATGGTTGTGCACCTACAGCGAAAGACATTGCCGTTAAAACAGCAGTAAATACAGCCGCTAGCATTACCTTAGAAGGTAGCGACAGCAATGGCGCTATTGAGTCTTACAGCTACAGCCAAGCCACTAACGGAACAGTAAGTGGTGCGGGTAAACAAGTGACTTACACGCCACTAGCTGGCTTTGTAGGTGTAGACAGCTTTAGCTACACAGTCACCGATGATGAACAACTAAGCTCTGAGCCTGCCACGGTAACCATTACCGTTGAAGATCTTAATAGCAACCTACCTCCAGAAGCCTGCTTTACTGCTACACCAAGCAGCACAATGGTGGGAGATATTATTAGCTTCAACGCAAGCTGCTCAAACGATGTTGACGGCGATACCCTAAGCTACAGCTGGGCCTTTGGCGATAACAGCAATGGTAGCGGCGCAAGTATCATGCACAGCTATGCTGCTGCCGGTACTTACGATGCCATGTTAACGGTAAGTGATGGTAAAGGTGGTGTAGACACTACCAGCCTTACTATCACCGTAGAAGAACCAGCAGGTAACCTTCCACCAGAAGCTTGCTTTAGCGCTACTCCAAGCAGTGCCAATGTGGGCGACGCAATTAGCTTTAACGCAAATTGTTCAAGCGATGCTGATGGCGACAGCTTAAGCTACAGCTGGGCCTTTGGTGATAATAGCGAGGGTAGCGGAGCATCAACGCAACACAGTTACTCGCAAGCGGGTAACTACAATGCCGTACTTACAGTAGATGATGGCAAAGGTGGTGTAGATACGTCTAGCACTACCATCACCATTGCAGACGCGCCAGTATCAAGCGCAAGCTGTAAGCATGAAGTGCAAAACCACTGGAACGCCGGTTTTGTTGCAACCATAACCATTACTAACAACGGCAACGAAGTGATTAATGGTTGGGATGTAAACTGGAACTACGCCGACGGATCAGAAATGAGCAACGGTTGGAATGCTAACTTTAGTGGTAGCAAACCATACTCGGCAAGCTCATTAAGCTGGAACTCACGCATCCAGCCAGGCCAATCGGTAAGCTTTGGTCTGCAAGGTAAAAAAGCGGTATTCAACGGTCCTGCTCCTGTAGCAACCGTAAATGGCGCTGTGTGTAACTAAGTCTAATGTTCGTTTCATAATCCTTAAGCAAAGGAGGCCTAGGCCTCCTTTTTTGTTTTTAAACAAACAGTTAAAAACAATACTTTTAAACATAAAGCTCAACTCATCCGATGTTTCCTCGCTAATCAGTGCGGCAAAAATTCAAATCAATCTAGTTCTCATTTTTGCCTTGGTTTTCTCTGAAACTAGTATCTTAAATTTCTTGCTGCCAGTTAAATTTGTACACATTTCACACAACATATTTTTATTGTGTAAATACAAAATAAAAATGAAAAAGCTGAGTTATACCTTTATTCGCATGAGGGAATTATGTGATTAGTCAATACCGTGAGGGCAGTAATGCCGCGAAGACTTTGCCACAGAGCAAACGCTAGCGCTTCTTACAACAACGTTGAATGAACATACATGCAAAGCAAAAGGTAAATAGCCAGCGAACGGAATTAAGCTTATTGCACAGAGCTAAGCAGTAACGAATCGCCTGCTATTAATAATAGCTGCTCACCTAGAGGGTGAGCATTCATAGAAACGGAGATTCACATGTTTTTGTCGAAAACATCCTGCCACAAACCATCAGCTAATCATGGTATTGCGGGCAAAATTAAACACCACTCATTACGCTTATCTATCTTTGCGGCCTTGGCCAGCAGTGGATTAAGCGGTATCGCCAATGCGGGAGTCTATCAAGACCGATTTACTGAAATGCGTGATGAGATTTACAACCCAGCTAACGGCTATTTAAGTGCCGACGGTGGGCCCTACCACTCTATCGAAACCTTTATAATCGAAGCCCCCGATCACGGCCATGAGTCAACCTCAGAAGCCTACTCCTACATCCTTTGGTTAGAAGCGGTTCACGGTAAAATCACCGGTGACTGGCAACCACTAATTGATGCGTGGGCGATTATTGAAGAGCAAATTATCCCTACTTCTGCCATGCAGCCCACTGCGGCCAATTACGCCTCAGGCAAAGCGACCTATGTGCCAGAAGGCCCCTTGCCCTCTAGCTATCCTTTGCCACTAGACTCAGGCGCGGCCGTAGGTGAAGACCCGATTAGTGCTGGGCTAGCCGCTACCTATGGCACCTGGGATGTGTATGGCATGCACTGGTTGTTAGACATGGATAATGTCTACAAATACGGTAATTTAGGTGATGGCACTTCAACCCCGTCTTACATAAATACCTTCCAGCGTGGCGAGCAAGAATCGGTTTGGGAAACGGTACCTCACCCTTCGTGGGAGGAATTTAAATGGGGCGGCGAGTACGGCTTTTTAGACTTATATGTGGAAGAGCCTCAAGCACCAGCAGCACAGTGGCGTTACACCAATGCGCCCGATGCAGATGCGCGGGTAGTGCAAGTAATGTACTGGGCGCTGCAGTGGATGAAAGACCAAGGTGTTGACCCCGAAGTAGTTGCCCCCGGCCTAATGGCTAAAACCTCAAAAATGGGTGACTACTTACGTTTAGCAATGTTCGACAAGTACTTCAAAAAAATTGGCTCGCAAGACGAACAAGGCAGCGCAGGAACGGGCTATGAATCAGCTCACTACCTAATGTCTTGGTACTACTCTTGGGGCGGTCCGATAGATACAACGCAAAATTGGGGTTGGCGAATTGGCTCTAGCCATATTCACTACGCCTACCAAAACCCAATGGCCGCCTACGCCCTTTCACAGATCCCAGAACTCAAGCCAATGGCGCCAAACTCCGTAGAAGATTGGACGGTTGGTCTAGAACGCTCTCTCGAGTTTTTCCAATGGACGCAATCAGCTGAAGGTGCCTTTTCTGGCGGTGCTACCAATAGCTGGAATGGCACCTACTCTACCTATCCCGTTGAGCGCCAAAACGCCACGTTTTATGGCATGGTTTACGATGAAAACCCGGTTTATGAAGATCCCGGTTCGGGCACTTGGTTTGGCTGGCAAGCTTGGGGTACCGAGCGCGTAGCCGAATACTACTACATTACCGGCGAAGCTCGCGCTAAAGCGATTATGGACAAGTGGATTGGCTGGATTTTAGATAGTAACCCAGCAACTGGCTTAGCCGTGCTCGATTTTAGTAATGACGATGTTCAACTAGCAGCGGGTTTAGAGTTTAGTGGTTTACCGGAAAAATGGGACCCCGCAGATCCTAAACCCAACAACAACTTACACGTTACGGTTACTTCGCAAAACCAAGATGTAGGTGTTGCCCACAGTTTAGCTAAAGCTCTGATGTATTACGCAGCAGCTGAAGAAAAACATCAAGGCCAAGTTCACCAAGGCGCCAAAGATGCGGCGCAAATGATACTTGACCGCTTCTGGGCAAATCACCGCACCGACAAAGGGGTATCTGCGCCTGAGTCACGCGGAGACTACCGCGATAGAATCAACCAATCGGTTTACTTCCCACCGGGTTGGAGCGGTGTTAATGCGGTGGGTGCAGATCTTAACGCTGATACCACCTTTACTAGCATGCGTCCGTTCTTTAATGAAAGCGATCCAGGCTATCAAGAGCTACAAAATGCCATTGCTGAAGACCGCGACCCTGTATATACCTACCACCGATACTGGGCGCAGGTTGATGTAGCAACAGCTAATGCCTTGTTCGAAGACTTGTTCCCTATCACTTGTGACATTAACTGCCCACCAAGCGCTAAAGATATTGAAGTAAGCAGCGAGGTGAACTCTGCTGCAAGCATTACTCTAGAGGGAAGCGATAGCAACGGCAGCATTGTTAGCTACAGCTATACCCAGGCGAGCAATGGCTCGGTCAGTGGCGATGGTCCGCAAGTCATCTACACACCTAATAGTGATTTTGTAGGCGTAGATAGCTTTACTTACACCGTTACCGACGACGAGCAACTTAGCTCTGAACCGGCAACTGTCACCATTACGGTAGAAGACCCAAATAGTAACTTGCCTCCAGAAGCCTGCTTCTCGGCTACGCCAAGCAATGCCTATGTGGGTGATTTGGTAAGCTTTGATGCAAGCTGCTCAAGTGATGCCGATGGAGATACCCTAAGTTATAGCTGGGCCTTTGGTGATAACAACGCCGCAACGGGGGTTAGCACTACTCATAGTTATGCCGCAGCTGGTAGTTATAACGCAGTGTTAAGTGTTGATGATGGCAAAGGCGGTGTGGATACCAGCACTAAAGTGATAACCATTACCGAAGCACCTGTAGTCGCTAACTGTACTTACACCGTTGATAACGAGTGGAACTCGGGTTTTGTCGCGAGCATCACGATTAGCAACAACACCAATGCAGTGATTAACTCATGGGATGTAAGCTGGAGTTATGATGATGGCTCAAGCATGAGTAGCGGCTGGAATGCTACGATTAGCGGCAGCAATCCATACAGCGCAAGTTCACTCGCGTGGAATGGTCAAATTCAGCCCGGCCAATCGGTGAGCTTTGGCTTGCAAGGCAGCAAAGGTGTGCCTAACACCCCGGCACCAATTGCCATTGTAAGTGGTGCAGTGTGTAACTAAAAAACCAACACGGCATCAATAACAAAGGAGGCTAATGCCTCCTTTTTCTTGTTTAAAAGCCAATACTACTTAAGCTCCCCCGCATAGTTTCACCAGAGCTTTGCAAGGCGGCGAGCTCGTCACTCTCTAAAGGCAATTCAACTAACTTTTCTACGCCTTTTCCCCCAATACAAGCGGGTAAACTTAAGGCAACATTGTTTAATCCGTATTCCCCACTTAAGCGCACCGATACTGGCAATACCGTTTTACTGTCGTCCAAAATAGCTTCCACCAAACGCGCAATAACAACGCCAATAGCGAGATTGGTGTAACCTTTTCCTTCAATGATTTTGTAAGCGGCTTGCTTTACGCTTATTGCTAATTGGTTAAGTTTTTCCTCCGAGTAGGCAAGGCCAAACACTGATTGCTCTTTAATGGCTAAGCCGCCAATACTTACCGTAGACCAGGCTGCCAACTCGGTATCGCCATGCTCGCCCAAGATATAACCATGCACAGATTGCGGATCCACTTGATACATTTCACCTAATAAGGTTTTTAACCGCGAGGTATCGAGCATGGTGCCGGTGCCGATAATTCGATGCTTAGGGCGCTGACTCAACTCCTGTAGCATAAAGGTCAGCACATCCACGGGATTACTGGCCACCACTACAATAGCGCTAGGCGCGTAGCGATCCAGCTGCTCAGCGATAGATTTAAAGACCTTGGCATTGTTTTCTAACAGCTCTAATCGGCTTTCGCCAGGCTTTTGCCCTACTCCTGCTGTAACCACAATTACTTGGCAGCGAGCTAAATCGGCATATTCGCCGGCACTCACTTGCATCCTTCCGGTTAAGCCTTGGCCATGCATTAAATCTAATGCCTCGCCCTCTGCCCGCGCTTTATTCATGTCCACTAATACTAGCTCTTCGCAGGCTTCACGTAGATACAGTGCATAAGCTCCTGCCACACCAACATTACCCACTCCAACTATCCCAACACTTCGCGTTCTATGTTCCATTATCCATCCTTGAAATAAACATGCGCAGCCAATGACTACTTTAATATGAGAAAAGTAAATAATGACTTAGTGATAGTGCCAGATGTGGGTTTTAGCAAGCAGGCTCAGCAAACACTTGCAGGGCTAAGTTGAACTGGTTAAGGTCATGCCATCTGAATAGAGGGAACTATCTATGCCTACCATTTTGTATTCATTTCGCCGTTGCCCTTATGCAATGCGAGCGCGCTTGGCTATTTCAGTTAGCCAAACGCCGGTTAAACTGCGCGAAATAGTGCTGAAACATAAGCCGCCTGAAATGCTGGCCATCTCGCCGAAAGGCACCGTTCCGGTTTTACAGCTGGCCGACGGCCAAGTGATTGATGAAAGCTTTGACATCATGTTGTGGGCACTTAAACAAAATGATCCAAAGGCCTGGTTAGCGCCCAATTTTGAACAAATGTTGCAGTGGGTAAAAGCCAACGATGAGCAGTTCAAACCACTGTTAGACAAATACAAATATGCGGTACGCTTTCCTGAACACAGTGAACAAGAGTATCGTCAACAGGGTGAAGTTTTTTTACAGCGAATAGAGCAACAACTAAGTCAAAGCCACTACCTTATGGGAGAGCAGCAAAGCTTAGCCGATATGGCATTGTTGCCTTTTATCCGTCAGTTTGCGTCGGTAGACTTGCAATGGTTTGAGCAAGCACCTTACCCCCACCTACAAGCTTGGCTAAAACAATTCATCGACTCCGCCTTATTTCGCTCAATTATGCAAAAACACCCAAGCTGGTTAGACAGCGCCTGCGAAATCGATTTTCCTTAGTTAAAGTTAAGGGCTTTAAAGGCAACGCTAGCGAGCCTATACTGAAAACAAAGCTAAAAGCTTAAGCTAAGCACTTCAGCAAGCAAACCGGAGAACCAAGCATGTCGAATATTGTTTATATCGCCTTAAGTTTAGATGGCTACATCGCCGACAAACAAGGAGATATCTCCTGGCTAGAAAGTGTTGCCAACCCCGAAGGCGGTGATTTAGGTTTTAGCGAGTTTATGGCTGGTATCGATGCACTGGTTATGGGGCGAAACACCTTTGAAAAGGTGGTGAGCTTTGGCATTGATTGGCCCTACAACAAACCGGTAATGCTGTTAAGTAATAGCCTAAAGCAACTACCAGAAGGCTTTACTGGCGACGTACGCATTGTAAATGGCGAGCTTAAACAACTGGTAGAATCGCTCAACCAACAGGGATACCAAAATCTGTACATTGATGGCGGCCTAACCATTCAACAGTTTTTAGCACACGAGCTGATTGACGAATTGATTCTTACCCGTTTCCCTATCTTGCTAGGCGGCGGAGCGCCATTATTTGGCGATCTCCTACAAAGCCAAAGCTTTAAACACAAACAAACCAAAGTTTTACTAAACGAACTAGTACAAAGCCACTACGTGCGTGCTTAAGTAGCATAAGGCATAAACCTATCAGTAAGCTGTAAAAAGACCACAATAACTGTTTTAATGAAAACAACACGGATGATTAAAAAGCAAACGAATAAGGAGTGAATGTGCGCCGCTATTTCTGTTACCTATTTTACGCTTGCAAAACCATCTTGATGATTGCCGTTCTAGCTTTGCCGGTAAGAGCGGCCGAACTAGTAACTCTTTCCAGTGGCGAATGGCCGCCTTTTACATCTAAGTCTTTAGCGCATCAAGGCTTCTATTCCGAAATCGTTCGCCAAGCCTTTGCTCTTGAAAACTATGAAGTGCAATATCAGTTCTTGCCCTGGGCTCGTGCTTATATGTATGTAGAACAAGGCAATGTAGATGGCTCTTTAACATGGGCAAAGACCCATGATAAAGAGCAAGAAGTGCTATTTAGTGAACCAGTCTTTTGGCACAACAAAGTGTTTTTTCATTTAAGCCATCAGCCTTTTAGTTGGCAAAATATAGACAGTTTAAAAACCCTAAACATTGGCGCCACAGAGAAATACACCTACGGCTATGCCTTCGATTTAGCCACGGAGCAAAGCGAGCTAAAGGTAGAGTATGTTTCTTCCGATTTACTCAATCTAAAGAAATTATTGGCTGGTCGAATTGACGTTTTCCCTTCCGACATTCATGTGGGTTATCAACTGATCAATCAGCACTTTTCTTCTGAAGAGGCAGCCTTATTCACCCACCACCCTAAATCCGTGCAACAAACTTATACGCATGTCATCTTTTCAAAAAAGAACCAACAACGTGGTGAACAATTGTTGGCGGCTTTTAATCGCGGCTTACAAAAGTTGAAGCAATCTGGTGCCTATCAACAAATTATTGATGATGCTGCCTTACTTGAGCACAACTAACACGCCATATTAAGCAGCAACCAAGGTTTCAAAGTGAAGCGCTACGCCATTAACATGCGCCACCACATACCCGGCAAAGTAGTAAAGCCCGCAGTGTAATGCTTAAGCTCACCGTTTTTAATCACCATTAGTGTGGGAGTTACCGATATCCCCCACTGTCCGCCCAAGCTAGCATGCGGGTCATTAATCACCGGAAACTGGTACTCGTGATGCTGTAAGTAGGCTTGTACCTTGGCTTGTTCGCCCGAGCGCAAAGCAACGGTTACCACATTAAAGTGCTTAGCCATGGTATTTACCGCCGGGCTAACAAAGTTACATACACCACACCAAGAGCCCCAAAAATACACTAATACCGGCTCACCTTTACTCAGCGCTTGTAAATCGATGACATCCCCTTTTAAGGTAACTGCGCTTAAATTGGGAAGCTCACCTTCTGGTAAGTCTTGTGAGCGCCAATAATCCACAGCAATGCTAACAACAGTGACAAAAAGCACCATGGAAACTAGCGACTTAGTCGCAGACCATAATTTACTTAACATAGTGAACCTCCGCAGAGAGGCTCGAATAACTCGCTCTAAACTCCAGAGCAAACAGAGCTTGTTTTAAAGCATTAGACTTTAGATCTTTCATTTATTTATTCCTGAAAAAGAGCAGCGTCACCTGCGGCTTGAGCAATGGCTTGCTCAATCACTTGGTGGCTTAAAATAACGGGGAGAGCAATGCCCTCTGGCGCGGCTGGTCCGTAGACGATGTTAAAGGGCACACCAAAACGCTGATGTTGTTGTAAGAACGCACTTACGCCATCGGACTGTTTAGTCCAATCGCCCTTAATTAAATGCACATAATCTAGCTTCAGCCGGCTATAGGTTGGGTCTTGCAACAACACCCCTACTTTATTGGCCTTACAGGTAATGCACCAATCAGCGGTAACATCAACTACCACTACTTTGCCTTGGGCTACTTGCTCAGCAATATTGCTTTGTTGCAGCGGCTGCCATACCAAATCGCTAGGCAATACTTTTGCCCAGCGCTCACTGGTCATCGCGCCAACTAAGGCCACGCCCCCGCCTACTAGCATCAAACTGCTCACGCTAATTAACAGGGCTTTAGCGCCATACTTTTTAAGCAAGATCCAAGCGAATACCAGCAGCACCACGGCGCTGAGTGCCAGCACAATGCTACTTGAGATAAAATTAGCCAGTAAACTTAATAACCATAGGCATGTGGCAAGTAGCATAAGGACGAAGAGCAGCTTTACCTGCATCATCCACTTACCCGGTTTAGGTAAACTTTGCGCAAGCTTAGGCAATGCAGCTACCAACAACCAAGGCAAAGCCATACCTAGGCCCAAAGCGCTGAAGATAATAATTAAAGTCAGCGTATCGGCTGCGAGGGCAAATGCTACTGCCGTACCCAAAAAAGGTGCGCTGCAAGGGGTTGCTAGCAAGCTTGCAAACATGCCCTGTAGAAAATGCCCTCGGTGGTTACTTCCACCACTGTTTGCCATGCGAGTTTGCCAAGAAGCTGGCAAAGTGATTTCAAAGGCCCCTAACATATTTAAGGCAAACCCAGCGGTTACTAAGACCATAAAGCCAATAAACCAAGGCTGCTGAAACTGAACTCCCCAACCGACTGCTTGGCCACCCAACTTAAGCAAAAGCACAAACCCTGCAAGTATCCAAAACGACACCACAATGCCTGCCGCCGAGGCCAAGAACTGACTGCGGATCCGCCTTTTATCGTCACTTGAAGCGCCAATTACCGAGCTCAGTTTGATGCCCAACACTGGCAATACGCAGGGCATGATATTCAGGATTAAGCCACCAAGCAGAGCGAATGCCAGCAGCTTAAACCACCCGATAGCTTGCACACTAACAGCGCCAGAAACAGCTGTGTTTTGATACTCCTTGGCCTGCAGCTGATCAAAGATGGTTAAGTTTAGGGTTTTGCCACTCAGCTGCGGCGGAGCCATCCAGTTTTCAACGTCAAATACCGCCTCAATGTTTCCAGCCTGCAGGTTCAACTGCACTAACTTAAAGGCCGTGTCAGGGTCACCATCCACAACTAGCTGAGGCTGCTGCCAATCAAGCTCACTGAACAAAGTTACCTGCAGCTGCTGCTTTGCTTCATCCCATACAAACTCACTACTGCTCGCTTCAGCTAACTGCGGAACCGCAACCTTGGCTTTGTTATATAAAAACATCGCCTCACTATCGGGGCGTAAAGCTTGAGGGTCAACATCGAGCTCAAAGGGGTAGTCGGTGAGTACACAAACATCGGTACAAGTAGATAGGGTTAATACGCCGCTTAGATGGCTAGCGCTAGAGCTAGAGTCCAAAGTAAGCAATAGCGGGAAATCCACCGCTTCTCGGTAACCAAAGGTTTGCAAGCCCAACAAAGTAAAACGCTCAGGGCTTGGCCATAGCCACTGCTGTGAATGAATATTGCTGGCTTCGTCCCAGCGAATACTCGGCGCAACGCCGCCTTCTCCTGGCGAGCGCCAGTAGGTTTTCCAATCGTCTTCTAGCTTAACTTGCAGTAGCAAAGGCAATTGTTTGCTTTGCTCATCAAATTCGCCAGTGAGCGTGAGGCGCACTTGAGCAGGCGGATGTTGCTCGTGTGTCAACCAGCCGGTGCTTTGGCTATGTGCCAAGCTCGGCAGCAAACTCAGTAACAAACACAGCCAGGGTAATAAAATTTTCAATATCATCTCCATTAAACAAAAACTAACGCAAAAAAATCCGCTAGTTTTTATTCTCGAAAGTGACAAATTAAACGATGCATGCGCCGCGGAGGCGGGATGGTAGGTTTAAGAAAAACCCGAATAGGGCCTAAGTGAGACAGCGTTACAAATACTAGAGCGATAAACAGCACTACCACAAATACTTGCTCTAGGGTTTGCACATGCTGCTTAAGCAATTGCTCTGCAAACTGACAACTTTGCTGTTCGTGCTCAGATAAAGGCTGACTTTCCGCCAGCTGAGCGCTTGGACAAGCTAGACTCACACCAAAGTTTTTTGCCACACAGGCAGCCAAAAGCACTGCCAACAGCAGTAAACTCATTTGCGCCTTAAAAGTGGTTTGCTTAAACAACATAGTTTGAGAATAACAAAGTGATGCTCACTTTTTACTTATACAGCTTAAAGATTACAAGTGAAACCCGTGGTGATTAGCTAATTAAACACGTTCAAGTAAAGATTGCTGAGTAATATTTAGCTGGCAAAACAAATTGTTATAGAGCGATGCAACTTAGCCAAATTAATCGGGTCGAAGCTAAATCAATGCTTATCTACGTTTCTATGTTCAACCACAAAAACGGCGTGAATCTACTTTTATGACAGACACTACCTCCATTTGTATTATTCGCTATCCTGGCGCTTCTCAAGCGGCAATTTTTGGCCTAGAAGAGATGTTTTTGTTAGCCAACATTACCGCGCAGCAGCAACACTCTAATCATAAATTTGAATGTAAAATTATCGAGCATAACGAGCTAAGCGAGCACAGCTTCAAGCCTCAAGTAGCCATCGTGCCGCCAAGCATTAATCACAACTACTATCTCGAGCCATCTACGCCGGTGCTTGTTTGGTTAAAGCTGCAACATCAACAGGGTTGTATCATCACTTCGGCATGCGCTGGCGCGTTTATTCTGGCTAAAGCAAGATTATTAGAGCAACGCCCAGTGACAACCCATTGGGCCTTAAGCGAAGACTTTTCCGCTCGCTTTCCTAATAGCCAACTACGTAGCGCAGATATTTTGATTAACGATGGCGATATTATTACCGCTGGCGGTTTAATGTCGTGGCTTGATTTAGGTTTAGAGTTGGTGGCGCAATATACTCAGCCAGCGATTATGCGCCAACTTGGCAAGAACCTCGTGGTTGATACTGGACCGCGGGAACAACGCTACTACCAAAGCTTTAACCCAAGTTTTGAGCATGGCGACAAAGACATCATCAAAGTGCAGCACTTTATTCAAAGCCACTACCAGCAAAACATCAATGTGGCCCTATTGTGTGAGCAATGTTTTCTCACCGAGCGTACCCTGCTTAGGCGCTTTGTTAAAGCGACAGGTTTAAAACCGATTCAATATTTGCAAAAACTAAGGGTACAAAAAGCCTGCGAGCTGATCGAATCAAGCTCGATTGGCACTGAAGCTATCGCCCAACAAGTAGGCTATGAAGATGCCGGCGCTTTTAGGAAGGTATTTATAAAAATCATCGGCTTAAGCCCTAGGGACTTTCGCCGACGATTTGCTAGTTAGTGTTACTGCGTCAAAGCTAAGCGCAAAGCTGATTAGCTAAATTGTGCAACCTGCTGTTGTAACTCTTGCGATAAGGTTTGCAGCTGAGTAGCACTGCTTGCGGTTTGCGCCGCGGTATTTCTGCTATCAGTGGTTAGGCTACTAATTTGCGAAGCGTTGGCGGCAATTTCTTGCGACACCTGAGCTTGTTGCTCGGTAGTAGCAGCAATGGTTTCCGACTGGCTAGCAATACTAGTCACCTGCTCGGTAATGCCATTTAAAGCTTCACCAGTTTGCGCTGCATGTTCGGTAAAAAACTCACCGCGCTTTTGGCTCTCGCTCATCATGCTAACCGCATTGCTGGTGCTTGATTGCAACTTGGCGATAATGGTTTCAACTTCCTTAACCGACTCTTGGGTGCGTTGGGCTAAGGTTCTTACCTCGTCAGCCACTACCGCAAAACCACGCCCCTGCTCACCGGCACGTGCTGCTTCAATGGCCGCATTAAGCGCAAGCAAGTTAGTTTGGTCGGCAATATCGTTGATCATCTTGGTAACATCTTGAATGTTATTACTTTCTTTACCTACCAACTCAATCGCCTCGGCCGAAGAATGTAATTGCTCATTGAGCAAATCAATCTCGCCCACCATTCGCGACACCAATTTTGCGCCTTGTTGAGTATTGCCATCTGCAGCACGTACGCTACTGGCAATATCTTCTACTTGTTCAGCAACCGATGCTGCCGAGGAGGACATTTCCTCAATAGCAGCTGCCACTTGGTCCACCTGAGCTTGCTGGTTATCTAGCTGGCCTAGACTATGCTCAGCATCTTGATATACCCCGCTGGAGCGATCTTGCAAGGCGCTACTGGTATCTCGAATGCTACCAACTAACTCGTTTAGTTTACTGGCCATTTCTTTCGCGCCAGCGCTTAGTTGCTCCACTTCGTTGCGCGACTCGGCCCGACCATCTTGGAAGCTAACACTTATTTCGCCATTGCCCATTCGCTGCATATTTTCACTTAACAGCTCTAAAGGTTTAGTCATTTGTTTTAACAACAAAGCCAAACCGAGCAATACCACCACCGCTACCGAAACCGACACTAAGGCAATGAGTATGAGTAAATCGCGACTCGCTTTGGTAATTTCACTCACAAAAGTTCCACCGAGTATTTTCCAATTCCAACCTGCTACTTCGGCAAATACTAGGTATTTCTCGCCCACTACACCTTGGTATTGGTAGGGGTAAAATAAACGTCCAGAAGCTTGCTTAAATATTGCTTTAAATGGCTGATTGCCATCGTGGTCTCGGCGGTCAATGATTGACTCACCGCTTTTAATTTCCGGGTGTAGCAGGTAGTTACCCAGCAAATGGCTAGCATCGTTATCAACCACTATGGTGTAACCGGTATCGCCCCAGCTAATTTGGGATAAGTTGGTGAAAATCTCTTCTGTGGCTTGGTCAATAGGTACACCAATAAAGCTTAATGCTGCTACTTTACCCTGTTGGTTCTTAATCGGTTGATAGTAAGTCAGGTAATCTTTACCAAATAACATTACCTTGGCGTGAAAGGCTTGCCCACTCTTTAAGGTAGCATAACCGGGGTGGTTTAAGCCCAGTTTAGTGCCCACCGCACGTTGTGCCTGGCTGTTTTTTAGGGAAGTACTCACTCGCACAAAATCATCGCCAGAGGCACTAAATAGAGTGGCAACTGCGCCAGTATCTTCAGTAAATCGATCCACATAACGGTTATTGCCAATCAGCGATGCGCCTCGTATGTGTAAATCTTTAACTTGAAATTGCTCGAAAGCCACTTCGCGCTCGGCGACCTCTACGCCATATACATAGCCGTTACGAAATGTTGCCTCTAGGTCATGGGCGCGCTCTAAATAAGAAGCGAACTGCCCTTCAACCATAGACGCCACCGCATTAACCTTTGACTCATGATCAGCCATAGCTTGTTCAAACAATGCTTTAGAAGCTTTGTTATAAACCAGCGCCGCCATTAAGCCCAAACCTAAAAGAATGATCAGGCCAATCACTAACTGCAACTGCAATGAGATACTGCGACTCTTAAACCCACTAATCATGACAATTCTCCCTGTTACTAAAATGCTGACTTATTAGTCAACAAAATGTCATCTAGGCTTAATTTAAGTAAAAGATCGGGTGAAGTAAATCTCATCAAGAGCTGATAGGCGCTTTCTTTGTTTTATATCAACAAGCACTGTGCACGGGCATTTTTTGTACTTTGTTGCAATAACAATATCAGCGAGAAGGCTCACAAAACGGTTTATATGATAATTAACTTAGAAATGGATTTACCAAGCTCTGAGAGGGTAATGATCAAAGCAGCCAAATGCTGCTTTGGAGGGGATGTTGAAGGCTTAGTTAGCCGCCGCTTTGCTAATGCCCGCTAGCGCGCCAGCTATTTTAGCAAACACCGGATCACAACCAGCGACTTGGTGGCGCTTAGCTAAATATTGAGGATCGTTATAAGAAATCCATACCTTGCCCTGTTGGTCTTGCCAAATCAGCGCTTTTTGCGGTAAATCGAGAGCCACCAGCTGTTGGCACTTCATCAGTGGTGAGCCCACTTTAGGGTTACCAAAAATAATCAATTGAGTATCGGCTAACTCAATACCCACTTTTGCAGCACCTTCAGAATGTTTAACCTGATTAAACACCGTCATGCCTTTTTGCTCGAGTATGTTCAACATACGCTCTGCGGTTTGGTCTACATCATGCTGACTTGCCACGCTAATTACGCCATCGCTTGCGGCATGTGCTGCAAATATATTGCAGCACATGAGCAACAACACGCCCATCTTACTGATAACGCTTCGCCCTACTTCCCTCATCTGCCCACATCCTAATTGGTTAATAAATACTGGTAAAACAAGCCAGTGGCTGTTTTGCCGTCCACCATCAAGTCTAGTGCATTATTTGTTTTGTAGATCAATAAGCGACTTTTTACGCTGTTTTTAGTGTTTACTGCGGCAAAAATGAATTTCTCTAATTCCCCAATTTGTTGCTCAAACCAACTATTCTGCCGCCATCAATTGTTGGCATGAATGCGAACGCTAGCAAAGTAGATTTAACCCTGGAGAATCCAATATGCTT
Organism: Agarivorans sp. Alg241-V36; assembly: GCF_900537085.1. Lineage (NCBI taxonomy): Bacteria > Pseudomonadati > Pseudomonadota > Gammaproteobacteria > Alteromonadales > Alteromonadaceae > Agarivorans > Agarivorans sp. Alg241-V36. The sequence goes on along the minus strand of NZ_UNRE01000001.1, from coordinate 468,652 downwards.
AATGTAAATAAGATTAAAAGCGCAGTACTTGTGGCGGGAGTGGGTCTTGCGATGATAAGCCCATCGCTTGTCGCCAGCACTGCCAAGCCATCACCAACAGAGCCCAGCAAGCTAATCCGTAACACACCAACGCCAGTTGGCGTATCAGCTAAAATGGCCTCCATTATTGAAAACCGCCAGTTTGCAGAAGCGGAGCTAGAAGCACCAACCTCTACCGAGCAATGGCTCGAGTTGCAGCAGCTTTGGAACAAAGGTTCAGCAGAACTCGCCTCTCAACTAGCGGATAAATTAGCACTGAGCTACGAGAAAAAGGCCATTGCAGGGGTTAATACCTTTGTGGTGACGCCAGACAATATCGACTCGCGCTACGCAGACCGTTACTTCATGCACTTGCATGGCGGTGCTTTTGTATTTGGTGGAGAAGAGTCTGCTCTGCGTGAAGCAATGTGGGTGGCAAACGGCCTTAACGTAAAAGTAATCTCTGTTGATTACCGTCAGCCTCCTTTACATCCTTTTCCTGCAGCAATAGATGATGCGGTAGCGGTTTGGACAGAGATTACGCGCAAGCAACCTGCCAACAAAACAGCCATATTTGGTAGTTCAGCCGGTGGTAATCTAACCTTAACCACCACTCTGCGCCTTAAAGAGCTAGGTTTAGATCTTCCAGGCGCTCTGTTCGCAGGTACTCCTGCGACCGATTTGGCTCATACCACCGATACATGGCACACCCTAAAAGGGCTTGATGCCCTAGGCAGCCGAGAAGGTGTAATAGACGGTACTTTTGAGGTTTATGTGCCATCTGGCGACCTTGAAAACCCCTTGGTTTCTCCAGTTTACGCTGACCTAGAAGGCTTTCCTCCAACACTGTTGATCTCTGGCACCCGCGACTTACTGCTTAGCGACACGGTTCGTATGCACCGAGCTCTGCGTGCGGCAAACGTAAACGCCGACCTACACATTTACGACGGCCAATCACACGGTGATTACATGATGGGGCTACTTTATGACTTACCAGAATCAGATGATGCTCTGGCTGAGTTAGGCAGCTTTTTTGACACTCACCTTAACTAAATAACTGGCGAGCCTCATAGGGGGCTCGCTAGTCTTCTTATAAATGGGGCATTGCTTAATATGACGCGCTTACTCATTGCTATTACCTTACTAAGCCTTTCACTTTCAGCAATGGCCAGTACTGCCTCAACAGAAAAGCCGGCCTTAGCGCAACGCAGTATCGATTTATCCTCTCCTCAGCAAACCTTAGACAGTTTTCTTCGCAGCTCTAAGCAGGTTATTAGTGCTTGGCGCGCCGAACAATTCAACTCAGTAGAAGGGCAACTAGCCTTTTATCAAGCCAGTAAAACCCTTGATTTATCCACCACCGCAAATCGCAATCGGGATGTGGTAGTGATGGAGAAAATTGTATTGCTAAGGGAAATACTAAACCGCATTGAGTCCAGTGAATCGGCACAATTTACCTCCTTGCCAGTAGATGAAGGAGGACTCAATTCTCGCTGGCGCATTAGCGGTACCGACCTTGTCATTGAAAAACAGTTAGAAGGTTTTAGAGCGGGCCAGTACCTGTTCTCTGCCTTATCAGTTAACCGTTTATCACATCAATACTATTTGTTTACCCTTAGTGAGCAACAAGCCTTAGACCACCACGACCTTCATCAAGAATTTATCCTAAACCCGGGGCCGCTGATATCTCGGAGCCTAGTAATGTCGCTTCCAGCCTGGAGCCAAGAACTACTTGCAGGGCTGCCAGCCTGGCAGTGGATGTTGTTACTGGGTTTATCGCTTATCAGTATGAAGGTCATTCGGCTTAGTTTCTTTTTGGGTCGCCAATGGAATGCTCGGTTTGACAACACCAAACGCCACTGGCAGTTTGGTAGGCAATTGGCGCTAATATTTAACATGACGTGGATGTTTTTATTTAGGCGCATTATTGATGACGGTATCTGGCTCTACGGTATAGTCTATCAACTAAGTTCAAATTTGATCCTTATTGTTCAGTTTGTCTTTGTTGCCTGGTTTGTCTTGTCTATTTTTATCTATATCGCGATCCTTATCACCACCAAAAAGTATCAAGATACGCCATTGGAATCTTCCCCAGATTCTTCGCTCATTTTGGTACTGGCTAAAATATTAGGTGGCATAACCATTGTATTGCTCGGCTTGTACGTCTTGGAGTTTATGGGCGTATCTATATCTCCATTGGTTGCCGGTTTAGGTGTCGGTGGCTTGGCAATTGCCTTAGCTATTCGCCCGCTACTTGAGAATTTAATTAATGGTTTAACTCTGTACGCTGATGGCGGCATTAAAATTGGCGAGCTATGTCGCTACGGCGACAAAAACCTTTATGGTGTTATCGAGAATATTGGGCTGCGGGCAACTCGTATTAGAACATTAGAACGCTCTGTAATTACCATACCTAACTCTGAATTTGCCAACATGGAAATCGATAACCTAGAACGGCGAGATAGGCGCCGTATGGATCACGTACTCAAGCTAAGACCAGAAATAAGCGTAGAGCAACTGCAAGTATTGCTGGTGAATTTACGGCGTGATTTTTTGCGCCACCCTAAAGTAGAAGAGGAACCGACTCGTGTTAGATTTATGGGGTTAGGGAGCTATTCACTTAAAGTCTCGATCGTACTGTACATTCGCTGTCGCGATCACGATGAGTTTATGGCATTGCAAGAAGATTTATTATTTATGCTGTACAAGGCTGTTGATCAAGTTGGCGCAAAACTGGCTTTTTCAACTCAGCACCAATATGCAGGTAGGCTTAAAACTATTGAAGCAGAACAAGTTCTTAAAGCACAACAAACCGTGCAAAAGTGGCATGAAGAGGAAAGCTTCCCCTTCCCTAACTTTAGTTACAGCTACCGTTATGAAATTAAGGACACCTCTATCTTTCCTGTCCTCACATCGGCAGTAAGAAAAGACAGTCAATTCAACTAAATATGTAGGCAAAGGCGAGTATATGAATTGCTGAAATACATATACTCATTGCCCTATATAGGCAAAATAGAAGTCAAATATTTATCCTTAACTTCTATTTGGAACAACACCATGACAGCTTTCTTGAAACGCGAACACACACTAATTTTGGGAGTGCTACTTATTGCCTTTCTTAAGCTAGGTGGCGACAATTTTCTTAGCGCCACTAGCGGCATTGTAGCTTACTCGTTCACCACACTTATTCTGTTCGGTATTGTATTGGCAGCTATCTTTGCGGTAGTTCGTCACTCCGATGCGCTAGCCATAAAACTAGGTGACCCCTACGGCACCTTATTGCTGACTCTCTCGGTGATTATTCTTGAAGTTGTGATGATTTCTTCGGTGATGTTAACCGGAGACGCCAACCCGGTACTAGCCAGAGACACTATGTTTGCGGTGATTATGGCGGTACTTAATGGCTTACTCGGCATAGGCTTGGTACTAGGTGGCCTCCGTTACCATACCCAAACCTTCAGCCGAGAAGGCATTACTTCATACATGGTAGCCATTATTCCGCTGTCGGTATTGTGTTTGATTCTGCCAAACTTTATTCCCACTAACAGCGCAGGAGCAATGCCACTCATTTTCACCATCGCACTGATTGTAGTGTCGGTAGCCTTGTATGCTGTTTTCCTCTACACCCAAACTAAAAGTCATAGCTACTTCTTTGTTGATGCTAAAAACGAAGACGAGCACGAAGCGCATGGTCCATTAAAGAGCAATCTCTATCACTTCTTGCTACTCGTGGGCTATCTAGCAGTGATTATTTTGTTAGCCAAAAACTTAGCAATGCCTATCGACCACGGCATTAGCAACCTTGGTGCGCCAGCAGCACTAGGTGGTTTAATTGTTGCGCTGTTAGTGCTTGCGCCAGAAGGCCTTGGTGGGGTTAAAGCCATCATGAAAAACCAATTGCAGCGTGCCATGAACCTATTCTTTGGTTCAGTACTGGCCAGTATTGCCCTCACCGTGCCTACTGTATTAGTGATTTCAAGCTTGATGGCTGAGCCCATTACTCTGGGTTTAGGGGCAATTGATACTACCCTGCTTATCGCTACCTTGTTGGCCACTTCTGTGAGCGTTGTTAGCGCCAAAACCAACGTACTTAATGGCGTTTCTCACTTAATACTGTTCACCATGTATCTAGTACTAATTTTTGTATAAGAAGAGGTGCTAAATGCTTGAATTATTGTCGATGATTTATAACAGCGACTTTGAATCTTTGCGGGAAATGAGCTCAACAAACTGGTTATTGTTTTTGTTGGTCATGATTTTATTTATTGAATCTAGCTTTGTATTCCTGCCACTTCCCGGCGATAGCTTAGTGCTATTTGCCGGAACACTCATCGGCTTAGGCATACTGGATTTTACCAGCACCTTTGCTTTGTTGAGTTTAGGAGCAGGCTTAGGAACCTGCGTGGCTTACTTGCAAGGGCGTTACTTGCAAAAAACCAAGCTAATGAGCCATGCCAAACGCGCGGTTCCTAGCGATACCATGCAGCGAGCAAATACCCTGTTAAACCGTTTTGGTTTTATCGCCCTGCTGGCTTCTCGCTTTATTCCTTTTGTACGCGTGGTCACTCCAATGCTTATGGGAGCAGCTAGGTTTAAGTCTTTAAAAACCGTATTAATGAGCTTTACCAGTGCCTTGATGTGGGTTTGCCTGCTACTACTAGTGGGTAAATGGATCACCATTAACCCCTTAGTAGATGCCTACCAACATCTACTAACCCGGATCTTTATACTTAGTAGTCTAGTGCTTATGCTAGTGGCAGTAGTGGGCATACTGTATCGTCTAAGCCGCCGAGGTAAGCAGATTAAGTCTTTGTAAAATATATTGATAGCAAGGGATTGCTATTTTACCTGCTGCACTGAGTAAAATTGCTAAGCTAGCCGTTGATGTTTATCATCTACCGATATGCTAACTATTTGTCACCAAGCAGGGTAAACATGGATAAACAACTGGCCGATCTTGATTTAAACCTTATAAAGTTACTCAAGGTAGTTGTAGAAACCAAGAATACCCACCAAGCCGCTAAAGTTCTGGGCATTTCTCAGCCCAGTGTCAGCCGAGGTTTAGCCAAGCTAAAAGAAACCTTTGGTGAGCAATTAGTGATACGCAAGGCTCACGGTATAGAGCCCTCGGAGTTAGCCGAAAAACTGGCAGAAGCAGCCGACGACATGCTGTTACCCATCAGTAAAGTTATTCAGGCCTATCAAAACTTTAACCCCTTAGAATTTGACGGAGAAGTAAGCCTAGCGATCACCCCATCACTGTTAGAAGTGTTTGGTTCTGATATCTACCTAGCCTTAGAAACCGCCCTGCCGAAAGCAAAAATAAAGCTGAGATTTATTAACGCTAACAGCTTAAATCACTTACTTAATGCACGAGTTGATTACATTATCCAGCTCGGCGAACTAAGTTTACCGCAAGAGATCTATACCCATACCTTAAAACGTATAAAGTTAGCGATTGTGGCGAGGGAAGACCACCCAGTATTAAGCCAAAGCTCCGAATTAGCTGATATTCATCACTTGCCTATTGTTCGCATGGCACCTGAAAACCAAGATTCAAAAAACTCCACCTTGCAAAATTTTTATAGCGCCAAAGGTTACCAAGCCAATATAGTGTTGGATTCTCACGAAGTAGAGATAATGACAGGAAAGCTTAAGCGCTCTGATGCTATAACCTATTCAAGTAGCTTTATTACCCACAAGAACCCAGAGCTTAAATGCTATCCGCTGCCCAGTAACATTCCTCGCGAATATCGTGAAATACCGGTATTTGGCAACTACTTGCAAACCCGACGCGGCTCACCACTTAGCCAACTAATCCATCAATTACTTAGCACTTGTTTGAATGATTTTGAGCAACCCGAGAACTAAATAATTTTTATCAGTAAACACCGCTGGCAAGCGCTATCATCGAATAGTAATACAGCCGAAAACAGTCGCTTCATTTGTCTGCGCGTCTAGCGCCTTAGCCAAAGCCAAAGCCTCTGCTGCTCACTTGCTAGGGCTTATTTTCTGATCAAAGATATCTGCTCAGCAAGGCTATAACTCTCCCCGCTAGCTAAGGCAAATGAATCACTGTAATTCATCGCCTCCGTGCTTATCCATGAATACACTGCTTATCAACTAAACGGGAATACCTTTTCTCATGTATCCCAAGTTATCAACGCAATATAACGGCAGTTGCTTAAGCCTTAACGCTTAACGCTGCTATTGGATACTGCAACATAATCAGGTTCTAAAAAGATGAAGATAATAAAGTCTATTAAGCCAATAAGTGCCAGCTTAGTCAGTTTAGCTATTGCTGGGACAGTGTCTGCTGCGCCTAATCAATACGGTATGTCTCTGCAACAACAGCTGGTTACCACTAGTAATGGCGCAGTTACCGCTGGTCCTCAAGCAGCAGTGAATGCCGCCTGGAATGTGGCCGAGAAACAAGTAAACCAAATTAGCGACGGTGTATATCGCATCGCAGGTTGGGGAATTGGCAACATCATTGCTTTAGAAGGGTCTGGTGGATGGATCATTATAGATACCGGAGACAACATTCAATATGCAAGCGAACAACGAGCAGCGCTAGAGAAAAAAGTAGGCCAGCCAATTAAAGTAGCCGGCATTCTCTACACCCACTCCCATTATGTGCATGGAGCCAAGGCTTGGCGGGATGAAAATACCCAAATTTTTGGACACGAGGATCTCACCGCTAACTTACAAGCAGACGAAGGCATAAGCATATTAAGCGGTAACTTTAAAACCAGAGCCGCCATTCAATTTGGCATGCTTCACCCTCAACAGGGTAAAGATGCATTCCCTAGCATGTTAGGTTTTAGTCCAGAGAAGCTTAGTGGTGAATCTGGGTTTATCCCACCCGACATAACCTTTAAAGACGGCGAAGTAGAAACTCACACCATTGCAGGGATTAAGGTAGAAGTATTGCCAAGCCAAACCGACGTTCTCGATTCTGTGGCATTTTATTTCCCGCAACATAAGTTGCTGGTATCTAATGCTATGAATGACGACAGCCTATTTAACCTTTATACCTTGCGAGGTGATATCTACCGAGACCCTATGCGCTTAGTGAAAGCGGCAGATTTAGCGCTAAGTCGCGATATAGAGTTGCATATAGACATTCACGGCGCCGCTAATATTGGTAAAGACAATGCCCGCCAAGCACTAGAGTACTTTAGAGACAGCATGCAACTTATTCATGACCAAACCTACCGAGGCATTGCTATGGGTAAAGATGCCCAAGAAATAGCAGAGTGGATCTACTTGCCAGAGAGCTTACGTGCCAATCAAGAAACCTATGGCCAAGTAGAGAGCTACGCCAAACAAGTATACAACGCTCGAATCGGCTGGATGGGTTGGGATGTCTACGATATCAACCCACTTCCCAAGCAGCTACAAGCGCAGAAAACCGTAGAAGCAATGGGCGGCGTGGAGGCCGTCACCAGCATGGCGCAACAAGCTCAGGCCAAAGGAGATATAAGCAGCACTCAGTGGAGTTTATTTTTAACCACGCAATTGCAAAACATGGGAGCATTAACAGAAACAGCCAAACAAACCCGTGCCGATAGCGCCCGAACACTTGGCCAACATACTAGCTCAGCTAACGCGCGTGGCTTCTACATTTCCGAAGCCTTATTACAGGAAGGAAGCATCAGTTTTGCTAAACAAACCATCACAGATTACCAGCAACTCAGCAATAGCTTCGGAGCCTTAGATGCGCAAAAGCTTGCTAGCTCGCCACTAGAAGCTAACGTTCACTATCTACGCTATATGCTTGATACCCGTTTGGCTGAAGATAAGTTGCTACAGTTTAATCTGCATTTTATAGATGAAGATGCGCATTATGCGATTGCGCTGAGAAACGGAGTAATTGCTATTAACCAGCAAACGAATCAAGGCAAAACCTTTGAGCTAACAAAACAAAAATGGGATCAAATGTTACTAGGTGAGTTGGCTTTCTCGCAGCTAGATAAAGAGCTAAAACTAGTTGACCAGGTTATCGGTCGCTAGGCCTTACTCGCCACTTTATAGTGCCTCCTTGCTCGGCCCATGCTAGCAAGGAGCTTAGCCCTCCCTGTAGGTAAAAAGCACTGCTCTATTGCTGCTGCTTGATTCAATCACTAAGTTTAATGCCTTGCATTATGCGGCTCTATCCCACCTAGCCTCGCCCGATGAAATGCAAATATGAATTTTTGATATACCTGTGAGCTTTATGACTTAGTCACTAAAATTCTCTTCTTTTTACTATGAGGAGAAACCATGATAAAGCCTGTTGCTGCTGCCCTTGCCTTAACATTTAGCAGCGCTAGTTTTGCTGAAAGCAGCTCAACCAACCTATTCCCTGAAGTTACTCTATTTAACGCTGCAAATGGCGAAGACCAAGAGCGCCTATGGTCGCAAACTAAGTTAATGTTTGGGCTTGGAGCAGGAGTGATTGGTGCTTTATATCTAATGCCAGAATCCGTGACTAACTGGGATAAATCAGAAATGGGCCGCGGTAACATGGCGCAAAAATGGTGGGACAATGTAAGGCAAGGTCCGGTATGGGACGACGATCATTGGGCAATAAACTACATTGGCCACCCCTACTTTGGCGGTGTGTATTATCAAGTAGCCAGAAAAAGCGGTTACGACCAGTTCAACTCCTTTCTCTACACCACCCTTATGAGCACCTTTTACTGGGAATATGGTATTGAGGCCTTTGCAGAAGTACCGTCTATTCAAGATCTCATTGTTACGCCCATTGGCGGCTGGTTATATGGCGAATGGGCCTACCAAACCGAGCAGCGCATTCGCGCTGGTGGCGGTGAAGTAATGGGCTCTACTCGGTTGGGGAACGCTTCCTTGTTTTTGCTGGACCCAGTAGAAAGTATTGGTAAAGGTATTAACCGAGTTACCGGAAATGACACCATAAAAACGGGCATAACTTTTAACACCAGTAACCCGGTGCAAACTCCAAGTGAAGTTCGTGCTAAAGAATCCTACTACGGCTTCACTCTACATTTTCATTACTAGTAAACACAGGGCACTTCAATCACTAGCCCACTAACAGTCACGGACGACTTAAGTGAACTTTTCACCATCTTACCTTTCGTAATAAAGCCTAGTTAAACTCGGCCTCATGGTTTGCCAACTGCCACTGCTTCCGCAATCACTAGGGTCTGTTGACCTTTAACGGTTGAGTTTTGTTCGAGATAAAATCATTTTAGGCGCGGCAAGGAGTGTGCAGCCTAGTTATTCTAAGCAAATACTCATCAACAAATCGTAAATCAATTTTAGCCGAACCCTACGGGCAGCGTTTGTTGCTCATTCTTAGCGCCTTATCGGCTTCTCATGAAGGCTATTTAAGCCTCTGTCTTGTATAAATAAGCCACAAACTGCTGCTAGAATCATCTCAAAAGACCAACCAACCAACCCTAGAACAAGCTCGTTTTACCTCCAGCAGACATATCACTACTGTGTAAGACCCAACAAAAAACGACACCCAAGGGGTGCCGTTAATGCAAAAATCTAAGCCTAGTTAGAACTAGCTTTCTTGAATTAGCTCAATGCTCATTTCATTGGCCAGGCTAGGTTCAGGATTGACTACAGAATGCGTCAATCTTGGTAACGCAATAAAAAGTAACAACATAAAGGCAATAAAATAGCTTTGTTTCATCATTTATCCTCCAATCTTTAGCCAACTCGGCCGTTTTTAGTTGGCTCTATAAGCTGATAGTCAGACGCTTGTAAGCCCAATACTTTTGGCAAGGTGGCACCAATGCCTACCGAGGAAAAGGTGCCAATAACAATCCCGCTAAATAAGGCGATAGCAAAAGCTTGTAGCGGTGCGCCGGCCAATAGCCAAATACAAGCCACGGTTAATAAAGTGGTACCAGATGTCACCAGAGTACGGGTCATTGTCGATGCTAAAGCACGGTTAATTTGAGTATCGAGTTCTACTTTGCTGCTAGCCCGTAAGTACTCTCTTATCCTGTCGCCAATCACTATCGAGTCATTCAAGGAGTAGCCAATCACCGCCAGAACAGCAGCCATTACCGTTAGATCGAATTCAATCTGTAACCAAGCAAACAAACCTAATACCAGCAATACATCGTGAAAAAGCGCAATCACCGACGCTAAAGCTAATCGCCACTCAAAGCGGAACGACAAATACAGCATCATCGCCAGCAATGAAGCAAAAATTGCCAAACCGCCCATTTCAAACAACTCACTACCTACCTGCGGGCCAATAATCGAGCTGCCCAACAACTCTACTTGCCAAGCATCGGGTAGCTGGCTATGCCAATTGGCATTTACCGCCTCACTCATTTCCAAACCTTGGCGAATGATCCAATGGTTGGCGCCAGAGCGACTCATTGAATAACCATCGACCAGTAATAGATCTAATTGCTTGGCCATTTGCTCTTGCTCTGGCGGGTAATGAGTAGCTAACTCGGTCACTACTCCGCCGGTAAAGTCGACGCCAAAGTTAATTCCTTTTGTGACCAAACCCACTACAGAAGCTAGAACTAACACTACAGACAAGTTCAATGCCCCTTGGCGCAATGCAGTAAGCGAAAAACGGTTTATCCAAGCTTTCATTATGCAAGCTCCTGCTGTTGTCTTAGCCCAGCCTTTCGACGCCAAGCAAGTTGTAAATTAACTAAAGATCGCGACACATATACCCCAGTAAACATGCTCGTTAACAAGCCAAGGCCGAAGGTAATGGCAAAGCCTTTAATTGGGCCAAAACCTACCGAAAACAAAATTGCTGCAATAATAAGTGAGGTAAAGTTGGCGTCAAAAATAGTGCTAAAAGCATTTTTGTAGCCATGATGTACCGCCATTTCTTCACTTAAACCACGGCGTCTTTCTTCTTTTATTCGTTCAAAAATGAGTACATTGGTGTCGGTTGCCATACCAATAGTAAGCACCAGGCCTGCAATGCCCGGCAAAGTGAGCACCGCCCCCGGCACCAAAGAAAGCAAACCAATCAGACAAACTAAGTTAAGCACCAAGGCGATGTTTGCAATTAAGCCAAGGCCTCGATACCACACCAACATAAAGGCCAGCATTAAGCCCATACCAAGGGCGAGAGCCGCAAAGCCATTACTAATATTTTGCTCACCTAAACTGGGGCCCAATAGCCGCTCTTCTACGATTGAAATAGGTGCTGACAAACTGCCAGCTTTAAGCAATAAGGCTAAGTCTTGGGTAGCTTGTGCGCTTTCCATACCGGTAATGGTAAACCTAGAACCTAAATGTGCTTGTATGGTCGCAACGCTAATTACCTTGCTATGTTGCTCCAATACGCCGGCTTCGTTTTCTAAGTACTCGGTATAGAGCGTGGCCATTGGCTGACCGATGTTTTGTCGGCTAAAGTCAGACATTCGGTTGCCACCAGCGCTGTCTAAATTAATCAACACTTCAGGCATGCCAAACTCACCAAACTGAGCACTAGCATTAGTAATCTTTTGGCCAGTTAAAATTGGTCTAGCTTCGATGCCAACAGGGTCGCCAGAAGCGTTTTGATGAACATCGCCGTTAGCACTAAGTGCGTGAAAGCTAATGGTAGCAGTGGCACCGATAACGCGTTTTGCTTGCGCTGGGTCTTGTACTCCAGGCAACTCAATTCTTATGAAGTTATGTCCTTGTCGCTGCACTACAGCCTCGGTGATGCCAAGGGCTGCTACGCGATCTCTCAAGGTTTGCAAATTTTGCATCATCAGCGCTTGATGAAAATCTTGGTTGCCAGCGAGGTTAATGGTGAACAAACCCGCTTGTTGCTGCCTTACCTCATGCTCAGGGAAGTTGGTTTGAAAGGCATTAAGTGCTGCCATTGCCTGCTCTGCCACTCTAGGAGGAAAGCTTAATTCAAGTTGTTGCTGCTCATTATTTAACACTCGTGCGCCACGCGCACCTTGTTCTCGTAGTAGCGTATTTAGTTCACCTCGTTGCTGTGCCAAAGACTCATTAATGGCTTGTTGAGTATCAACTTCTAGTAAGAATTGCACACCACCACGTAAATCCAAGCCAAGTTGCAAAGGTGATAAGCCTAAGCGCGCTAACCATGCTGGCCCACTAGACTGCATAGCAATAACTACTTCAGCATGCTCTCCAAGATGCTTGTTTAATACTGCTTGAGCGTGCTGCTGCTCGCTGGTATTGGCCAGAGTGAGCGTGGCCTGGCTATCACTCACTTCAGCAAAGCTTATCTCTATACCTTCCTCATTCAACCACTGGTAAAGCTGAGTACCCACTAGCTCGCTAGGCGTACCTTGTGGATTAGTACTTACTTTAATCACTGGCCGTTCGGCATAAATATTGGGTAAGGCATTGAGCATCAAAAAGCCAAGGCTAATTAAGATGACCAAGTAATGCCACAACGAGTAGCGATTAAGGGCTCTTGTCTGTTTGCGCATTTAAATCTCAAAGATTAGGAAGTTGATATGCGGCTAATTTATCCCGAACAAGCTGGATTGAAGAGGTATTTCAGTGATTCATTAATGTTGCTTTTGGTGCCGAGTCGTTACCTAAAAGGTGAACAAAAACGAATCACTCAAATACATCGAGTTAAGCTAGAAATTCATCAACAATGCCCGTAACTCGGTGGCTAAATCACCTAAACCTTAACGCAATCAACCCAAAGAGACTGATATGCAAATTGAAACTATTTTTACAGTAGCCGGCTTAACCATGCTGGCCTTGCTCCCAATGGTTAACCCTCCCACCTCGGCCACCCTACTGCTGGGTTTAAGTAAAGGGCATGGTAAAAGCTATCTGTCGCGCCAAGCCAAGCTGGCCAGTTTGTTTTTGTTTATCGCCTTAACCGTTACCTTTTTTATTGGTTCTTCTATCTTGGAACTGTTTAGCATTTCGATGCCTAGTTTACGTTTAGGTGGAGGACTCATTATTGGTGCAATTGGCTTTAAAATGCTATTCCCTGCACCACCAGAAAAAATTGAACTGCCCAAGCAAGACTCCATCGCATTTGTACCGCTCACCATTCCGTCTATGTGTGGCCCAGGTACCATGGCGCTAGTGATTAGTGGCGCATCTGAAATTGCCAGCTTACCTGAGGATGTGAGCAAGCCTAGCGTTTACTTAGGCAGCTTAATAGGCTTTGCCGGCGTGGCCTTGGTTGCGTGGCTAGTACTTAGCATGGCTTACCCAACACTTAAATTATTAGGTAAAAACGGCATCGACGCCTTCACCCGTATTATGGGCTTCTTGTTGGTATGTATGGGCGCTCAGTTCTTGGTTAACGGCCTCACCGAAGTTTATCAAACCATGGTGCTTGTAGTTTAAGCAGTAATCACCCGAACATATTTAATTAAAGAGAGACTCGATGAGCATAAAAGTAATTAAAAAAACGGCCGGTGTGTATAAACAAGCTGGCCTTGAGCTAGTCGCCAGCTTTAACCCAGACGTAGATGAGTTTTTGTGGATAGATATTTCGGGTGAAGTATCTGAGGAGCTGCAACAGCAGTTAGTTCACCTTGGTTGTCATGAGCTGGCTGTTGCCAGCTACTTCCAACAAAAACAAACAGCCAGAGCCGAAGCATTTCCCGGCAGCACCTTAATCCTGTTTAAAGAAGCTGTTAGCCTAGCCGATGACTATGAACTACGCGCACAAAATATTGGTTTAATTTGTAAGAGCCAAATGATTGTTAGCCTACACCCACAGCCTTCGCAAGCCATTGAAACGCTACAAGCTAACTTAAGCCAAGAGAACAGTAAAACCACCGAGCACTTAGCGGTAGCTCTGATGCAAAACGTGGCGAATAACTACTTACACAAGTTATTAGATTTTGACCAAGAAATCGAACGAGTGGAAGATGAATTGCTCGCTGGCGATAAAGTTAACAGCTTGAAAAAACTAGTTAATTATCGATACCATTTTCGCAAACTCAACCGCGTTTTAGAGTTTAATCAAAATGTTGTTGATCGCCTAAGCTCCGATGAACTGGCGTACTTTTCGATAAAATCAACCAAAGACCAGCATGAATGGCTAAAACTATGTGAGCGCAGTAAGCGCATATATGGTTTGTCTAAAATGTACTACGAACTGAGCGGTGACTTGTTAGACGGGCATATTTCTATTAGCACCCACGACCTAAACAACACCATGAAAGTACTCACCATGATTACCGCCATCTTTGTTCCCTTAGGTTTTATCGCCGGGATCTACGGCATGAACTTTGAGAACATGCCAGAGCTCGCGTTCACCTATGGTTACTACTTCACTTTAAGTGGCATGGCGATTATTGCCGCATCGTTTTTTGCCATCTTTAAGGTGAAAAATTGGATCTAATACCAATCACACTAAGTAAGTGATCAGAAATAGCGCAGGAAAAATACTCGAGAACAAAGCGGAATTTTTCGATAAGTAGTTATTCTACAATCAAAAATTCTAACGCAATTATCGAGTATTTTAACCAGATAGTATGAACAGTTATTTAATACGATTGGTATAAGGCCGGGCCTTAGTCAACAAAGTGCTGCTTAAGTCACTTGGTTTAGGTTATTCACCATAAGCTTTGCTAGCTTCTCAAATTCTTCAATTTGTTGGTCACTCAAGTTTTGGCGCATTTGGCTTTGCACTTTGCTTTGGGTCTCTTCTATTAAGCTTGCCAGCGCTTGTCCCTCGTCGGTGAGAGACAAGAGCTGGCTGCGTTTGTCTTCTGGGTTGGCGGTTTTTCTCAGCCAGCCTTTTTCAATCATTTCTTTTAGCAAGCGGGCTATTTGCGCTTTATCGCGAGAAAAGTGATTAACAATGTCGTTAGCCGTGCAATGGTGGCTTGCGGCAATAAAACTTAAACAACTCACATGCATGGCATTTAAGCCTAGTTGTTGGGCTTTTAAGCCAGAGCGCATAGCAATTCGATACGCTTGAACCAGAGCAAAAACCGAATCAGAAATTGATTGCTGTTTCATAAGACCTCAAATAATAGTTGACTAAGTCTACCTTTAAAAATATAGTTGATTTTATCAACTTATTAAACAATGTACAAGTCATTAGGAGTAACGATGAAGCCAAAAATGTATCCGGTTCAGGTATCACAGCTTATCCCGCTCTCCCCTCACCTACTGCGGATTGTAGTAAAAGGCAGCAGCCTTAAAGGCTTTCCCGAATCTAAGGAAGGCGCACACGTGAAGGTAATATTGCCAAACAGCGATGGTTCAAAACCTAAAATGCGCTCTTACACCATTCGTTGGTTTAACTCGGTGAGCCAAGAGCTAGCCTTAGATTTTGTAATAAATCGGCACAGCGGGCCGGCGACTAACTGGGCGAGCCAAGCAAAGCTAGGCGACCAATTAAGCATTGCAGGCCCTGGGCAACTAAAGCTGACTCAGTTCAACCATCATAGTTATTTGCTGCTGGGGGACATTACCTCGGTTAATGCCATTAACGGTTATGTGCCAAGGCTTAACCCACACGCTGAGGTAAGGGTAGTTATTGCCGTTCCTACTCGCGCAGACATCATTGAGCTAGACTACCACGCAGCTGAAAACACCTACTGGTATGTTGAAGATGAAGCAGATATTAGCTTTACCGAGCAAGTGCAAAAAACCGCTGCTAACATGGCCAGCGATAGCCACATATTTATCGGCTTAGAAGCCTCGCAAATCCGTACTTTACGTCCGATATTGCAACAAGACTTAGGTTTTGAGCGTTTAAATACCTTTGCCGTAGGTTACTGGAAACAAGGCGTAGATGCAGATCGCTTTGGCGCACAAAAAAAAGCGGCTCCCCTGTAGCCGCTATTACTGGTCTATTGAAAGGTTTAGCCTGAAAGCTTGTCCTAAGGGTAAACCTTATGGCTGCTCACAGGCTTCCACTAGTTGACTAGGCAAGCGGTAAATAAGCGATGAATTGGCATCAAGCCCATCTCCCACTAGTAGCCAAGCACTCTCAACGGTAACTAATTTCCACTGCTTTTTCTGCCAAGTTAACCAACGTGCTGGTTGGCTAAGCGCCTGTTTAGCATCTTGCTGTAAGTCCTGTGTTAGCTGTGGCTCTAATTGCTCAGCGCTGTAATTACCTAAGCTTTGCTCAACACATAGCAGAACAAGATCGCTTACATCAATAGCGCCTGCATCGCTGGCAGCATCACTAGCTAAAGCTGAAAACGAAGTTAGCTGCTGCTCTTCGCTGGCGTAGTGCTGGTCGGCGGATTGAGCGGGCTTAACCGCTAGGTCTGCTTTGCTCTGCACAATCTCTTGTTGAACAGATGGCTTTTGCAGCGTTTGTTGTTTAGCTTGAGCTTGCATAGCTTCTTGTTGCATAGCCCGCTTTTGCATGGCTTTCTGTTTGGCTAACTGTCTTCTCTCTCGCTCAATAGCTTGGATGTCTTCCTCTCGCTTACGCAATAGCTTTTCTGCTAGCTCTTGCTTTTGCTGCTCAAGCTCTTCAGTCGCGACCTCATTACGCTGTATGGGCGGGCTCATTAACTGCACATTGCTTTGGTAGCTCATTTCACTTGGCGGCACACTCATTTCAGTGACTAGCCACCAGCCTAATACTCCCACACAGGCTAAAGACGCAGCACTCGCCCACCAAGGCGCAGCTGCCCAGAAATAGGAACGCGTTTTGCTGTTTTGTTTAGCCTGCTGCTTAGCCATATTTTGGATGCGTTTATCGAGCAACTCAGAGGGCTCAAGCTCGCTTAAAGCTTGCTGATAGGCCTGATTAATTTGTTGGTCGCTGGGCGCCTTGCTTTTTGGTGTATCAACCATGGTGTTTCTCCCAGCATTCTCGCAGTTGTTGATAAGCCACCCGTATGCGGCTTTTTATCGCATCAAAAGAGGCATCAAGCACTTGGCTCATTTCGGCTACTGCCAAGCCAGATTGCTTTAACATGAATACATCTTGTTGCTTGCTTGGCAGTAACTCTACACAACGCAATATTACTTGCTTATCGACGCCCTGCTGGTGCTCTTTCTCTGGGTTTGAATCAGCAGCCAGCTCATCTAAGCCTTGTTCATCACTATTGCTTTGTTTGCCTTGCGAGCGCCAATAATCGGCGATTCGACGCCTTGCAATGGTATATAGAAACCCACGAAAATGCGCCGTAGTTTGCGCTTCGCCACCAGGGACTCGATAGGTACTGGCTTGGCTAATGATTGATTCCCATACTTCTTGAAATACTTCGTTGCAGGCGGCCTCGGTCATCTTTTGTCGAATAAAACCAAACAAGGGTTTGCGATAGCGTTGATACAGTTGGTCAAACGCGGCCACATTGCCACGCTGACCATAATCAAGCATCAGTTGTTCATCACTGACTAAGCTCTTCATTCTGCGCATCAATCCTTGCGGGTAAGGTTACCGGTAATGGTTGCACTGCATATTCTAACTCTGGCAATTGCTGTGGCTGCGGCGCAGCTGGCGATTGCAAGGCTAAGGTATTGGTTAGTCGGGCTAATTTAACAAACTCTGCACGATATCCAAACTGATCTTGGCCTTTTGCGGCATTCGCCCAATCAATAATTTGTTGATAAGCCAAGTCATCCAAGTGCTCGTTCGCCCGCAATTTTTGACCAAAGGCCGCTACCGCAATGGCAAAGCGGTCGTCATTGCTAGTTTGCTCAAAGTTAACGAGGTCTTTGTTGTATACCCGTTGCGTATATTTGTCGGAAGCTTGCGACTGGGCTTTTTTATAACGCACTCTCACTTC
Organism: Agarivorans sp. Alg241-V36; assembly: GCF_900537085.1. Lineage (NCBI taxonomy): Bacteria > Pseudomonadati > Pseudomonadota > Gammaproteobacteria > Alteromonadales > Alteromonadaceae > Agarivorans > Agarivorans sp. Alg241-V36. The sequence continues at coordinate 450,968 of NZ_UNRE01000001.1, read as the reverse complement.
AGCTAAGGCTTCATTTTTAGGTTTCACCGCCATTTTGTTTTGCTTTTGCTGTTGAAATACCAGTGGGTCGATTAAGCCGGGTTTGCCAACAGGCGTAATTTCATAAATAGCCGTTACGCTGTGCCCCGCTCCCATGTCGCCAGCATCTTTTTTGTCATTGTTAAAATCGGCGCGCTCTAGCTGACGGTTCTCGTAGCCCAGTAAACGGTACTCAGACACCATGCTTGGATTAAACTCCACCTGAAATTTCACATCATGCGCCACCGTATGCAAACTGCTACCTAACTGATCCACCAACAGCTTTTGTGCTTCGTGCAAGGTATCAATGTAACCAGCAACGCCGTTACCGTTATCGGCCAATTGCTCCATTAAGTGGTCGTTGTAGTTGCCTGTGCCAAAACCAATGGTAGAGAACTGCACCCCAGCTTTACGCTTTTGAGTAATGCGATGTTTTAGCTCATCTATGTCGGTAATTCCCACATTTAGGTCACCGTCCGACATCAAGTAAACATGGTTAATGCCGCCATCAATAAAACCTTGCTGCGCTTGGCTATAAGCCAGCTCAATGCCTGCAGAGCCATTGGTGGAGCCACCGGCTTGTAAACCGTTAATCGCCGCAACAATTTTGTGTTTGTCTTTCACGCTAGTAGCTGGCAAGGCTACCCCGGTGCCGCTGGCGTAAGTTACTATTGCCACATTATCGCTGGCTTTTAAGTTGTTAAGCATCAACATCATTGACTGCTTAAGTAAGGGCAATTTCTCAGCAGATTGCATAGAGCCAGAAACATCCACTAAAAACACCACATTGGCAGCCGGGCGAATGCTGGTATCTGCTTTATAAGCGCTAACGCCAATACGAATCAGCTGGTTATTGCTGTTCCAAGGTGAAGCGGTAAGCAAGGTATCAATGGCAATAGGCTGCTCAATGCTCAAAGCAGCATCACTGCTAGTCGCGTAATCGTAAGAAAAATAGTTAATCAACTCTTCTACACGCACCGCGTCTTTTGGCGGTAGTCGCCCATTGTTAATAAAGCGGCGCATGTTAGCGTAACTGGCGCTGTCTACATCAGCACTAAAGGTAGATACTGGTTGGTCTGCTACAGCGACTACCGATAGGTCGGTAAACTTCTGGTAGTTTTCGTTATTGCCCTGCTCGTAGTAAAAAGCGGCATCGGCAGGTGCTTGAATGGCAGCAAAGCTGGATACTCTGGCCATTTGCATTTGGCTAGCTGCTGCTCTTTCTCGTTTGTGCTTGGCGATGGGATGCACCGCCTTAATGTGTTGATCGTGCTGCGGCCTTTCGGCTGGCTTTGTTTGCTTAAGCGATTCGTTCTGCTGTTGCGGCTCTACCCGCTCAACTGCTGCTTGATCATCAGCAACATATTGGCCGCAAGCCAGCAAAGAAGATAAGGCTAAACCCACTAACACAGAGCGGGCAACTGGCGAATAAGAAAAGTGTAAGTTTTGCATTTGAATACCTTGTTTAAGTCAATCTCACAGAGGTAATCGCAGCGAATAAAAAAGCGAGGCTAAAAAAGTTAAATTTTTTTCTTACTTCCTAGTTAGGCTATAGCGGAGGCTAAAACTACTCTCAATTGTTAAAACAAAACAGCCCGCATAAGCGGGCTGTTTAACATCAAGCTATCTGTTTAGCTTAAATGCTAGTTAACCAGCTGTGCTGGTCTTGGGCTTTACCCCATTGAATGTCGTTTAAGGCTTGGCGCAGTTTTAAGGTGGTTTCACCGGCTTCACCGTTGCCTACGGTGTGCTCTTTGCCATTGTGGATAAGCGTACCTACCGGAGTAAGCACTGCCGCCGTGCCCGATAAGGCCGCTTCACAACCCGGCTTAGCTGCACGCTCTAATAGCTCTTCAACGGTAAGTTCACGTTCACTTACTTTCAAGCCTAAGTCACGCGCTAGAGTAAGAATAGAGTTACGCGTAACCCCATGCAAAAAGCTGCTGTCGAGTGCTTTAGTAATAAGCTCGTCGCCATCAATCAAAATAAAGTTTGCGGCACCTGTTTCTTGTACGTCGCCACCTGGACAAAACAATACTTGGTCGGCGTCAACTTCGCTGCGTGCTTGGCTAATTGGGCCTAAGGCACTGGCGTAGTTACCGCCCGATTTAACCATACCCATGTGCGGCGCACAGCGCATGCCGTTTTCTTCTAGCAACAAACGTAATGGCTTAGCACCTACTGCAAAGTAATCGCCCACTGGCGACAACAATACATACAGCAAAGCCGAACTAGTGGGCGCTGCCGCTTTACCAATGGCAGGCTCGGTGCCAATAAAGGTTGGGCGAATATACATAGAGCCCGGAGCAGCTGGCACCTCATCGGCAAATTTAGCCACAATGTCTTTAACCATTTGCTCTAATAATTCAGGCTTAAAAGCCGGCAAGCTTAGTAGTTCAGCAGATTGAGCCATACGTTTAATGTTGGCGTCCATGCGGAAGATATGCACGCTGCCATCTTCGTGACGAAAGGCTTTTAGCCCTTCAAAACAAGTGCTTGAGTAATGAAGTACGTGCGCGCCAGGGTGCAAGCTAATACTGTCAGACGAGACAATTTCACTATCACCCCATTGCTGATCTTCGTATTTTGCTAATGCCATTTGTGGCATAAAAACCGTACCAAAAGCTGCCATGTTGTGTTCCTACTTATGTTGAGGCTTACAAGCCCTTTTCTTTATTTTGACTGTCTGTGATTAAGCGAAGTAGAAAACTGGTGGGACTGAACGAGTTCGCGCTTTTATTAAACCGAGGTACCTGAACGACCAATGCCAATTTTTCCATAAACTGGATTCGCAGAATGGTAAAAGAGTATGTGGTCTTATGGCACTGCGATCAAGCTTAAGACTCCTCCAATTGGCAAATATTATGCAATTAATTTGGCTGGTAAGAGATTTTGACTGCCATCAAGGCGGGATTGCGGGTTGGCGAAGGCTGCCCAAAGTGACATTGGCAACTCTCCTAAGAAGTGCCTTAACCACCTCATCTTGTTTGAATGAAGTGTCTACTGAATCGGATCAACTACATAACTCCATGTGAATCTAGACTCCTTTGAAACATAACGCTCGCATTTGCGGCGGTTTTGTAGCGAGGCACGAGCGAAAAAACCGTCCAAGCCAAGCAGTGGCTGATGCAACATGCGCTTGTTAAATGCATTACTCAGGTTTACTTTTTTCTGAACCATGAAAGCATTCCTTTTTTGGCTTTAGAAGGTGTGATTTCCACATAGCCTTGCTCTGATAAAGTAGTGAATTTGAGCTTACCTTCTAGAATGAGAGCACTTATCACTTCCTGGATTTCTTTTGTTGATTTACTAGGAGGCATTAGTCGTACTCCTTCTTTCTCCAAGCCATAAAAAGAAACCAATTCTGGTTCATCTTTGTAAGACTTAGCTAAAAGCGTAAACTTAGAAAACTGACACTGATAATTTTCGAATTCATAATAGTAATCGTAATTACCATCATCATCCTTTTCGCCAGCATCAATGACAAGTTCTTTTAAAATGTCCATAGTTTCGATTGCCATTTAACGCCCTAATAATGGGCAAAAAATTGTTGGCTAAAATGTTGAGGAACGAAAACAGCCAACTGTTTTTTGTCCTTATTAATTAGCTTGTTATGTGTCACTTAAACCTTTGCTAATTGTTTTTAAATAACTTGTTTTATATTTTTTCCAATCGCCATGAATGTATGTGTGATAAAACTCATAGTCATGTTCTTTGATCGGTACGCCATTTAAATATTTATAAATCATATCTAAATGTTCACGATTCCATGCCCAAAGAACCTCGCCGCGCCCTTCAAACTGGAAGTAAGGTTCGGTTAGCTCATCATAGGCTAAACTTTTTTTTCGGTACATACACGATGTGCATGTAATTGAAAATGGTGAGCCTTTAAAGCTTGGTGACATATCACCGACAAATAATGAGTCACCTACTTCTTCATCTTTAGCAATTGCTAAAGAACTACAATTTGGGCATTTAATATCAATTTTGGATGGACGACTTTTGTGATCATACCTCACATGGGTTAAACCACCATTCATTAAAAAAGTCCCACGATGATTATTTTTTGTCCCTGTAGGATTTTTCAAACTACTCTCCGTGTTAGATGTGACACATAACGCCTGCATTTGCGGTAGTTTTGTGGAGCGGCGAAGCAGCGTAGCAAAGCTGTCCAAGCCACGAAGTGGCTGATGCAACATGCTCTTGTTAGGTGTGGTTTACGGTATGGCATGTAATTTAATAAACACCAGCAGTTGCGTCGATTACTAATTTACTTTTGTTTTCCCTGCACCATGCTTCAAGCTCATTTTTAAGTTCAGGGTATAATCCCTTTGCCCATGATGGTGCGTTTTGAGTCCAGACTTCTTCCGTTGGCAAATACGCCGATAAAATACCCATTGGCAGCTCAAGAATGAAAGAGCCTCCAGAGCCAGTTACAACTAACTCTTCTTTCCATCGGGACTGAAATTTAAACTCGCTCATTCTTTGTGACACCTAACGCCCAATTAAGGGGCAAGTTTGTAGCTGGATATACTCTTGAGCGAAGCGAAACCGGCCAGCTATTAACTTGTCCCGCTTAAATTGCTTTGTTAGGCTTTATTTACGAACCGTATTTTGATGTTTAGCTAACATCTCTGGGAAACTTCCATTAGGAACAGACTTCCAAAAAAACTCTGCTTCACTGATGCTGTTTTTTATGTAAACCGTCCCATCTCCTGTGTTAAGAATTAAATATTTAAACTCGTAACCACCCGATGCATTTTCTTTTACAATTTCCAGTTCACAAATAACAAAATTAGAATCCCAACCAAAGTTATTACACCACTGCTCTGAATTATCTAACATTCCGAAATATTCATACATACGCTGATCATTTGGAGTCGATATATATCCATATATCCCTCCATTTGAATGGAAAGAATATCCATTTGGTAGCCCTGTTTTCAGTAAAGGGGGATCAACGCAACCAAAAAGGAAAAACACAAAAATTATTAGTAACCTCATATTTACGCGGACCTAATTATTTGTAAGCCTAACGCCTCAAACACCGGCTTGGTGAAGTTGGCGGCTTTTTTGGAACAAAAAAGGTGACAGCTTTACCAAGTCCGCGTGCTTTGACTTGTTACATTTTAACCGTGAAGCCATTGCTGATTACCTCAAGTTGCCCAATACCATTAAAATTAAATTTGTAATGCTTGTACTCTTCCTGAGCCCCGATTTCACCTTGCTTTATATGCTCTGCCAACCATTCTGACTCAGTAATTACGTGGCTTCTATCGTATTCTTCGCCTTCGATGAAGGTTTCGATCATTTGCCATTTAAATGCAACGGTATCTGAAAAGAACACTTCGCGCTGATTTTCCTGCCAATCCTTAAATTTAAGGATCAAGTCTCCCTCATCCATATCGATGTCGGGGAAGTCAGCATCTGCGGTTGAAAAACCTGGATCTATTATCTCTGCTAGTTCCATGCTCGATCTATTTTGAAATGTAACGCCGCGAATAAACGGGCAAGTAGTGCTTGGCTAAAATTTGCGAGGTACGAGCACGAGCCAAGCATTACGTGTCCGAATTAATTGCTTTGTTAGCTTTCGTGTAATACTCCCTAAAAACTCTTTTGCCATTTTGACTGCTAAAAAAGTAATAGAAAGATGACGGAGCTAGCAAAAAATAAAATAAGGCAGACCACCAAACAAACGGGCTATTATCTGGAATTATAAATATCCGGACTAGTATGGAGATTAAAAACAGACTCGATATCGATATTAGTGTGGTTCTAGCCCAGTTGTCACTCCAGATATGCCTCAGCAATTTGATATTTTTTATGCTAATCACTGCTGTTATCCCTATAAGAAGCAAAAGGGATTCGTACCTGCCATTTAAAGCATAGATTGCAGCAAAAAAGGGGATAAAGAAGTAAATAAACAATGAGTTCGAATACTGCTCTTTTGCTTTCTTTTTCTTAAAGCCTTCTGGATTTGTGTGTTTTTCAATATCTTCACTGCCTGCGTTTGCAGGACAGCCGCAAAATGCACACTTATCCAAGTTTGCTTCATTACCAGACTCACAAGCCTGACATGTCCATCTGTAACCTACCATTAATCTCCAATCTCAAAAGAAAGCTAACGCCGCCATATGGGGCATTGTTTATGGAGTGGAGCTTTGGGGTAAAGTGGCGAAGCCACCCCAAAGCGCAGCGGAGTAAACAATGTCCCTATGATGGCCTGGTTATGTGATTTTGTTTTATTGATTAGTTTCATACGCCCGCAATAATGAATTAACTGATTCGATTGATACCGAGCTAGATTTTTTAGTACTGGTTTCGTTTAGGTACGAATTTAGTAACCGAAATTCATCGTCTGTTTTAATTGCGCCCCGCTGAACAATAGATAGCACTAACCTTGATTCTTTTGACCGCATGAAAGTAAGCGAAGGCAAATTTTTAGCTTCTAATGTTTCATTTAGGAGTTCTAATTTTTCGCCTGTGTAGTCTTGAGACATTTCAATGACTTCAGAGACCGTACTATTTATATCTCTCTTGTTCTTAAACGAAGAAACTACTTTTATCATATCTTTCAAGAACGGTATTTCTTCATGTTCTGTTCGATTGATGTATTCAAGTACCTCAACACAAAACTCTTTTAGTCTATTCAGCTCCTTATCCACTCAGACTCCTTGTGCACATAACGCTAAGTTAAGGCGCGACAACACGCTTGCCAAACTGTGAGCGAAGCGAAACCGGCAAGCGTTTGGAGTCGCACTTTAACGCCTTGTTAAGTGTTTTTTTCTCTAACAAATAAACCTATAGCTAAACTAATTAAGCCTAGAACTAGTGAACCAGTAATCCATTTAAACATGTCATAAGCACGTGATACTTGTTTATCAATATTTGTAACTGTAGAGTCCAATTGACTTTGGAGGCTTACAATATCCCTTTTTAATAAGGGGAGTTCTAAAGCTTTTTGTGGAGACTCTAGGATTGCGTTATTAAGTTTATCTAGGGTTCCGCTTAAATCATTAATTCTATTTTCTAACTCCGCTATTTTAGTTGAAACTGGAAGTTCTGTTGGTAGTTCTCCCATAGCATCTATTTTAGCTTTAATCTCTTTAAACTCCGCACGCGTAGATTTTATTAACTCGTACGCATCATCTTTATATAAAACAACAGAAACCCCTTTAGGATCAACACCTAACTCGTTCATAAAAGAGTAATTGTAGATGTATGTTGAGAATGCAAACATAGCGGCGCAAATTGTTGTAAATATAGTTATATATTCAATGATTTTAGTACTTTTTGATACACCCAATTTAATTCATCCTCAATCGTGGAGAAACACTTAACGCTTCAAGAATGGGCTGGCGTAGCCAGTCCCGCGGAGGCCGTGCTTTTCAGCGGCCGGAGTGCAATTGCTTGACTTGTTATATGTCATTTTGTCGCTGCCACCGTCGCGCTTGCGCAAACGACTTATGCCGTAGTTGTTGTAAATCAGTTTTATCTGACGAGATACTTAAAAGCTTCTCGCAAATAGCTGAGTTCATTTGAAATCCGTTCTCCGTCCAACCAACTGCCTTCAACGCCCAATGTCGACTTGGAAAACTCAAGGAAAATTCAACAACCTTCGACAGTACGTCTGTGGTGATGGAGCTACTCTCGGACAATTCACCTAATACTTCAGGATATGGGTATTCCAGTATTGGAAGTAAAAACATCAGGTTGTTATGTTCACTCCAAAGTTGCTCGAGATCTTCAATACTCTTCATGACATATAACGCTTACAGCATTGGCGCGGTCTTTTTCGCGTCCATTGCCTGTGATTGTTATGGTGTGAGTTTCTTGCCCATACATATAGAGCGCTCCACACCAACATAATTTCCATAACCATCTATTTCTAAGTAGCGTTGACTTGAGTAGAAATTTACGGCGTTTTCATTAATCCTACGAGTGGATAAGACTGCCTCAGAGTAACCTAATTGGATGGCAACCCTCTCCAACTCAGAAATTAGGAATTTTCCAACACCTTTCTTTTTAGAATACATTCGTTTTATTTCACAGGTACCTTTGTTGATGTAACGAATGCAGCCAGTACCCATCGGTTTTTTGTCGCTGTAGACAACGACTATGGAATCCGTCGAAGGATTAAAACTTTCTGTGCTAAAGGACGACTCACCAGTGTCACCGGTTAGCAACCCTAATTCTTGGTTTAATTCAGATATTAATGACAAATAGTCCGAATCATTTGGATCTACTGTTTTAGAGACAGGCTTCATCTTTAACCATAACGCAAAGCACAGAGGCGCGCGGCTTTTTGCGCGTCCTGCCCCGTAGGGGCGAACTGCTGCGTATTGTTATGCATTTCTTGCCGCCCAGTACTCTGCTTCTAACCAAGAACAGAGTGCCTCTACATTAGAAATTGCCTCAATAATTTTCTCATGAGAGGGAGAAATAGTAGGTGGAAATAACCATGACTGTTCTTCCTGATCAGAAGCTAGCGCCAACTCGGAATCCTGAACAAAATACGGATTTGGATGTTTATTTAAATCACTTTTCGAATGAGATACGTTGACTGTAGTAAGTTCCTCAGGATGTTGAATACGATTTCTGACCAAGGGGATCTGCTCAACTATATCCAAATTAGCCGGGCAAGCCGACATATCTAAATCTATTTCTTTGAAGATTTCACGATATCCATTGAACCAACCTTTCTTTTTGAAGTTCACCTCAAAAGTCATGCCGTGATACTTATCTAAACGATCAACCCATGCTTTAAGATACAGCTGAAGTGACGATGCAAGCATTGACAAAGCATGATGCCCACAGGTTTCCAAGCCAGATTTTGCATCTATCCATTCGGATAAAAAAGGTGGCTCGCCATCTTCACTGTATGGCGGGACATAAGGTTCTACCTCATTCTCAATATCATCCATAGTCTTAGCGAATGGTGCTATAGCAGCCTCGTAAAAATAACGGATGAATTTTATTCGATCCTTAAGAAAAAACTCAATGTCCATATTCACTACCTATATGCATAACAGTTTATTAATAGGAAAATTTCCTTGTTTAAACACGGAATTTTTCCTCTTATCATACATTTGATAAAAACAAGGTTATCACCTTTCCTAAGCTACATCAGCCACCTAGCTCGAAAAATAACAAAAACATCAGCATGAAAGTATGCAACAACTTGTAGAAAGTAGGAATTGCAACAATACTGTATAAAAAAACAGTGAAAGAAGGATTGCAATGAACTCGCCTTATCTCAGCTATATAGAAGAAAAAATGCGAACTAAGCGCTTTAGGGAATCAACCATCCGTAGCTACCGACAATGGATAAAACGCTTTATTTTATTTCATCACAAAAAGCACCCTAGCGACTTACATAATCATGAAGTTGAGCAATTTCTCAGCCACTTAGCCAATCAAAGGAACTTGGCTCCGCAAAGCCAAGCAGTGGCACTAAACGCTTTGGTCTTTCTTTATAAAGAGGTTGTTAATAAGCCCTTATCACTTCAATTAGACTTTCGCCATAGCAAGCGTCAAGCCAAACTGCCTGTTGTACTCACTCGTCACGAGGTTACCGCATTAATAGATGCGCTTTCCCCACCACACGTATTAATGGCTCAACTCATGTATGGTAGCGGCCTGCGAAAAACCGAAATGTTACGTTTGCGTATTAAAGATATTGATTTTGACTATTTCGGTATTGAAATATGGGACGCCAAAGGGGGTAAGCATAGGCGGGTGACACTGGCAAAGTCACTGGTTGCTGCGATACAAAAGCAAATTACAGTTGCCTATCAGTACTATCAGAGTGACAAGCTAAAAAACCAATATGCCGGTGTATATTTACCTTATGCTCTTGCTAAGAAGTACCCAGCTGCGCCACACGACTTTGCTTGGCATTATTTGTTTCCTTCGCACTCTTTAAGTAAAGATCCCAACGATGGCTGCATTCGCCGCCATCATCTAGACCCAAGCGGTATTCAAAAAGCACTTAAGGCTGCCAGAATAAAAACTCATATTCGTAAACCTATCACTTGCCATACCTTGCGCCATTCTTTTGCTACGCATTTATTGCAACGAGGTACCGATATTCGCACCATTCAAGCTCAGTTAGGTCACAGTGATATTAGAACCACTCAGATTTATACCCATGTACTTAATATGGGGGCCGATGGCGTGGCTAGCCCCTTAGACATGGTTTAAGCCAAATCATCCAAAGCCGGTGAAAACTCTACATCTGAGTTTTGAATTAAGGTGGGAGTGGCTAGGCTTAGGCATTGTTCAATGTTGACTTGCACATAACGCTGCGCTCCCGGATAAGGTTTTACTTGCGACATATCCCAAATGATTGAAGCCTTACCTTTAATCCAAAAGCTGTAGCCTGTTTCAAAGTCTGGTATGTACAAACCTACCCTTGAGTCTGCCACTATGTTGCCGAGAGTATTGAAGAGATTGTTGCCCGAAAAATCTGGGAATATTAGGCTTGGTGCTTTGCTGTTATTGCCCTTAACTACCTCGATAAAACCCGGCTTGCCACCACGGTGAGAGATATCCACACCATCGCTGTCTTCACTATTTAAAGCAGCAGCTCTAGAGGCGATAAAAAAGGTGTCGCTGTGTTTTAGCACCTGCTCAAGCACTACATTGTTTACTTCAAGTTCGCTAAAGTCTGCAGCCTTTGGCACAAAAGCTTGGTTAAATACACTTGGCTTTAACTCGCGCTTTTGAATGTACTTTGGACAGTTGCCAAAGCTTTGCTGTACTTCAAAACGCAGCGCTTGTTCACTTAAATAAGCCACCAAACCGTTTACTCGATTGCGCCGACGAGTCGTTAATTCCAAGCCCAACAAACCGATGCTATCCCCCACCGACAACTGGGCGACTTGCGCGTATTCGATAAGTGCTCTGGCTTCTATAGATAAGGTGGTGGAATTGGGCGAGCTTACAAAGCCTTGCTCGCCCAAAATAGGGGTGGCCCAAGGGTGGCCTTGATTGTCTAGCACTCCGACATACAACAAGGGCTGCTGGCTAAAAAATTCGCGATGCTGTTGTGGCATGTAGCTGCGAATCGCTTTATCGCCGATGGCTTTAGCAATGTCCGCTGCCCCTACCCGTTGCTGCACGCTTAGTTCACCTTGATGAAAAACAGCCATAAACGCCTCCCCCTTGTTACCGCGAGTTTTTGCTATAAACCCAAATCACTTAAGCTTGGATGATCGTCAGGCCTGCGCCCTTGCGGCCAATGAAATAAGCGTTCTTCTTCACTTATCGCCAAATCGTTAATGCTGGCATGACGGCTTTGCATCAAACCATTCTCATCAAACTCCCAGTTTTCGTTGCCATAAGCTCGATACCACTGTCCCGCTTGATCTTGCCACTCGTAAGCAAAACGCACCGCAATGCGATTTCTGCTGTAAGCCCAAAGCTCTTTAATTAAGCGATAAGCTTGCTCTTTATCCCACTTGGCGCTTAAAAATTGCTGAATTTGCTCACGGCCATTAATAAAAGTATCGCGATTTCGCCATTGGCTGTCTTTGGTATAAGCCAAAGCCACTTTCTCTGGGTTTCGCGAGTTCCAACCATCTTCGGCCATGCGCACTTTTAGTGCAGCGGTATCGGCATTAAACGGCGGTAACGGCAGGCGTTGCTCTGTGGTCATACTGTTTTCCTATGTTTGAGGCATTAGTCATTGAATGCATTCTGTTTAAGCAATTTCTGGGCAAGTTAGGCAATTGCATGGCTAAGCACCATGCAACGAGTGTTGCTTAAACGACTTCTTTTAGCGGGGTTTGCTGCATGGCAACAAAGCCTTCTAGCCCCTCAACATTGGCTAACCAGCGCAGTATGTTGGAATAGGTGCCCAGCTCAACCTTGCCCTCTGGAGCATGGGCGATGTAGGAGTAACAGGCTACGTCGGCAATGCTGGCGCGTTCGCCTACCATCCACTGCTTGTCTTCCAGCAATCCGTCGATAATCGCCAACATTTGATGGCTCGTTTCAATCACTGCTTGTTGGTCAAATTTAGCGCCAAACACTGTAATTAGCCTGGCTCGAGCTGGGCCTTCAGCAAGATCACGCGCCGCTAAGGCTAACCACTGTTGAACCTGTGCTTGCTGCTCGCTAGATTTAGGGTTCCAGCTGGGTGCATAAGTATTAGCTAGGTGGGTAATAATGGCGATAGAGTCGCGAATCACTAGGCCATCATCTTCCAAAACAGGGACTAGCGAGAAGGGATTTAAAGCCTTAAATGCTGGCTGTTTATGCTCACCTTGAGCGAGGTTAATAGCGACTTTCTGATAAGGCTGGTTTATTAAACCCAGCATTAATCGAACGCGATGCGCATGGCCAGATAGTTCAAAATCGTAAAGCTTAATCATGGTGTTGTCCTTATTGTTTAACGCTTATTTCCGAAAAAATTTTCCAAAATAGGTTTTCCCACAGCTGTATACACAAATTGGTATTTGCCAAGCCCTATACGTGGCTAGCTATTACTCAAACCCAAAGGTATACAAATCTGTCTACTTGTTAAATAAATTAGGAGACAGACCTGTCTATGTCAATAAAAATATAAACCAAAGTGATAAGAAATCTAACGGAAACAATTCAAGCTATTGTTTTTATTACCAAATAATTAATTAAGAATTTGTGAACAAGAAGATTTGCTGAACAAAGAGACAGAGCGGTATACTTAGCGGACGCAATTGGGAATTAATATGGCTAGCACTAAACGAGATTTACTGATCGACACTGCCCAAGGGCTTTTTTACCAACATGGTTTTAGAGCAACTGGTATTGATACTATTTTGGCAGAATCTGGGGTGGCAAAAAAAACCTTATACAACCACTTTAAGTCGAAGGAAGATCTTATTGTAGCTTGTTTGTATCGCCGAGATCAGCAGCTATTAAGTTTGTTAGAAAACAGCATTGAGCGACTGGCCCCTAAGCAACAATGTTCGCCTCAGCTAGCGCGCATTATGGCCTTTTTTGATGCATTAGATGGCTGGATAAACTCTGATGATTTTTTTGGCTGCATGTTTATTAATGCCTCTGCCGAATACCATCAAGCCGACAACCCAGTACACATAGCTTGTACCGAGCACAAAAATTTAGTGATAAAACTGATTGAAAAGCAGCTAAGTGAGTTAGCACTTCCCCAGCCTTTAGAAACCGCCAAGCAGCTAGCTATTTTAGCCGATGGCGCGATAGTAGGCGCTCACACCACTAACGATTTAGCCTCGGCCAAGCAGGCTAAAATAGTGGCAGGAGTTTTGTTAAATTCTTACGCTCAAGCAGCGTAGACCCAGCCTTAGCGCGCTGGGCTTATCTTGTACAAGTTGCCGCTGTCGGCACTAAAGTAGAGGTTTCCTTGGCTGTCGCTAAGCAGCGCGCGCACTCGCTCATTAAGATCTTCAAGCAGCCGCTCTTCGCCCGCTGGCATGCCGTTTTCGTCCATGATAATTCGGTTAAGGTGTTGTAACTTTAAGGCACCACTAAACAAGTCACCTTGCCATGCTGGAAAAGCCTCTCCCGAATAGTAAAGCAGCGAGCCTGGAGCTATGGAAGGCACGTATACTTTTAGCGGTGAGTTTATCCCCTCTTTAGTTTCTGCTTCACCTACTTTTAACGGCCCCCAGTACTCTTTACCGTGAGAGGTGATTGGCCAGCCATAATTGGCTCCAGCTTCAAGTAAATTAAGTTCATCGCCTCCGCGCGGGCCGTGCTCAATCGCCCACACATGCTGATGTTTAGTATCATAAGCTAGGCCTTGGGGATTACGGTGACCATAGCTATAAATGGCGTCGGCTACCTTTTTATTGGCCACAAAGGGATTGTTACTAGGTACGCTGCCGTCAAGGTTCAAGCGCACAATGGTAGCTGCATGGTTAAGGGTGTTTTGGCCATTGTCGCGGTCGCCTCTATCCCCTATCGAAAAGTAGATATACGAGTCATCAAATGTGATGCGGCTACCATAATGGCGATTACTTGAACTGGCAGAGTCACTAATAAACACATCCTGCCAAGCACTCATACTGACTTGGCCAATCTCGTTTTGCTGAATTTGAGCCTTAGCTAAGGTAGTCACTCCACTGCCATTTTGTGGTTTGCTGTAGGTGAAATAAAAGTAGCCATCGGGGCCTTTTACCACGTCGAGTAAACCACCCTGCCCTTGCGCCCAAACAGCTGGCAAACCGCTAATGTTTTGCCAAGCCTGTTTACCTTGCTTTGCTTTAGTGAGGTTAACGCTTACTAACTCGCCACGACGCAAGGTTACGATAAGTGTATTGCTGTTTAGCCAAGCCATACCCCAAGGCACACCTGGGACTTGAATGAGCTTTTCCAGCTCGAAAGACTGGTCTTGGCTGGCAAATGTCGACAACCGCTCTGCTTTGGCGGCAAGAGCAATTAAACATAGAAAACAGCAAATTATCGTCTTAAGAAACGAGTCTATTTGTAAAGTCTTTACCATGACAAACTCCATTCAAGCTGAGAGCTACGAGTTGATACTTCATTCAAAGTTTAAGAGTTAAGCGAAATTAATAATAAATCAATCACTAGGGGTTCTCTTAAAGCTTACCTTCTGTTAATTTTAAGATACAAAAGGAGTTAGCATGATCAACATAGCATTTCGTAACTTAAAAAATAACTACTCACCTTATTCCTATGATGCCCATGATTGTACGATGTATTTCCCGAATACGTGTGCAATAAGAATGAGTGAAGCTTTAGTAAAAACAAATAGTTTATTCTTAGCACGCTTTAAAGGATCAGCTAAAAATAAGTGCCCTCATGGTTACTTGCGAGGTGCGCAAGATTTGGCATCTGTGCTTTCGAAACCTAGTGTATTAGGTACCAGAACGAAAGGGTGGAATGGCACGCCAAATGCTGTAGTCCCAGACGATATCAAATCCGAAACAGGAATAATTTGTTTTATGAACATACCGGGCTTTGATGGCCAAGGGCACATTGACTTGTGGAATAAAACGGATGCTGTTGGCAGCCACTATTGGGATGCCGAAACGATTTGGTTTTGGAGCATCACTTAATGAAAAATTTCTCACTGTGCCTTATTACACTTAGCTTCAGTTTGGTTGGCAACACCGCGGCACTAGAAGTATTTGATTCAAAAGTAGAATTACAAGCCAATTGCAATCTCGTTGTTGAAACAGATGGAATAACAAAAACGATTGAACCTGCTTTCTCTCAGGAAGGTCAGTGTTCAATAATGACACACGGAAAGACTAACGTTCCCAAAACTTTATATGTAAATGGTATGTATGTCTTTTTTATCGAAAATAGCCTTAAGTCGGATTCTGCTTGCAAGGCCCAAGCAACATCTTTTGGAATAGATAAGCAAAACAACTTATATATAACCGATTACATAAAGTCGTTTTCTAGATGCAATTTAGCCCTTGAAGCGAAAAGCTTTGAGATATTCTCGGCAAAAATGAAAGCCAACTAATTTATCTAGATAATTGCAGCCTCTATAATGCCGACTAAAGTCGGCTTTTTATTCACGTATTTACTTACCCCATAGCCTACAAAAATACACTCGTTATTTCATTTTGGTCGCGCTCTTGCGCTGCTTGGTTAATGGCAAATCGGCCAAGCTAAGCAAAGGTGCTAGCTTGGCCTAGCAAGTTAAACTGTAAGCACAATTTTGCCTAAGAACTGCTTTTCTAGAAACTTGCTTTGAGCCGCTACAATTTCTTTAAGCGGGAAGGTATGGGCCACCAGCGGCGCTACTTCTTGTTGCTCTATACGCTTAATCAAGTTGCCAAATACCTCTGGCTCGATCACCGTACCACCAAAAAAGCTCAGGTCTTTGAGATAAAGTGTGCGTACATCTAGCTCAACCATGGCTCCACCAATGGCACCAGACACCGCATAACGACCTTTGGAGCGAAGCACTTCGAGCAGCTGTGGGAACAAATCCCCCGCCACTAAATCAATTACTACATCTACGCTATTGGCTGGCACAACATCGCTAAGTTTTTCACTACGAAGTACTATTTCATCTACACCCAACTGGCTAATTTTTTGCTGCTTAGACGCACTGGTTAAGGCCATTACATAAGCGCCACGCGCTTTAGCTAGCTGAATAGCAGCCGAGCCAACACCGCCAGAGGCACCAGTAATTAATACCCGATCCCCCGCTTTTACTTGCGCCCGCGTTAGTAGGTTTTCGGCAGTAGAATAAGAACATGGGAAAGAGGCTAACTCAGCATCGCTGTAGTCGCTGTTAATCTGGTAAGCATGGCGAGCCGCAACCTTGCTATATTCGGCAAAACCACCATCACACTCAGAGCCAAAGTACCTGGCTTGTTCTGGCTCTGTGCCATTTACTTCACGTAAGCACGGCTCAATTAATACTCGCTCGCCTACTCGACTCGCATCAACTTGTTCGCCCACGGCAACAATGTAACCACACACATCAGCCCCCTGAATACGCGGAAATTGCAAAGCCTCGCTGGACCAACTGGCGTCTTCTGCATCGTCACTTTTTGAGTACCAACCAATACGGGTATTGATGTCGGTATTGTTTACCCCAGCGGCGGCTACTTTCACTAATACCTCGCGCGCGCCAATGTTTGGCAGTGCTATGTCGGTTCGGTAGCTCAGTTTGTCGGTATCACCGTGGCCAGTCATTTGCACGGCGCACATTGTTTTGGGAAGAGTAGTCATTACCAGTTACCTAAAAGTTGTTCTAAAGTGAGTTGAGCCGTCTCAAAGCTCGAGGCACCAATTACCGGCCACGCAGCGCTTAAGCCTTCATGCAGTAAAAAGACTTGCATGGCTAATGCTTCATCGCCACACAGTGTTACAAACAGGGCCAGCAGATCTTGCTTATGTTGCTTTACCGCTTCGCTGATTAAGCTGTTGTCGGGATACGCCGCCAATGCACTCATCGACATACAACCCTTTGGCGCTTGAGTTTGCATCCACTGTTCTAGCTGACTAAATATCGCTAATAAACTGTCTTTGCGCGTGGTTGTTTGCTCGGCCGACAAAAGCTCAATATAACGAGCATGTCTATGCTGCAAAGCGCCAATCACCATGGATTCTTTGGAAGGGAAATAGCGATAAAGGGTACGCAAACTTACCCCTGAGGCTTTTTGCAATTTAGCTACGCTTGGCTCAGTAAAACCATAATCACTAAAAGCTTGTTCAAGTTGTGCGGCGATCTGTTGTTCAATCATTACTACCATCAAGTAGAGTGTTCATTCTACCCGCAATTGTAGAATGAACATTCTACCCAGGTCAACTAAGCAGTCGTATAGTGACGCCTAATGAACAGCCTAAACTGAATACGCTCAACACCAAGCGATAGAAAAATCACACAAAAACAATCAACTGAGAAGAAACAGAGAAACTCTCTAAGGCATTAAGAAAACAGTGGAAATGAGGGAAAACGCAGAGGTAAAGCTTAACAAGCTAAATGGTAGTAAAGGGGAAATGTAAGCCACAGTGCAAGTTGCTCCATGGCTTGAGACAAAAGAAGCTTACTTATAAAACGCTTCAACTTCGCCTTTTAGTTTAATCAGCATTGGCTGGCCGAAACGGTCTTTTGCTTTAGGTGAAGGGATTTTTACCCAGCCTTCACTCATGCAATATTCCTCAACGTCGGTGCGCTCTTTGCCATTAAGTTTAATGCCAATGTCGTGCTCAAAACACTCAGCTACATGGTGAGGGCTACGAGGGTTACCCGCAAGGTGATCTGGCAAAGCAGGTTTAGCGTTGTTGTCGCTCATGTTCAATACCTGAAATACGTAAAAAGTGCGTCATTGTAGACAATGCAGCCCACAGACTCAATCAGTCGTCACGCTCAGGGTTAAACGAAGTAGCGCTACGCGAAGCCTTTTTAGCTGCAAAAAAATCACAGGCGGTTCGTGTTGCTAAGGTAGGTTGCTCCCACGCGCCACACAAATCTTTTTGGTTATCGGCAGTACGGGTAAATTGACGGCATTGGCCACACTTGCTCATGCTCTATTCCTTGAGGCAAAAAATGTCTCAAGAGACTACTAAAACAAGTAGGCTAAGCATTTGATAAAAATCAACAATTCACTCATTCGCTCAAGAGGGATTTAAGCGCCTTACGAATCAGTTTATCGCTAACTTCGGTGATAACTAAACGCGCGCCTAGCAGCCCCAATAATGCCGATAGCACTAGTGCCCAAGTGCTTAAACCAAAAAATAAATAACTCGCAGCCATAAATATCAGCACAAAGCTAATACGCACCGAGTATTTTAAAAGCGGAAGCACCGGCAGCTTTGCCGAGCCATTTACTTGCTCAAAGGCTTTTTCTAACAGGGTAAATTGCTGCTCTCGATCCAAGTGGGCGATCTCGTCGAAATAATCAATATAAGGTTTAACGTCCATGTGTACTCTAGGTTTTTTGGGCTATGTTGAGGGTATTATTGCTAGCCCTTTAGCTTAACGATTAAGGGCATTAACCAACTAGGAAATAACGAATGATTCCGTAAATATATAGTATCGAAAAGATGATGTTGATGTACTTAAGCTGTCGCTCAGTATGAAGCCACGCACAATAAATCCAAATCAAGCAAAATGGCAGGCTGACAAAAATGGTCAGTGGGTACCAATCTTGTACTGCTGCTACCGTGCTAACAATCCCAAGCACTAAAGCAATCCACTTTAATTCTTGTTCATATTTAGCGAGACTTTTCCCGGTCATTAACTATCTTCTCCTTGATGTATGGCCTTTGAGTAATACTGAGCAAGCTAATTGCTGCGCGAACTCTCGTAAGCATTATTGCGCGGTATATCTGCGTCTAGGTCTTCCCAGTTGGCTTTAGAACTAACGAAGTTATGCGCTATTGGCCGCTCTTTAATTGGCGTATCTAAGATACCTAAACGGATACGAATGCGGCTAGGGTCGGCATCATTAGAGCTGTAAATTGGCGAAGCACATACCTTACAAAAATGTCGTTGCTTGCCAGGCGAAGTTTGATAGTGACCAAAGCTATTAAGCCCTTCGCGTACAGTAAAATCATTGCTATTTACAAAGCCATTTGTCGCAAAAGCAGTACCGCTATTTTTTCTGCATAGAGAGCAATGGCAGTGAATAATGGCATCTATTCCGCCACATATTTCTACTTTGATTGCACCGCATAAACAACTTCCTTGATACATAGCTTTTCCCTTTTCTTTACATCAACTTATTGTCACAAACATTAGCAGGGGCTCAGCTCACATTTATAGGATGTAGTGCAAACTTACTTAGCTTTATAACATAAAAGCCCTAGAATCCTCACCCCAACATCAAATTGGCCAACTGCAAGGGATCGTTGAACCAATTTTTCTCTATTTCCCCAAACCTAGCAGCAACTAAGTTCACTCCATTTGGTTTACTTTATGTTGCTCGGTATTAGCGTCAAACATCAAGGACGAAGAATATCCATGTTTAAGAAAAGTGTTATAGCCCTTTCTATCCTGTTGGCCTCAGGTTGCTCGAGCATCGTTAGTGATAGTAAATATTTGGTAGCCATTGATTCTACTCCCAGCCAAGCCAGCTTCTATATCAAGAACAGAGCAGGTGTAACCGTTCAGAACGGACAAACGCCAGAAACCCTTACCCTAAATGCATCTGCTGGTTATTTTAAAGGCGAAACCTACCAATTAGTATTTAATAAAGAAGGCTATGAAGAGCAAATCATCGAGCTTAAAAGCAGTGTAGATGGTTGGTACTTTGGTAACATTTTGTTTGGCGGCTTAATTGGTATGTTAATCGTAGACCCAGCCACGGGTGCTATGTACAAGCTGCCAGAAAAAGCCACTGCAGAACTCAGCGAAAACAAACAAGAAAGCAAAGAATCACTCACTATTGCAATGCTAAACAGTATTCCAAAACAGCAGCAAGCGCAGTTAATACCGCTGACTGAATAACTACAGCAATTAAGGCAGCAGGCTAAACTTAGCCTGCTGCCTAGCAATCAACCCTGAGTTTGATATAAAGCGACCCGCTGTTCTAGCGAAAGCATAGTATTAGCCACTTCTTCAGCAGTATCGGCAAGCAACTGGCTTTGCTCAATTAACACGGTATTTTTATCTCTTATCTCATTAATACTTTGTTCTATCTGATTACAAGCATCGGTTTGTTCGGTGGTGCTGTCGGCAATTTGGGTATTCACATCGCGCATATCACTTACGCTCTGATTTATCTGAGAAAGGGTACTGCCGCCCGATTCAATTTTGACTTTAGATTCGTCGGAATACACCAGCCCTTTTTGCATCGAATCAACCACCTGCGAGGCGTTAGTTTGCAAAGTATCGATGATTTGATTGACCTCTCCGGTCGATTGCTGGGTTCTTGCTGCTAATGCTCGTACTTCATCGGCCACTACCGCAAAGCCCCGGCCTAATTCGCCAGCGCGGGCGGCTTCAATTGCGGCGTTTAAGGCCAACAAATTGGTTTGTTCCGATATCGCTTTAATCACTTCGATAACCGCGTTAATGCCCTGTACATTGTCGTTAAGTTGGCTGGTATAAACTTCCGAATCACTAAGTAAGCTATTTAAAGTTTGGGTGGCGGCTACCGATTCATCTACATCTTGCGAGCCCGATTGAATTTGCGCTTCCACTGACTCCGCCGCATTTGCCGCATTGCTGGCATTATCAGACACATTTCGCGCTGATTGAGATAACTGCACAGAAGCGCTAGCAACAGAGTCACTTTGCTGCATTTGCTGCATAACGATTTCTTTGGTTTCGCTACTCTGCTGGTTTAGCCCGCTCACTAAACCATTCACATCCACAATAGATTGCTTTAAGTCGCTAAACAGCTCATTGAACTCGGTGATTAAGGTATTAAAGGCAATCACCGTGGGGTGCTCGGTATTACTGGTAATAGTGGCGGTAAGATCTTTGTTTTCGGCCAGCTTATCTACTGCCAAAATAACCGAATTCGACACCTTCGTATCCTTGGCCATGTTTATCGCGTAAAAAATAAGTACTCCGCTTTCTACTACCACAAAGGCTGCATGCACAAACGCCGTTCCCCAAGAACAACCGGTGCTATACAAAATCACCGGTATATTCCCTATGCTCCCATCGTTTAGCTGCAAGGCAGTAAACACCAAATGATGCACTGCAATTAAACCGGCTGCAGCCACCACTGGTAACCAATCTTTGTAGATCAATACAAATGCCAAAGCCGCAAAGATATGGAAATGCATTTCCAATCGGCCTAACTGGGCCTGAATCATTACCATGGAATACACCATCAGCAGCATGGCGTTAATGCAAGAAGACAGTCGAGTGCCTCGCATATACGTATAGTTAAGCAAGGCTACAATGGAGATAAGCACCGACATAGTTAGCGCAAAAGAATGGCTTGCGTAACCAATGGGTACCAGTAGCCCTACTACGGGTAAATGCGCTAACAAAATATACAGCACCTGTTTATCGGCTAGCTGTGCGGAGTTAGAAATCATAATAAATCACCTTGTTGCAATAACTTAAAATCGGTAACTACCTGACTTATATCGAGGTTTTGTTGGGTATATACCAAACTCACTTCACCTCGTGGATTAAGCAGATACAAGTAGGCTGAGTGGTCAACAACTTGCTGATCAAAACTGGTTGAGACATAACCCGGAAAGCGTTGTGATACCTCGATGGATTGCTGAAAATCAGCAACCTGACGAAACTCAACTTTGTTTAGCACCGCAGAGTTAAAGGCCTGTTGAGGGTCGGATATCACTAAATCAATATACAAAAACTGGGCAGCCTGCAATGCCGCGTCATCGGCTAAGGCAGCTAAATTGAGGAGTTGGCGAGGGCAAGCCTGACTACAACCCTGAAAGCCTAAAAACAAATAGGTGTATTTGCCTTGGTAATCATTCAGTTCACCCTGTTGATTGAGCAAAATGTTGTAAGCCTGCGCTTGGCTAAGTTGCCCATAAAAGTCACCAGTTTGGGAAAATGGTGTTACAAATGGCAGCGCAAAAGCAAACATAGCTGGGCAAACAAACAGTAAAAAGGCCCTAAATTTAATGAGATAGTTTTTCATAGTTCTAGCTTAGTTGTAGCATAGCTAGTGACCCAGTTATCAGTAAGTAAGATTATGAACTGCCTCTCATTTTTCTTAGCAGAGCAACTTCCCAGCGAATTAAACGGCCCTGAGAGCAGAAAAAGCGAATGCCCTGCATTCGCTTTTTAATTGGGAAGCTGATTTGTACTAAGCCTGCCAAGCCCCGGCTGCTTGAGCAGCTGCTGCATAGGCAGAAAACGCTTTAGGTTTACGCCCCAAGGCTTGCTCTACTCCTTCACACAAATGGCTATTTCGACCGTCCATCACTACGCCAAACAATTCGTTCATTAACCATTGCATATCCGCTGGCAGACCTTGCTGCTCAAGCGCCTCAACAAACTGTGGGACGCTAATATCAATAAATTCTATTGGGGTATTTCTTAGCTGGGCGATTTGATTCACACACTCTCGCAAACTCAGTAGTTCAGGCCCGGTTACTTCAAATAACTTATTGGCCAAGGCGGGATTGGTTAAACAAGCAAAAGCCACTTCGGCAATATCGTCTACATCAACAAAGGGCTCTAATACATCACCGGCTGGTAAAGCGACTTGTCCGGCAATCACCGACTCAATTAAAAAGCCTTCACTAAAGTTTTGCGAAAACCAGCTGGCGCGAACCACATTCCAAGTGAGGCCACTATTGATTAACTGTTGCTCGGCAAGCTCTGCCCCCTGCTCGCCGCGGCCAGATAGCAATACTAAGTGCTTAATGCCGGCCTGCTTGGCTTTTTGGATAAACTGAGCAATGTGTTGTTTTGCGGCTGGAACCGCCAGATCTGGCTGATAAGTCACATAGGCTGAATCACAGCCCTGCATGGCCTCTAGCCATGTATCTGATTTTAGCCAATCAAAGGCTGGTGAACTTGAGCGTGAAACGCCTCGAGTAACGTGACCATTGGCCTGTAATAAAGCCTCTACGCGGCGACCGGTTTTGCCTTTAGCGCCAATAATTAAGGTTGTTGCTGTCATGGGTTGCTCCTGAATAGTTATTAAAGTTTTTGGTGTTGTGCACCTATTCAGTATCAAACAGCTCAGGTGGATTTTTAATGCTTATATAGCTACAATTTTTGATAATTCGTCCAAAAAACCTAGGCCAGAATAAAGATGTCACTCGATCCAAGCACCTTCCCCACCGCCAATGACCCTTTAGGCGAAGCTTTGCATCAACTACGGGTAGATGGAGGTTTGTATTGCCGCTCGACCCTGCGAGGCGCTTGGTCTGTATCAATGCCAGTACTCCCCGGAAAAATGATGTTTCACATCGTAACAACTGGCCAATGCTGGCTGTGTATTGAACAGCAAGCTCCGCGCTTGCTTAGCCAAGGCACTCTAGTATTAATTCCGCATGCACTTGGTCATACCTTAACTAGCGATCCACAACTCACACCCATTCCCTTGTTTGAATCTGGCCTCAAACGCTTAAGCGAGCGCTACGAAACCCTAGAGATAAATAACGGCGATGAACTAACAGAGGTTACCTGCGGCGTGCTGGGCTTCGACCAACTGGCAGCACAACAACTGATCCAGCAATTGCCTGCAGTATTGAGTTTGCAGCAAGATGAGTTAGCTCATCCGCACTGGCTTACCAGTACCCTTGGATTAATCTCTGCCGAAGCGCAGCAGCTAAAACCAGGCGGAGAAACCATTATTACCCACTTGGCCGATATTCTAGTGATACAGCTAATCCGCCATTGGCTAGAGCAAGCACCACAAGCTAGCGAAGGATGGTTAGGTGCGCTGCGCGATAAACACATTGGCATTGCCCTGCGTGCTATTCATCATCAACCAGAGAGAAACTGGACGGTCAGCAGCCTCGCCCAAGAATGCGGCATGTCACGCTCTGGCTTTTCGGCACGCTTTAGCCAACTTATTGGCAACAGTGTGAAAAACTATTTAACCCAATGGCGAATGAACCTGGCCCACCAGCGCTTACAACAGCAGCGCATCCCGCTTATAGAGTTAGCCGAAGAGCTCGGTTACAACTCAGAAGCAGCATTCTCCCGCGCTTTTAAACGGGTTATCGGCGTGTCTCCTGGTAAAGTGCTTTAGCACGGCAAATGCTAGAAATACTTCACACTATCGCCAGAGATTGAGCAGGTTTACACATCTTTACACTGCAGCTGGTAGTTTAAAAAAAAGGATTTTTTAAGGTGTAATTCAGTGATGAACAAACAGTTTGCTATTCAACTTGGGTTGGTGCTTTTACTCAGTGCCTGTGGCGGCGGCAGCGATGAAACGAGCTCTAGCGGAGATATTCCAGAAATTGACTTACCCATCACCGAGCCAGAAACCGAGTTAAACCTACCTGAAGAGCATTTTAACTACGCCAACATTGCCCTGCCTACTCACTACACTGAAAACAACTTTCCGGCGCAATCTCAGTTTCAACATGCTGCCATCGAGCTTGATAATACACCGGTAGACAATCCCATCACCGATGCGGGTGCTACCTTAGGCCGGGTACTTTTTTATGATAAAAAACTTAGCGCCAATGGCACTACTGCTTGCGCATCTTGCCATTTGGCAGAACATGGCTTCTCAGATCCGCGGGTACAAAGCATTGGTTTTGATGGCGAACTAACTCGCCGTCATTCAATGAGTATTGTTAACGCGCGCTTTTATTTTAGTGGTGCCTTTTTCTGGGATGAACGCGCAGCAACACTTGAAGATCAGGTGCTTATGCCCTTTCAGGATCCTGTAGAAATGGGGCTTATTCTCGCCGAACTAGAAGAAATTGTTTCAAACCAAACATACTACCCTGCTCTATTTAACGATGCCTTTGGTGATGAGAGTATTTCCAGTGACCGCATCGCCAAAGCCTTAGCGCAGTTTATAAGAAGCATGGTAAGCACCACCGCTAAATACGATATAGCCAGAAGCGAAGTGCTTTCTCCACGCCCTGATTTTCCGGGCTTTACTGCTCAAGAAAACCTTGGGAAAGACCTCTTCCTCTTGCCCAGAGAAAATGAGAATGGCGACCAAGCCAATTGTGCAGGCTGCCATGTTAGCGAGGCATTTGTAGGCCCAATACCTAATGGTCCGGTAGTTAGAACCACCGCCACAGTAAACGGGCTAGATGCGCTATCTACCGATGATTTAGGTATTTCTGAGACAACCGGCAATGCCAACGACACCGGAAAGTTTAAAGCGCCCTCGCTGCGTAATATTGCCATTCGCCCGCCCTATATGCACGACGGGCGTTTTGCCAGCTTAGAGGAAGTGATAGAGCATTACAGCAGCGGTATTCAGCTACACCAAAATTTACAAGCACCACTTTTAGACTCTAATGGCCAAGCTTTCCAATTCAATTTTAATGAAGAAGAAAAGCAAGCGCTCATCGCCTTTTTGAATACTCTCACTGACCACGACATGCTGGCCGACGAAAAATACAGTGACCCTTTTAACTAGGGTCTGTTGAACTTTTGCACTTACTTTTGCAGCAGTTTGTGGCTAATTTATAGATGACTGAGGCTTTAATGTGCAGCTGGCCTGCATGAGGAGCCGATAACGCAGTAGAAACCAGTCACAAACGCTGCCCGAAGGGTTCGGCTAAAATCCTTTTACGCTTTGTTAAGGAGTATTTGCTTAGAATAACTAGGCTGCACACTCCTTGCCGCGCTTAAAACGATTTTATCTCGAATAAAATTTAACCGCGAAAGGTCAACAGTCCCTAGGCACTAAATGTTTACATGGTGCGCATTGTAGATATAAGCATTTCGGTGTTCCATTTAGCTAAAGCTAATGTATACTGCGCGCCCAAATTAACCCTTCTCTCAACTGGCAAACTACTTTACCGCCAGCCAGAGTAAATGGAGTTCTACCCTTGAAAAAGATTGTTTCTGCTTTAGCCTTAAGCGCGTTAATTTCTGCGCCAGCACTGGCCAGCTCGCCAGTTATGTTCTCTAGCTTAAATGGCTACAATGCGCCTGATTCAGACGCTGTTGGTGGTGTACGTTTATCAGTACTTCACGGTCAAGTTGATGAAGTAAAAGGCGTGGATTTTTCTGTACTAGGCATGTCTGAAACCAAACGCACTACCGGTGTTAACTTTGGTTTGTTCTTTGGCGGCGCTAAAGTAACCGAAGAAATGAAAGGCGCATCCTTAGGTTTGTTTAACTGGAATACCGGTTCAACGACCGGCGTAAACCTAGCAGCGGTTAACGTGACAAACGACGTGAACGGACTAAACTGGAGCGCTGTAAACGTATCTGAAGGTTACACCAAAGCCGATGTTGGTTTGGCTAGCATGTCTGAAAAGTCTAACTTTCAGTTAGGTGTATTCAACATGACTAAAGAAATTGACGGAGTGCAAATCGGCTTACTTAACTGTGCCGACAATGGCTTCTTTAAGTGCTTCCCAATTATTAACTTCGCTAAATAATCTCAGCCAAGCTAATAAGCACAGTTAATAGCCAAGGCCAGCATATTTGCTGGCCTTTTTAGTGCAGCTAAAGTCACATCACATAATCCAATAATGCCCTGTATTAATTGCATAGCAATCAGTAACATAAAGGCTCAAGCGAACAAAAGCCAAGCCAGAAACTATAAGCCCTTAGCCACGGAAGCAGCCAGGATGTATTTACACTTAGGGATTAAGAAGCGGCACGCCAAACGAATTGGCTATAGCCGAGATTACTGTAACTATTGTGAGAAACCAGTGATTGCCGAACTGTGGCGTTATCGCGCTTGGCTAGGTTTGTTTTGGATCCCCATTTTGCCCTTAAATAAAAGGCAGCATTGGCTTTGCAGCAAATGTAATAAGCAAACCGATAGCCGCTACACCACTGGCTTAGTCTCAAAAATAGTGATTTTGTTATTTTCGCTGATCGTAACCGCTTTGCTATTTGACCCAGAGGCACAGCAATACAATAACTACATTTGGTGGCTACGGGGCTTAAGTATCATCATCAATATTTTGTGTTTAGTGTGGTTGTTTAAACATAAAAAACTGCCCAGTCACCAACAGCGGCGAGCCAAACTTGCACCACTTAAAGACGCCCACTGCCACTTTTGCCAGGGCCCTTTATACATTGGTTTAGAAACCAGATGTGACGCCTGCAAACTCAAGGTTTACCGCGCCGTAAAAGACGCAACAACGCCAAGTAGTAAGCGCCCCAACTAACCCGGGCTTACAAAGTGACAATTCACCCACACTTCTCTGGCTTAGGCTTGCTATTCTAAGCACTTAAGGCCATAGCTATATGATTAGCCCTGTTTACTTTAGGCGGCTATTAACACGCAGAACAAAACTAGTTAGCGACATGCTAGTGCAACCAAGGCTCAGCAATGCAAACTCAAACGCCGGCAAACAACAAGGCTAAAACCACAGCAAATACCCGCTCTATGCAGCCTGAGCAAAAAACTAAAAACCTGCGTATTTTGTTCGAGTTAATCGCCTTTATTCGCCCTTATAAATTTAAGGTAGCGGCTGCACTGCTAGCGCTCATTTTTACCGCTTCGCTCACGCTCTCGGTGGGTTATGGAGTGCGCATACTGATTGATGAAGGTTTCGCCCAGCAGTCGCAACAAGAACTGGGCAATGCCATTCAGTTTATTCTGCTAGTTACCCTGCTCATTTCTATCGGCACCTTTTTTCGCTTTTATTTAGTGTCTTCGGTGGGAGAACGGGTGAGCGCCGACATTAGGCTAGCGGTGTTTAATCACGTTATTACTTTGCACCCTAGTTACTTTGAAACCAACGGCAGTGGCGAAATTATGTCGCGTATCACCACCGACACCACCTTATTGCAAAGTATTATTGGCTCGTCATTTTCCATGGCCATGCGCAGCGCCTTAATGTGCGTGGGCGCAATAATTATGCTGTTTGCCACCAATATAAAACTCACCCTTATTGTATTAGCCTCGGTGCCTTTTATCTTGGTTCCTATCTTGATTTACGGGCGGCGAGTGAGAGCGCTATCGCGACAAAGCCAAGATTCAATGGCCGATGTAGGCAGCTATGCA
Organism: Agarivorans sp. Alg241-V36; assembly: GCF_900537085.1. Lineage (NCBI taxonomy): Bacteria > Pseudomonadati > Pseudomonadota > Gammaproteobacteria > Alteromonadales > Alteromonadaceae > Agarivorans > Agarivorans sp. Alg241-V36. The sequence goes on along the minus strand of NZ_UNRE01000001.1, from coordinate 422,934 downwards.
GGCGAAGCCATTGAGCAAATAAAAACGGTGCAAAGCTACAGCAACGAGCCCCAAGAAAGCGCACTATTTTCTAAAGAAGTAGAAAAGGCCTTTGAAGTAGGCCGGCAGCGAGTTAAACAACGCGCCATCTTAATTTCTGGCGTGATAGTAATTGTGTTTAGTGCCATTGCTGGCATGTTATGGGTAGGTGGAAGCGACGTAATTAACGGCGTAATGTCGGCCGGAGATTTAGCCGCCTTTGTGTTTTATGCCATTATGGTAGCCTCTTCTTTAGCCACCATTTCTGAAGTATTGGGCGAGTTACAACGCGCTGCGGGTGCCACCGAGCGCCTGATAGAAATTCTCCAAGTAGAAAGCCACATTACCGCACCTCGCCAGCACCTCATTTCAGCCAAGGGGCTAGCCGCCGAAGTGGCCTTTAACAATGTTACCTTCTTCTACCCTTCCAAACCCGATATCGCAGCCACAGAGCAACTCAGTTTACAGGCTGATAAAGGCAAAGTACTGGCACTTGTTGGGTCTTCGGGCGCGGGCAAAACAACCCTGTTTGAATTGCTGCAACGCTTTTACGACCCGCAAAAGGGAGAGGTAAGTTTAGGCGGCGTAAACATTCGCCAACTAGATCCAGCAGCACTGCGCCAACACATGGCCCTAGTGCCGCAACACCCAGCCCTATTTAGCAGCGACGTATTCCACAACATACGTTATGGCAACCCCGAAGCCAGCGATGAACAGGTGATTGAGGCAGCGAAAAAAGCTCACGCCCATGAGTTTATTAGCCAACTACCACAAGGCTACAACAGCTTTTTAGGCGAGCGCGGGGTGCGCCTTTCTGGCGGTCAACGCCAGCGCATTGCTATCGCCAGAGCCATATTAAAGAACCCCAGCATACTGTTGTTGGACGAAGCCACCAGCGCCCTAGACAGCGAAAGTGAACACCACGTTCAGCAAGCCCTGCAAGAATTAATGCACAACAGAACCACCTTAATTATTGCCCATCGCCTATCAACTATTCAGCACGCCGACAAAATCGCGGTTATGGACCAAGGCCGCCTAATTGATGTTGGCAACCATCAATCTTTACTGCAAAGCTGCCAGTTATATCAACGCTTGGTAGAGTTGCAGTTTAAACATCAACAATAGCTAGGTAACCAAGGCCTAGCCTTAGCCGAAAGATGTAAACTGCAAAAGTGTTATTGGTTCTGAGCCATTTTACCTCTCGTATACGCTAAATTTTGCCCGTTTGGCCTTGAGGTGTAAAAATTACAATATTAGTATCAATCACTTAGCTAAGTGTGAAATTAAATAATAGGTTTATTAACTGTGCATGAGCGTTTTGCCAGATAACGTATTGAGCCTTATTATTGTTTCTTCAATAAGTTCATATGATTAGTTGCGTGCGCTTTCACTGGTCTACTGTGGGAAACACGCATGTGCACTATACAAATGTCAGAGGTATGCAATTGTGAACGTACGCGATGTACTTAAGTATATTCAAGCTAACCCGAACTGTAACTCTTTGGGAGTTGACTGTTACATTGTTAATGACCTTTGTGAGAGGGGCTTAGTTTATGGTGAAGATGTTACGTCATCTTCATCGCCGACCGAATTTGAATATCAAAATTTAAGGTTAACTACTCTAGGTGTTGATTACCTTGAAAAGCCGACAGTTTCAAAGCAAAGCAGCTTGTTTAGAATAGAAAAGTTATGGATTCCTATTCTAATAGTTGTCCTTGGAGCTGTACTTACATACGGATTAAAGTAACCGTATAGAGAGCAATCTCTAACAAGCGCTTTTAGCGGAATAAAAACAGTTAGCTTAGTTCAGCTTAACTCCGCACAATAGCCAACAATTTCCGTCCGCTTAGCGCGGCGTTAACTCAAACTCTACAAACCAAATTATCACTCTTAGCTATAAGCTTGTTTGCTCAGAACTTTACAAGCTCACTTCATCGACTAAATACAATATCGATTGATACACCACTCCGCTATGCTGCGATAAGCCTATTTCGCAGGTTCGGCTATTGCTGTAACCGCGGGTGCAGCCTTCTGGCACTTGGGCTTTAAGTGGCGCAAGTGCGGCTTGGTTTAACTCAGGGGTGGTAAAGCCTTTGTCTCCTGCCCAGCCGCAGCAATATATATGCTCTGGCAATACTGTTTGTTTGGCGCAGCGCTTGGCAATGCTTAATAAGGGATCGTGCATGTCCATTCGCCTAGAGCTACAAGTTAAATGCAGCATTACTGGCTCGTCGAGCATGGCAATCTCTAGCTTGTCTAAGGCGTGCTGGTGAATAAAGCCGATGGGTTCGTGAATATCTAAGTCTTTCTCAAACTGCTCTTTACTGCGTTTTGCACAGGGACTGGTGTCCATAAGTACTGGCCAGCGGCCATGTTCGCTAAGTTGCCAAATGCTGTCTTCTAGCTGTTGAGATTTGCTGCTAGCCAAATCAAACATGCCTTTGCTGTGATAAGGCATGCCGCAACATAGCTCATCACCATTGTCGGGAATTATCACCTCAAAACCGGCTTTTTCTAACACGCTGCAAGTCACTTCTAGCAAGGGGCGCGGGTCGATAGCATCTGCCGGTGGCGCCATAGTGCGCGAAGCACAGGATGGAATATACACGACCTTTTGTTTATGAAAGCGCGCTTGAGGGGGTTGATACTTTGCCCGCCGCGGAAAACTCGGGTTCCAGGTAGGCACTTTGCCTGCCGAGACTTTTGTAATGCCTTTGCTTATCGCACCGAGGGCTTTGTCGCCCAATACTTTGTGGCCCAGTTCAGCAGTTCCTAATCCTAAGCGCGTCATAGTGGCTACGCTAGAGAAATGCTCAGCTGTCCAACGGGCTATGTCTTGATGTTTGGCGTATTGCTTCTCTCGAAGTTTTCGCACTAAATCTCCGGTATTAATGCCTACGGGGCAACGGTCTGCGCACAAACCTACTGCGGCGCAGGTATCTACGCCTTGGTACTTAAAGTCTTTTTCTAGTTCGGCTAAGCGCAAGGGTTTATCGCCACTGCGGCGCAACTCGCTAAGTTCTCGATACAGCACTATCCGTTGTCGTGGGCTTAAACTTAAACTGCGCGAGGGGCAAACCGGTTCGCAAAAGCCACACTCAATACACTTATCCACTAAGTCATCGGCGGCTGGCATTGGTTTTAAATTAGCTAAATGTGCTTGTTTGTCGTCATTAAGAATAACTCCGGGGTTAAGCAAACCTTGCGGGTCAAACAAGTGCTTAATTTGCTGCATAAGTGCGATCCCCTCGGCGCCCCACTCTAGCTCAACAAAGGGTGCCATGTTGCGGCCAGTGCCATGCTCGGCTTTTAGTGAACCTTGGTATTTCACCGCCACCAGTTGGCTTACTTCATCCATAAAGCGTCCATAACGCGCCACTTCATCCGGGTCTTCGAAGCCTTGGGTAAAGACAAAGTGCAGGTTACCAGCTAGCGCGTGGCCAAAAATAATCGCTTCGTGATAGCCATGTTTGGTAAACAGCGCTTGCAGCTCGTTTACGCCATTAGCAAGACGTTCTACTGGAAAAGCCACGTCTTCGATAATCACCGTGGTGCCAGTTTCTCGCACCGCGCCCACGGCTGGGAACATGCCTTTGCGAATGGCCCAAAGGGCTGCGGTTTCGGCAGATTTAGTGGTAAACGCAACCTCACCGATGCGGGGGAAATCAAGCAAACTGTCCATCACTTGTTGGCACAGTTGGCTTAATTCATCGGCTTGGCTACCACGCGTTTCCACTAGTAAAGCGCAGGCTTGATTATCTAGGTCGGCGATAAACTCAGGCATGCCCGGCTGATTGGCTACCGATGCTAAGGCGCGGCCGTCCATTAGCTCTACCGCTGCCACTGGCTGTTTGGCTATTACCTGCACCGCCTTACAGGCTATCTCGCTGTTTTCAAATACTAATAAAGTTGAAGCTTTGTGCGGATGCTCTTCCACGGTGTTGTAGGTAAGCTCGGCTATAAAGGCTAAAGTCCCTTCTGAGCCAATCATTAAGTGCTGCAAAACATCGAAGGGATCGCTAAAGTCCACGAGTGCATTTAAGCTATAACCGGTGGTATTTTTAAGCCGATATTTATGGCGAATTTTGTCGGCTAAAGCTTGGTTCTGTTGGGTGGTTTGCGCCAGTTCACTTAGCTGCTCCAACAAACTAGCATGGCTTTGTTTAAAGGCTGCAACACTTTGCGGATCACCGGTATTAAGCACCGTGCCGTCAGAAAACACCAAAGTTATAGAAGCCATTGTATGATAAGAGTTTTGTGCAGTACCGCAACACATGCCCGAGGCATTATTGGCCGCAATGCCGCCAATTTTACAGGCGTTAATGGAAGCGGGATCAGGGCCAATTTTTCGCTGAAACGGCGCTAGATAGCGATTAGCATCAGCACCTATTACACCCGGTTGCAGGCTAATTTTATTGCCGTCTTCCAAAATTTGATGAGAACGCCAATCATCGCTCAGCAAAATAAGCACCGAATCACTAATCGCTTGGCCCGACAAGCTAGTACCTGCGGCCCGAAAGGTATAAGGCAGCGCTAACTCAGCGCAGTTAGCCATTACCAACTGCAGCTGATCCAAGCTGTTCACCTTAACCACCAGTTTAGGGATTAAGCGGTAAAAGCTGGCATCGGTGCCATAAGCCAAGGTTTGCGCTTTACTGCTCATAAGCTGCTCGGAGGCTAGCTTAAGCGACAGTTGTTCAAACAATTTTAGGTAAGGTCCGTCTAACTCGGTGTGTGCTTGAGTCATGCTTTTTGCTACTCCACTGATTCTGCTGGTACTTTAAAAAGTAAAATTTGTTCGGCTATTCGCCGTCAATCACAATCACAACTAACTCGCTGGGGCCATGGGCGCCGTAGGCTAAGGTTTGCTGAATATCAGCGGTTTTAGATGGCCCCGAAATCAACACCACATTGCTGGGTAAACCTTGCTGCCAGTGCTGCTCGGCCATTAGCTGAGCGAAATTATCTACAATTTGGCTGGCTTTAATAACGGCTACATGACAGGGCGCAATTAGCGATAAACTGCGCGGCTCTTCAGCGCTGGGCTTAAGCACTAAGGTGCCAGTATCAGCAATGCCTGCATCGCAAGCGGTAAAGGTAACTTGGGTGTTTTCAAACAAGGCGTGTTTATGTTGCTCAAATGGCTGTGAGAAATGGCTGAGTTGCAGCTTGTCGGCCAAAGCCAGCTTAATAAAAGAGTGCCACTCGCCGCCGATTCCACACATGGCAGATTGCCACTTATGCTGCTGATGTAACTCAAGCAAACAGGCAGATAATTGGCTAGAGCTAGTAAGGCTAAGCACCTCCGCGTGGGCAGCCACTAAAGCTTGCTTAAAACGGGCTAAACGCTGCGCTGCAGATTGTGCCTGCCAAGCTTTATAACTGGTGCTAGAGTTTGCTGGCGCCAAGGCCGATACAGCCTTTAAGCGCTGGATAATATTTTGCTTGGCACTAGTGGTACTGGCGGCCATTAGTTTGCTCCTTTGTTCACAGACGCTACAGACTCAGATGCCTGCTTAGCTGCGCGCTGCTTCATTTTTTGATGGAAGGTTTGCTCTGCCAGTTCCGGCTTGCTGCGACAGCGCGTCCACTCTCCCATGGGCATGGGTAAGTACTTGGCAAATTTTACCCCAACAGCCATCGCCCAATTATAAAAACGGGGGTGAGTGCTAAGCCATGCCCATACTCGCCAGGCATTATGTTCTAAACTGCTGGCGGCACTGGCTTGGCCTTTAAGGCTGGCAGCCTGCTTAGCTGCGGGCAATTTGGCATCGTGGCGTAAGCGCTGCAGTAAACTGGGAATGGGGATCTTAACCGGACAGACTTCTTCGCAAGCGCCACATAGACTAGAGGCGGTCACCAAGTCACTGGTTTGCTCTAAGCCCTGCAAGTGTGGGGAGATGATTTTACCAATGGGTCCAGGATAAGTGGTGCCATAGGCATGGCCGCCCACCCGAGTATAAACAGGGCAGTGATTCATGCAGGCTCCGCAACGAATACATTGCAGTGTTTTACGTAAGGCTTCATCGGCATAGGCTTGCGAGCGACCATTATCCAGCAATACCAAATGCACTTCACTTGGGCCATCACGCTCTGGCGCGCGCCGTGACCCTGAGATCATATTGAAATAAGTGGTGATCTGCTGGCCCGTGGCCGAGCGAGTTAATATGTTAAATAGTGGTGGTACATCACTTAAAAACTCCACCACTTTCTCTATGCCGGTTACCGCAATGTGTAAGGGCGGAACAGTGGTCGTCATTCGGCCATTGCCTTCGTTTTCAACCAAACACAAGGTGCCGGTTTCAGCCACCGCAAAGTTAACGCCAGAGATGCCCACATCGGCTTGTTTAAACTTAGTTCGCAGAACCTCGCGGCCAGTTTGGATTAGCTTGTCTACCGACAAGGTGTAGTCAAAGTCTTTAATATGCTGTTGGAATAAATCGGCCACTTGTTGTTTGTTTTTGTGAATCGCCGGCATGATGATGTGTGAAGGAGTTTCTTGGGCCAGCTGCACAATGTACTCACCCATGTCGCTTTCGACACACTCAATGCCAAGGTTTTCTAAGTGCTGGTTAAGCTCGATTTCTTCAGTCACCATCGACTTGCCTTTAACCACCTTGCTAGCACCTTTTTGCTGAATTAATTCGGCAATCAGCTGTTGAGCTTGGCTGGTATCTTCGGCCCAATGCACTTGTATTCCATTGGCTTGGCAGTTTTTCTCTAGCTGCTCTAATAGCTGTGGCAGCTTGCTTAAACAGCGTTGGCGAATGTTCTCTGCATGTTCACGAAGTTGCGCGAGCTCTTGCTCATCGCTGAAGGCGTCTTTACGCTTTTGTTGTAAGTAATCCATTGCGCCGCGAAAGTTACTACGCAGTTGTGGATCGGCTAAGGCATCGCTAGCTTGCTGCTTAAATTGGCTGGCTTGGTCATGTTGCACACTCATGCCTTAGCTCCTAAGGTGCGCTGCCATAAAAAGCTAGCTAGGTGCTGGCCGCTAAACTGATTGCCTTCTCCGCGGTAGGCTAAGTGGCCGTTGATATTGGCTAAACAACCCCAATCGGCACTCACTAAGTAGTTAGCACCAGATTGTTTTAGATGCTTTGCCTTGTCTTCCACCATAGCTTCGCTAATCTCGCTATGGCGCAGTGCAAAGCTGCCGCCAAAGCCACAGCATTCAGTTTCGTAATCGGCTTTTTTAAGCTCTACGTTTTTGAGTTGTGACAGCAGGGCTTGCGAGCTTGCATGTATGCCTAACTCTCGCCTTCCGCTGCAAGAGGTATGCAATACCACCGAGCTTAAGGGGCCTTGGTCATGCAGTTTTGCTCGGCAAATGTGGGCTAAAAATTCACTGAACTCGAACACCCGCTCAGCAAATGCTTCCGCTTGGTCAGCGTAAATCTCGTCATTCTTAAATAGCTGGGGGTAGTGTTTAAACATCATTCCGGCGCAAGAGCCAGACATCACCACAATGGGATAGTTTTTGGGGAACAGTTCCATTTGGCTTAAGGCAACGGTTTTAGCTTGGCCTTGATAGCCAGAGGTATATGCAGGTTGGCCGCAACAACTTTGCTTTTCGACCCAAACTACTTCTACCCCTTGTTGTTCGATAAGCTCTATGGCTGCAATGCCACCATCGGGATCGAGCACGTCCAACAAACACGTGGCATAAAAATACACCTTATGTGGTTTGCTGGGGTAAATCCTTAATCCCGTTTGGCTCATCCCTTTTCCTTACTCTTAGAACAACACGTTATTCATTAAGGTTTAGCATTTCAGCTTTGATTCTAGTTGTTTATGCGCGGGCGAAAATCAGACCTTAGTGCAAGTAAAGCGTGAACTGCTATGCAAGCTTTAGCTAAAAACAAACCTTTAATTAACATTTACTTTACACCTTGGTTATTTATCCATATATAGAAACAAAGAAATTAATTATTTCCAAAACATGCCTAATGTAGATGATTTGATTTTATTTGCTGATGTAGTCGAGCAGGGTTCATTCTCCCGAGTGGCTGAACAGCGCGAGTTAACCAACTCGGTGGTGAGTAAACGCGTGGCGAGGTTAGAGCAACAACTCGCTGTGCAGCTGCTTTACCGCACTACTCGCAAACTTAGCCTAACCGAGGCAGGCCAAGCGCTTTACAGCCAAGCGAAAAACATAGCTTTGAGCGCCCAAGAAGCCTTCGCCGAAGTAGGCGAATATGGCGAAAGCCTAAGTGGCAAAATTCGTATTAGCGTACCTACAATTTCTGGGGAGTTACTACTTGCCGAAGCCTTAGCGGCTTTTAGCGAGCAACACCCCGAAATTAGTATTGAGATGTCGATGGACAACCGCTTCGTCGACCTATTAGAAGATGGCTTCGATTTGGTGATTCGTACCGGCAGCTTGCCCGACTCTTCGTTAATTGCTCGACACATTATCGACTCGCACTGGGTGGTTGTAGCCAGCCCTGCCTACTTAAAGCAACATGGTACTCCCGCCACCCCCGATGAACTTAAACAACACCGCTGCTTAAGTTATAGCTACCAAGAAGGTGGTGCCGAAGACTGGCTATTTAAGGTTGGCAGCAATACGCAAGCCATTCGCATCAATAGTGGTTTTAGCACCAACAATGCTCGGGCCTTACGTAAAACCGCTTTAGCGGGGCACGGTTTAATTTATGTGCCGCGCTGTTTGGTCTACCAGGATTTAGCCACGCAAGACTTACAAGAAGTGCTAGTAGGACAAGCGGCAAAGGTGCTGGGTATTTACGCCATGTATCCGTTTACCCGCCAACAACCGAAAAAAATCAAATTGCTGATCGAACATATTAGGCAGCATTACCTAGCCATTTCGGAGTATTTTTAGGCATTCAGCACAAAATGGCTAAAATACAATCAGCTTAGCTGAAATGCCCTCTATACTTTGCTTAAGCCAATAAAATGCCTAGGTAATTATGGCCGCGCCTTTGTTCGCAGCGAGTCTTTTTTTTATATCTTGTAGCATTAACGCAGCAGCGTTGATGAAAGTAGCTGTGCTCGACTACGATTTAGATTCGGGCGAAGATGAGCCAGGCTTAGACTACTTGAGTGAAGCTGCAGAAAATATAGACATTGAATTAGAGCTTATTCCTCTACCCGAAGCCCGTGCCCACCGCCTAGTACAAAATGGCGAGTTAGATGGCGAAGCTTTTCCCTATGACATTCCCGGTCGTGATTCCAACAATATGATAAAAATTGATGTGCCTATCGAAAGGTCATCATTGTGGATTTGGGTGCCTAGCGAGCAAAACTGCGTGAGCGACCCTCAGCAACTAAAAAATTTTAAGCCGGTTGGCTTAAACGGTATTCCTTACTTCAATATGTTTTACAACATATCTGAAATGGGTCACGAGAAAGTCTCAACACCACAACAAATGGTAGAAATGCTAAGGCGAGGTCGAGCAGACTACTTCCCTGCCAGTAAACGCTCCGTTGAATTCCTACTTGATGATGTAGAGAAGTTACAAATAAAGCCCTGTTTTGGCTCTCCCTACGTCACTATTCAAAGCTACTTCTATTTAAGTGATAAACATCGAGCGATTGCAGAGCTGTTTCAACAAGAACTTGCTGAAGTCGTGAGCCAATATCCAGATGACGACGATTAAGCCAATTTAGTCATTCAAGCCCCGCCCACCAATACTTTAAAAAGCAAATAGAAAACAAGTAAATGCCGTTCCAGACTAGAGCCTAGGCAAAACTACTGGTAGTGTTCGTGTATCCAATCACGTAACCATGCAGGAGCTTAGGTTGTGAGTCGTTCTTCATTCCAACAGTTTCATTGGCAGTCTCAACAATTTGGCTGCGCCAGCAATGACATCGACAGATTTTATTCACTACTTAGTGAACAAATGCAGCGCTTAGGCATGCTAAAACAAACCCTCGGCGACATTGAAAACTATCCGGTGGATTTGTATTGCTCACCCGCGCCTCAGGAGCATCTACCCAATATATTGATTAGTGCTGGCTTTCATGGTGAAGAGGCTGCTGGCCCTTGGGGCATGTTAAAGTTTCTTAGCCAGCTCAGTGAACAGGTTTTCACAAGCGTAAACCTAAGCTTATTGCCGCTAGTAAATCCTACTGGTTTTAAAGCTGGGCATCGCTTTAACATTCAAGGAGAAAACCCTAATCGCGGCTTCGGTGTCGCCGATGGTAATGCAGTGGAAACCGAGGAAAGTTCGCAAGAAGGTAAGCTGTTAATCAAGCAGCAAGCTTTGCTTAAAGCCCTAAGCCGAGACGGCATACTTACCTGTCATGAGGATGTATTGCAGCACCACTGCTACGTGTATTCGTTTGAGCCTGAGCAAGCAGCCGGCAGCTTCAGTTATGGTTTGCGCAACAGCTTAGCCGAGTACTTTTCGGTGGCAGAAGACAACAGTATTGATGGTTGCCCGCTTGACGATGGTTTAATTCACAACCACTACGATAGCTCTTTTGAGTCATGCTTAGTGCGCATTGGCGCTAAGCAAGGTGCGTGCAGCGAAACCCCAGCTCTAGAAGACTTTGACCAGCGCATTAATGCAAACTGCGCAGTGATGCAGCAGTTTGTAAACTCAAGCGCTAACTAGGTTCTTTAGATCCTAGCTACTCATTATTGGTTGGGGGATTGTTTTGTAGTTCAAGCTGCATTTCAATTACCCCATCTTCCAGCTCAAACTTAACTTTAAAACCAAGATGTTTGGCCAAACCTGCCATGCCACGGTTTTGAATCATGGTCATGCCGCTTAAAGTTTGAGTGCCCATTTGTTGATAGTAGCGTTTTAACTTTTGCAGCAAGTGCTTGCCTAAGCCTTGGCCTTGTAGGTCACTTCTCACCACCATGGCAAATTCGGCATCTAAGTTATCGGGGTCAATGCTGGCGCGTACTACACCTAATATCATCCGGTCGTCTTCAGCTTGTTCATCTACCGCAATAAAGGCCATTTCTCGGGCATAATCAATTTGAGTTAATAGCGCCATTTCTTCATGGGTCATTTGACCGCGCGCGCCAAAGTAACGCTTGTAGCGATCTTCTTCGGTAAGCGATGAATCAAAAGCTAAGTGGTTTGGCTCATCTTCCGGCAAAATCGGGCGAAGCAGTACTTTAGTGCCACTTTTAGTTTGGCAATATTCTTCAAGCTCTTTGGGATAAGGGCGAATAGCAAGGCGCTGGCTTGAGCGCTCATCGCTTTTTTGCAAACGCATATTCACGTCCAGCAAAGTAATGTTATCACCGGCAGCTAGCACAGGATTAAGATCTAAGCGGGCAATCTCTGGGCAATCAATAATTAGATTTGAGAGCCGAGTTAACATGTTGCAAAGCGCCTGCATTTTTAAGCCATTAGGCAAACGTCTGTCTCGAATCTTTTCTGCTTTAAGCGCTGAGATAACCAAGTAGCGCGCCAAACTCATGTTAAGTGGAGGAAGGGCTACCGCCGCATCTTGGGTTTCGTCCCACTCTGAACCGCCCTCGCCTAAGAAAATCGCGGGGCCAAATACTGGGTCATTAATTACCGCCACACGCAGCTCTTGTGCGCCAGCAGTTAAGGCCATTCGCTGCAAGATCATGCCTTCAACCTTGGCTTGCGGGTAGGCTTGTTTAACTCGGTCGAGCATTGATTCTGCGGCTATTTCCAGCTCATGCTGGTTATTAATGTTTAAGCTCACCCCATGCACATCTGATTTATGCAATATATCGGGCGATTGAATTTTTAAAGCTACCGGATAACCGATTTTATCGGCACAGCTAATGGCTTCTTCAACATTGTGTACAAACCAGGTATCGATAGTTTGCAAACCATAAGCGTGCAACAGGGGCTTGGCGTCATGGGTTTCCAGTACAAGTATATTTTTAGCTATCGCTTGCTGGAGCACTTGCTTAGCCGATTGATCAACTAAGGTTCTGTCAGTGGTGCTGGGGGTTTCCGACAACAGCTTTTGGTTGCGGCGAAACTCCACCATATGCATAAATGCGCCCACTGCCCCCTCGGGAGTGCGGTAAGTAGGAATGCCTGCCTTGGTGAAAGCCAAGCGGCCTGAATAAGCGGTTTCTTCGCCCATCCAGTTGGTAAGAATATTTAAACGGCGCGCCTTGCTGTCTTGCTTAATTACGTTAATTAAAGCGTCGGCTGTAGACTCGGCGCCGGCTAAGGCAGAAGGTGCATGCATTAATAGCAGTGCGTCGGCTTCGCCCGAGCTAGCCACAATGTCTAAGGCTTTAGCGTAGCGGCTTGGGTCTGCGTCACCAACAATATCCAAAGGGTTTTGCCCTGACCAAGCACTGGGTAGCACCTCGGAGAGCTTTGCTAGGGTTTCTTGAGAGAATTCTGCCAGTTTACCCCCGCGCTCCATCAAAGCATCTACCGCCAGCACAGCTGGGCCACCGCCATTACTTAGTATGGCTAAGCGTTCGCCTTGCAGAGGGTTGGCGTAGGTTAACGTTTCTACTGCAGCAAATAACTCGTGAAGATCTTTCACACGCAACATACCAGCACGCTTAAAGGCTGCATCGTATACCGCATCGTTACCGACTAAGCCACCAGTATGCAGCGCTGCGGCTTGCGCGCCTAAGCGGCTGCGGCCAGACTTAATCACCAATATGGCTTTGTTGCGCGAGGCAGCTCGAGCCGCCGACATAAAGCGTTGAGTGTCTTTCACCGAGTCGATATACAACATAATCACTTGGGTTTTGGCGTCTCGAGCTAAGAAGTCGAGCAGTTCGCCAAAGTCGATGTCTAAAGCATCCCCCAATGAGATGAAAGATGAGAATCCAATGCCCTTGTTGTTTGCCCAATCAAGTACGGTTGTGCACACCGCAGCCGATTGCGATACAAAGGCGATTTTGCCGGGCTGGCTATTAGCGTGTGCAAAGGAAGCGTTTAGGCCAATGTTGGGCAGCATTAAACCCAAACTGTTTGGACCTAAAATACGCATGCCGTAGCGCTGGCCAAATGCCAGAACCTGCTCTGCAACACTTTGTTCTTGTCCTTCCAAAGTAATGTCTAAACCACCGGCGGTAATAATCGCCGCCTTGCAGCCAAATTGGCCGAGCTTTTCCACAACCTCTGGCAGGCGGCTGGCGTTAACACAAATAATGGCGAGGTCTGGCCGCTGCGGGAGCTTCTCGATACTTGGATAAGCCAGTACGCCTAACACCGCTTTATATTTAGGGCTTACCGGCATAACGGGGCCATTAAAACCTGCACTCATCAGGTTTTTCATTACCACATTGCCTGGGCGTGAGGAACGATTAGATGCGCCAATAACCGCGATAGACTTTGGCGAAAACAAATCATGCAGCTTGCGTTGACTCATTAGCGGGATCTCTTTGGCTGAACTTAAGCAATTAAGCTCAAGTGTAACGTGTATCGGCTAAGACTAAAGTATTCATTGTTCACACAATTTACATCGCTAGACCAAGGTAGTAAGCAGAGCAATTAGAGTAACCAAAGGGCTATTAATCTAATTACCCACAAAAAATACGACTATTGAGCAACATTACAACTACAATTAATTCAAAGTCACCTTGGTTTTTTTAACTCGCACTAGTTTTTTATACAAACAACTGGACAAAAAGCGTTTTTTTTATTCATATCTTAAAGAAACCCTGCAATTTTAAGGAAGAAAGCATGCCGTTAACCTCTATTCGTGCAATTGACTACATGACCAAAAATCCGGTTACGGTTACCCCTTCAAACTCACTATTTGAAGCCATTGATATCATGATTACTGCCAAGGTTTCTGGCGCGACCGTTATTAACGAGCGACGTGAAGTAGTAGGCGTTATTTCTGAAATTGATTGCTTACAGGCCATTTTAAAAGGCACTTATCATGGTGAGATTGGCGGCCCAGTCTCTGATTACATGAGTGAAGAAGTAGATATTATTGGCACCGACATGGATATTCTTGCTGTGGCGGAAAAGTTAATTAAGGAAAAACGTCGCAGAATGCCAGTGGTGCAGAATGGCAAATTTATTGGTCAATACAGTATTCGAAGCATTCTTCATGCTGTGAAGGAATTTAATCTTAAATAATTAAACCAGCATTCATTACTCACTAAAAAGGGCAGCTAGCTGCCCTTTTTTACTGTTTACCAATTAATTTAGTGAACTTGGTTTACCACCATCTGAGATTGCAAACTTTCTATCTCGGCAATAATCCCTGCGGTGTTTTCACTATCTGGCACCATAAGGTCTAGTTCAGCAGTAAACACGCTGCCGCCAGCTTCGGGCACGCTCATTCGATGGCATTCGAGCTTATTAACATTAACTCCATGCCCCACCAATAAACGCGTTATGTCGTTAATTAAGCCAGGGCGGTCTTCAGCGTCAATCACCAAACTTAATGACTCACTTTGAGTTAAGTGAGCGGGTTTACAGTCATTTATGGTTAAGTGTAAGTCGTCCACTGCGAGCAAAGCTTGCTGCAAGGCCTGACTGTTTTTTTGCGGAACCTGCACTTTGAAGATACAAGCCACTTGCCCGTCTAAATTTACAACCCGACTACTTAACCACTTTCCTTGATGAGAGTGGGTGATATCGGCCAAGCGATTTAGCGTACCGGGCTTATCTTCACCCATGGCAGTAACTAAAAATAGAGCGCTCATACATCTACCCCTTTGTGCTAAAACCTAATTTAAGTTTATACCACCTAGCAGCAAACGGTGTGACAAAACGCAGGATTTGAGTGAGCCATCAGTAAAAGCTTGCAAAAATGCTAAGTAGGCAGAAAAACGCATAGTTATTAACGAGTTTGCTTGGTAAAGTTTACAAAAAAGCCGACTTTCGTCGGCTCTCTTCATGCTTATTTTTTGCTATAAACAGCGACGTTTTTAAAACCCGCATCTTGCAAATACAAAGCCTGCAATTTACTCATTACACCGCGGTCACAATACAGCATGTAATGCTTAGATTGGTCTAAATCGCCAAACTGAGTTGATAGTTTAAAGAATGGAATATGCTTTACTTCAACACCGTCGATGGAGAAAGGCTGCTGCTCCTGTTCTTCTATCGAGCGAATATCCAAGACTACCGCTTCTTTATCTTGTGCTAGTTCTTCTTCACTAGCGACTTCGGTTACTTGCTCGTCAGCTTCTTTAGTCACGTCGCGAATATCAGTAATGCGGCTGTCTTCGACTACCTTATCTAGGATGGCGAAATCGAAGTTTTGCTCTTCGGCCAGCAACTTAGATTCAACCGCTTTTACCGTGGGTTTATTTGAAATAACGCCACAGTATTCTGGCATGGTCTCGGCAAAGTCATTGGTGCCGATATGTTTGGCGGTATCAATAATGTCTTGTTTATCGGTGGCAATTAGCGGGCGTAGAATCAAGGTTTCTGAGACTCTGTCAATCATGCTTAAATTCACCAAGGTTTGACTAGAGACCTGCCCTACCGCTTCGCCAGTTACTAGCGCAGGAATATCCAGCTGCTGCGCTACTTTAGACGCGGCTCGCACCATCATACGCTTGAGTACCACGCCCATTTGGCCGTTATCAACGTTCTCAAGGATCTCATTGACTACAGGGTCGAAGTCGATGGCTACAAACTTAACTCGATGTGATGAGCCAAAGCGCTTCCATAAGTGATGCGCCACTTGCTTCACGCCTAACTCATGAGCTCGGCCACCTAGATTAAAGAAGCAGTAATGTACTTTAGCGCCACGTTTAATGAGCTGGTAGCTGGATACCCCAGAGTCGAAGCCACCAGAGATTAACGACAATACGCTTTCTTGAGTGGCAATAGGGAAGCCGCCTAAGCCAGGGTGCTTCTCTTGCACCAAATACATCACATCGTCGGTAATTTCGATTTTTACCGTGACATCAGGATTCTTTAAACGTACGCCATTGCTTTCACAGTGTTGGTTTAAGCCACCACCAACATAGCGTTCTACTTCAATTGATGAAAAATCTTGCTGACCACTGCGCTTAACGCGCACACAAAAGGTTTTATCTTTTAGGCGATCTTTCCAAGCATCAAAAGTGAGCTCATAGATATTATGTAGGTCGGTGTAGCTATGCTGTTTCACTTCCAAGAAGTGAACGATACCTGGGGTAGAAGAAAGCGCTTGAATCAACGCGGCGCGATTTTCTTCACTGTCGTTACGCGAGGTAACCACCATGCGGTCCCAGTCTAAACGCACACGAATAGTTTCATCGATTGGACTAATTACATTGCGAATATTGCTTTGAAGAATTTTGCTGAAGCGCTTACGAACCGGCTTACTCTTCATGGCAATTTCTGGAAATAGTTTAACGATGAACTTCATAACTCTAGGGCCTTGATAAATTTGGGCGCGAATTATACCGCGTGTTTAGGCAGTGAGCCAATAATGTTTAGTTTAGCTCGCTTTGGTGCTTATTTATCAAATGAAAATAGAAGGTAGTAAAGTAGAAAGGAAGTTAAGCGAGCTTAACAGAGTTAAGCGAGCTGGTTTATTTATTCTTCTCCTGAGACGGCAATCTCACCCGATTGAGAGGCCTTACCTTGCATAATGCCAATTTCTACCCGGCGATTACGACGACGGTTCTCAAGAGTGTTGTTTTTCAATAGTGGTTGAGTATCCGCTAAGCCGCTCACAACCAGTCGTTCTTCAGCAAAGCCGCGCACTTTAATCAGCTCATGAGCCACCGACACAGCTCGCTGGCTTGATAGATCCCAGTTAGAGCGGTAAAGCTCTGACTCTGCTTGCTGGTTATCGGTATGGCCAGACACGGTAACAATGCCAGGAATGTCTTTAATCACCTCGCCCACTCGGCGAATAACCGGACGAAACTTAGGTTGTAAAAAGGCTGAACCTGAAGGGAAAGCGCCTTTTTCTCGCACTCGAATAATAATTTGCTGACCAAGTGACTCCACTTCAATCGCGCCATCTTCAATCTGATCACGCAACTGCTGGGCAATTCGTTTTGCCGTTTCATTTTGTTGAGCTTGAGTTTCTGATTGGCTTTGTGAGGACTGAGCTTGAGTGGCTGAAGCTCGGCCACCGGTTTGCTGGCCAGCAGCCTTTTGCTGACCACCAGCATCGGCTTCTTCACCATCATGAAACTCAAGCTTTGCCTGAGTCATATCAATGGTTTGCTGCATGATAGTTTCAATCGGTGTTGGCTCTGGACGACCCGGCCTAAACTCTTGCGCAATCACCGAGGTCCCTTTTGGAATGTCTTTTACTTCCAATAAGTTTTGCACACCAAAGGCATACTTCATTGAACCGGCAATTTGCTTAAACTTTAATACGTCCATTTCCGAGAAAGCGAGCAGCAATACAAAAAAGCACATCAACAAAGACATGAGATCGGCGAAGGTGCCCATCCATGCGGGCAGTCCTTCGGGGGGGCACTTGCAAGGTTCTTCCATACTGCGCTACCTACTCGTCTGTTGTGCCTAGTGAGCGCTTGCCTTCTGGCAAGTAGTTTTTCAACACGCCTTCAATCACCCTTGGGTTCTGGCCATCTTGAATGCCTAATACCGCATCCAAAATCAAGGTGCGGTTGAGCTTTTCTTCACCCGCACGCAATAGCAGTTTTTCGCTAATAGGAATGGCCACCATGTTGGCGAGAATTGCACCGTACAAAGTAGTTAACAAAGCTACCGCCATGGCAGGACCAATAGATTTTGGGTCATCCATGTTAGATAACATGGCCACCAGACCAATCAAAGTACCAATCATCCCCATGGCTGGTGCTACATCACCTAAAGCCTTAAAAATACCGGCTCCAAATTCGTGGCGCTCCGAGGTAAGCAAGATATCCTTTTCCATGGTGGCCCGCACAACGTCTGCGTCATGACCATCCACTAGCATATCAATGCCTTTCTGCATAAAGGGGTTGGTGATCTCGGCTTCTTCTAAGGCTAAAAATCCACCTTTACGGGCAGCGTCAGCCATTTCGACAGAGCGCTCGATAAGATCATCGGGCTTGTCGGCTTTAAACATAAAAGCCTTGGCCGCAATTTTCACTGCTCCCAAAAACTGACCTAGGTTGTATTTCATCAATACAACAAACAAGGAGCCACAAAAAACAATTAGTACCGAGGGAATGTCGATAAAAATCTCAATTCCGCCACCCATCACCATCGCCATAACAACAAAGGCGAAGGCGCCGATAATCCCAATCAGCGTTGCTAAATCCACTGCTTTTTCCTTTTAACCTGTAGCCTAGAGATTCTAATTAAACTAATACTAGTCTACTCGCAAAACAGAATCGAAGGTAATTTTGTGTTCTCATTTCAATATCTTGACCTACCAAGCTCTTCTATATTTATCGGCCAATATTAAAATACTTGAGTCGCAAGTTTGACCTACCCATACGGCTAAGGTAACTTTGCGCCAGAATACGCTTGATAGAGGCTTTAGCATGGTTGCAAAAAAACCAGAAAAGATGAAGTTTGAAGAAACCTTAAATGAACTTGAAGACATTGTTCAACAGCTTGAACAAGGTGAGCTAAGCCTAGAAGATTCTCTTAAGCAATTTGAACGTGGTATCAGTTTAGCCAATGCTGGCCAAGCTAAATTGCAGCAGGCTCAACAACAGGTAGAAATACTTCGCCAAGGGCCAAATGGCGAGTCACTAGAACCCTTAGAACAGGAGCCTTCTGAGTGAATTCTAGTTTAGCTAGCACCATTGCTGACTACCAATCCCAAATAAACACCCATTTAGACCGTGTTTTAGCCAATCAAGTTGTTAATGACCCAAAACTCTTGGCAGCCATGCGCCATGGTTTACTGCTAGGCGGTAAGCGAGTACGCCCACTATTGGTTTATTTAGTGGGGCAATTAACTCAGGCACCCAAAGAAATACTGAACGCTGCTGCGGCGGCTGTAGAGTGCATTCACGCCT
The DNA here is from genome assembly GCF_900537085.1 of Agarivorans sp. Alg241-V36. Taxonomy (NCBI): domain Bacteria; kingdom Pseudomonadati; phylum Pseudomonadota; class Gammaproteobacteria; order Alteromonadales; family Alteromonadaceae; genus Agarivorans; species Agarivorans sp. Alg241-V36. The sequence goes on along the minus strand of NZ_UNRE01000001.1, from coordinate 404,087 downwards.
ATTCATTAATTCATGATGACTTACCTGCCATGGATAATGATGAGCTGCGCCGTGGCCAGCCTACTTGCCATATTGCCTTTGATGAAGCCACCGCAATACTGGCGGGTGATGCCTTACAAAGCCTCGCCTTTAGCTTAATTGCCGAAGCCCCCGCTAGCGATGCCCAAAAAGTGGCGATGTTAAAAATACTCAGCCAAGCGGCCGGCTACAACGGTATGTGTGGCGGTCAGGCTTTAGATATTGCAGCTACCGACCAACAGGTTAGCCTTGAGCAATTAGAAAAAGTGCACCAACATAAAACCGGTGCCATTATCAAAGCAGCGGTAATGCTAGGTGCGGTTTGTGCCAACATTGAACAAGCAAATGAGCAGCAAGCTTTAGCTCGTTATGCAGATGCGTTAGGCTTAGCCTTTCAAGTTCGTGATGACATTTTAGATATAATTAGTGATACCGACACTCTAGGTAAACCACAGGGCTCAGATCAGGCCCTAAATAAAAGCACTTACCCTAGTTTACTGGGCCTACAAGGCGCCATAGACAAAGCAGAAAAACTAGGTGAAGAAGCGCTTCAAGCCTTAGAGAGTTTGCCTTACAATAGTGAGTTGCTAGCCTTATTAGCTGATTATGTCGTACATCGAAACAACTAGTCGTCAACAATAAGAATAATGATAAGCATTTTATATGACACTGAATATTAAAGATTACCCTACACTTGCTCTGGCTGACTTGCCTCCGCAACTTCGCCAGTTAGAGCAGCAACAGCTGCCCGAGCTGTGTGATGATCTTCGCCAATACCTTCTTAACAGTGTCAGCCAGTCGAGTGGCCATTTAGCATCGGGTCTAGGTGCTGTTGAACTCACCGTAGCCTTGCATTACGTATACAACACCCCATTCGATAAACTGGTTTGGGACGTAGGTCACCAAGCTTATCCGCACAAAATTTTAACTGGTCGCCGTGAAAAAATGTCGACCATTCGCCAGTTTAAAGGTTTGCATCCTTTCCCATGGCGTGGCGAGAGTGAATACGATGTACTCAGCGTAGGCCATTCAAGCACGTCTATTGGTGCCGCCTTAGGCATGGCAATAGCTGCAGAAAAAGAACAACAAGGCCGTAAGGTAGTTGCTGTTATCGGTGATGGCGCAATGACCGCAGGTATGGCCTTTGAAGCACTAAACCATGCCGGCGCTATTCACAACGACATGTTAGTGATTCTTAATGACAACGAGATGTCGATTTCTGAGAACGTTGGTGCACTGAACAATTCTTTAGCCAATATTCTTTCTGGCTCTTTGTACTCGTCGCTACGCGAAGGCGGTAAAAAAGTGCTAAGCGGCATGCCTCCGATTAAGGAATTAGCGCGTCGCGCCGAAGAACACCTAAAAGGCATGGTAGTACCTGGTACTTTATTTGAAGAGTTTGGTTTTAATTACATTGGCCCAATTGATGGCCATGATGTAAAAGGCTTAGTGCGCACGCTAAGTAATATGCGCGATCTAAAAGGTCCGCAAATCCTGCATGTAATGACCAAAAAAGGTAAAGGCTATCTGCCTGCTGAGCAAGATCCCATTGGCTATCACGGGGTTCCTAAATTTGACCCTAGCCAAGATAACTTGCCTAAAAGCAAAGGCGCCGCCCCTACCTTCTCTAAGGTTTTTGGTGACTGGCTATGCGATATGGCAGCCAAAGACAAAAAGCTGATGGGCATTACTCCAGCCATGCGTGAAGGCTCAGGCATGGTGCGCTTTTCTAAAGAGTTTCCAGAGCAATACTTCGATGTGGCTATTGCCGAACAGCACGCGGTAACTTTCGCAGCAGGCTTAGCCATTGCTGGTTACCAGCCAGTAGTTGCCATTTACAGTACCTTTTTGCAGCGTGCCTACGATCAATTAATTCACGATGTGGCGATTCAAAACCTGCCGGTTTTATTTGCCATTGACCGCGCTGGTATTGTGGGTGCCGATGGCCCTACTCACCAAGGTGCCTTTGACTTAAGTTACTTACGTACCGTGCCAAATTTAGTGATTATGGCACCGGCCAATGAAGATGAATGCCGTCAAATGCTATACACCGGCCACCTTCATCAAGGCCCGGCAGCGGTTCGCTACCCGCGTGGTGGTGCCGACAATACACCGGTAAATAGCGAAATGACCGCTATGGACATTGGTAAGGCTAGAGTCATTCGAGAAGGGAAGAAAGTCGCCATTCTTAACTTTGGTAGTTTACTTTGCAAAGCCGCGCCAGTGGCCGAGCAACTAGATGCAACCTTAGTAGACATGCGCTTTGTTAAGCCCCTAGATGAAGCTTGTATCAAAGCCTTAGCAGCTGAGTACGACGTGCTAGTGACTCTGGAAGAAAATGCCATACAAGGCGGCGCAGGCTCTGCGGTAAACGAGTTTTTGTTTGCTCAGCAGCTTAACCAAGTAAAAGTATTGAACATTGGCCTACCCGACAACTTTGTGGAGCAAGGTAGCCAAGAACAAATCTATGACTTACTGGGTTTAGATAGCAAAGGTATTCAGCAGAAAATCGAAAGCTTCAGCCAAGCTTAAGCGGCTATTCGAGCACCTGTAACTGCTCAAACAATGGGAATGGACTAGCCCGATTCATATTCTTAATATCAATCCGCTGGTTCAATGCCCAAATTTTTCGCTGCCAGTATAAAGGCACAAATACCGCTTCCTGATAGATTTGCTGCTCTAGATACTGAATAATCTTAATCCGTTTTTCCTCATCTAGCTCTTGCTCACCGGCCAGAATAAGTTGGCTAATTTTGTCATTTTGATAGGCCTTACACGGCCCACCCTCATCGGTAATTGGCTCACCTTCACTGAGAAACATTGCCCGTGCAATTGATAGTACATTGCCCGCGTCACCCTGCCTGCGCGTTAATACTAAGTCACTTGAACAGCTATCTAGCGCCAACTGGTAGTCTTGCTCGTTTAACCACTGCGGCTGCAAAGAAATATTCACTCGGTCCAGCATAGATACCAGTTGAGAAACCACCTTAGATTGGTCTCCAAATAATGACTTTGGCACTGCCATGGTAAGTTTAAAGCCCTTTTCATATCCAGCCTGCTGCAATAGTTGGTGAGCCAACAGCAAGTTATAACGCGGCAATAAATCGGTATTGTATCCCGCTTGCCCTGGAATACTGAGTTGAGTAGATGCTAAAGCATAAGGCCCTAAAACTTCGGCCAGACGAATATTGTCGATGGCGAGATTTAAAGCTTGGCGAACCCGCCGGTTATCTAAGGCTGGGTTGCGCTGATTCAATTCTATCGCCAACCATTTTAGCCCCTCGGTTTGAATGACCGACAGTTGCTTATCTTTGTTGAGCAGCTCTACGTAGTTCTCTGGCACGTGGTCAACGATATCTACATCGCGAGAAAACAAACTAGCCATGCGCATCTCTGCTTGTTTAATTGGCACCACTTTAATCAAACTTACGTTACTGCGATTAGTGCGCCAATAGGGCTCATGAATCTCAAATTCTGTAACAATGCCAGGTATATAGCGGCTCAACTTAAAAGGCCCCGTTCCCGATACGGTAAAAGGTGAGTTTAGATTTTCTTCAGCAGTGTAAAACTGCTTATCCGCTGGAAAGATAAAACTTAGGCGTTGAATCAACTCAGAAAAAGGCCGATAAGTGCGAACTTCAAATTGCAGAGTGTTGAGCGCCTTGAGGCTTTTAATAGGTGCAAACAAAGCATGTAAATGGGCTTGCTGAGAAATATGCTGGAAGGTCCATTCTACGTCTTCAGCAGTCAGTGGATTGCCAGAATGAAACACTACGTCACTGCGTAACTCAAATTGGATTTGAGTGGGTGAGATTATTTTCCACTTGGTGACTAGGCGCGGCGCAATACGCCCTTGTTGATCCAAAAGAAATAAAGGGTCAAACAGCAAGTGATTAATAAAGTTACTATTTGCATCCAGTTCATCAACTAGTTGCTGTGGCTCGGCGTGAAAAGCGGTTCCCCAAACCAAAGTATTAGCCTTAGCGGGTTGCCAAGCGCCAAGGCTTATAAGCAACAACAAAGTAAAAGGCAGGGATTTGATTTTCAGCTTTCCTAACAACGCCAACGTCTTGAACCTTAAAACGATTAATGCTGCTAACTTACACGTGATGGCGCAATAAAAAAAGCGGGACAAGCCCGCTTTTTGATTGGATAGCATGCTAGCTAAGCAATTCGCCCTTCTTCTCGAGCAAAACATGCTACCTGCGCATTAGCTTCACTAACCAAAGCGGGTTGCTCTTTATCGCATCGCTCATTGGCATAACGACAACGCGCATGGAAAGCACAACCTTTTGGAGGGTTAAGCGGAGAAGGCAGTTCACCTTCTAGCTTAATTTTCTCACGACGATGGCTAGGGTCTAAGCGAGGTGTGCTCGATAAAAGCGCTTGGGTATAAGGATGTTTAGGGTTAGCAAACAGCTCCTCACAAGACGCGTATTCAACCGCCTTACCTAAATACATCACCATCACTTCGTCGGCAATATGTTCTACTACTGATAAATCGTGCGAAATGAAAATGTAGCTTAAGCCCATTTCATCTTGCAGATCCATCATCAGGTTTAGCACCTGAGCTTGCACAGACACGTCTAGCGCCGATACTGGCTCATCGGCTACCACAACCTTAGGGTCGAGCATTAAACCTCGTGCAATAGCGATACGTTGACGCTGACCACCAGAGAACATATGAGGGTAGCGATCGTAATGCTCAGGGCGCAAACCGACTTTGGCTAACATAGCTAAGGCTTTTTGCTTTCGCTCGGCCTTGCTCATATCACTGTTAATCACCAAAGGCTCTTCGAGAATCGTGCCTACTTTTTTACGCGGATTTAGCGAACCATAGGGGTTTTGGAAGATGATTTGAATTTTTTGACGCAGCGCCTTAGCCGCATCTTTGCCCAAGCTAAGTATGTCTTCACCATCAAAACACAACTCGCCTGCGGTGGGCGTTTCGATCATGGTTAATACCCGAGCTAGAGTCGATTTACCACAACCCGACTCTCCCACTACCGCCAAAGTTTTACCCTTCTCTAGCTTAAAGCTTACACCATCGAGTGCTTTAACCGTAGCGTCTGGTTTAAACATACCAGCTTTTACATGGTAGTGCTTCTTAACACCATTTACTGCCAATAACGACTCTTGGCTATCTTGTTCAACCGGCGCAGCATCTAATGCCGCCGCTTTCATAATGCTATCACTCATGCGCTTGGTCTCCCGCTTTCATCCAGTGGCGTAAAGCATCGTACTTGACGCATTCCTTCTCCCTGCATAGCAGGCTGTTCGTTTTGACAACGCGCAGTCGCATAAGGACAACGAGGGTTAAGCAAACAGCCGATCGGTCGGTCAAATGCCCCTGGTACCACTCCTGGTAAGGCGTCTAAACGCTCTTTGCCTGCAGACGACTCAGGTAATGAGCGCAACAAAGCTTGGGTATACGGATGTTTCGGTGTTGAGAAAATCTCTTCGGCTGGACCGGTTTCTACCACTTGCCCTGCGTACATCACAATCACTCGGTGAGCCGACTCAGCCACTAGGGCTAAATCGTGAGTAATCAGCACTAAGCCCATGTTTTTCTGTTTTTGTAGATCCAACAACAAATCAACGATTTGCGCTTGAATGGTTACATCCAAAGCGGTGGTCGGTTCATCGGCAATCAATAGTTTTGGATCACAGGCAATCGCCATGGCAATCATCACCCGCTGACTCATACCGCCCGATAACTGATGCGGATAAGTTTTTAAGCGTGACTCTGGGTCTGGAATACCCACTTGCTCAAGTAACTCGATTACCCGCTTACGGCGCCATTTTTTATCACCGCTTTGGTGAATTTTAAGCGCTTCGCTAATTTGATATTCAACGGTATAACAGGGGTTCAAGCTCGACATTGGTTCTTGGAAAATCATCGCGATTTCAGCACCGGTAATTGCGCGACGTTTATCCTCTGGCATGGCCAATAAGTCTTGCCCTTCAAAGTTAAGGGTATCGGCACTCACTTTTCCTGGGTAGTCAATTAAACCCATGATGGACAAAGAACTCACACTTTTTCCTGAGCCAGACTCGCCTACAATACCAACAATCTCGCCCTTTTCTACGCTGTAACCTACTTGGTCTACCGCGCGAAATGGATTATCTCCATCACCAAACTCAACAGTAAGGTTTTTCACTTCTAATAAAGACACAAGGCTTCTCCTACTGCTTCAACTTGGGATCAAGGGCATCACGTAGACCGTCGCCCATTAAGTTAAAGGCTAATACCGTTAACAGAATCACTAAGCCTGGGAAGGTAACCACCCACCAAGCACGTTGCACAAACTGCAAGGCATCGGCCAGCATGCTTCCCCACTCTGGCGTTGGAGGCTGAGCACCTAAACCAAGGAAGCCCAATGCAGCCATATCCAAAATCGCGTTAGAGAAGCCCAAGGTAGCCTGTACGATAAGCGGTGCGGTACAGTTAGGTAGAATAGTGATAAACATTAATCGTAGTGAGCCAGCACCGGCAACCCGTGAAGAAATCACGTAGTCTTTGTTAAGCTCTGCAATGGTTGATGCTCGAGTTAAGCGCACGTAATGTGGCATAGATACAATGGCAATAGCCATGGCCGCATTAAAGATGCTTGGACCTAAGATAGCCACAATCGCAATTGCTAATAGCAAGCTAGGCATGGCCAGCATAATGTCTACTGCGCGCATAATGATGGTTTCAACGTAGCCGCGGAAGAAACCAGCGACTAGGCCTAAAATCACCCCTATGCCCAAAGAAAGGGTTACTACCAAGCAACCAATAAAGAGTGATAGCTGGGCACCGTGAATTAAGCGCGATAAGATATCACGGCCTACATCGTCAGTTCCCAAGATGTGAGCAGTAGTGCCACCTTCTACCCAAAATGGCGGTAGCAGTAAGGCATCACGATATTGCTCAATAGGAGAATGTGGCGCGATTACGCTGGCTAACAGAGCCACCACAATCATCGTTGCGATAAATACCAAGCCAACTACTGCCCCGGTATTTTGGCTGAAGTAGCCCCAAAATTCTTGTAATGGCGTTTGTACTTGTGGTCCAGTGGTGGCTGGAGTTGTTGTTTGTTCAGTCATAATACACTCCTCCTTATTTGCCGTGACGGATCCGTGGATTAACCACGCCGTAAAGAATATCGACAATTAGATTCACCACAATAATAATGGTTGCCACAATTAAAATGCCCCCTTGTACCACTGGGTAATCGCGTCGACCAATAGACTCAATCAACCACTTGCCAATGCCCGGCCAAGCAAAGATTGTTTCGGTAAGAATGGCTCCCGATAACAAAATGCCTACCTGCAAGCCAATAACGGTGATTACCGGTATTAAGGCGTTACGTAAAGCATGCACCACAATCACTCGCAATGGCGCCATACCTTTTGAACGGGCGGTACGAATGTAGTCTTCGCCCAGTACTTCTAGCATTGAAGAACGGGTCATTCGGGCGATCACCGCCATCGGGATGGTACCCAACACAATACTTGGCAGTACTAAGTGATGCAGCGCCGATAAAAATGCGCCGTCTTCATCGGAGAGTAAGGTATCAATCAACATGAAACCGGTGACCTCATCTATCCAAAAGGTCACATCGAGCCGCCCGGACACTGGGGTTATCCCCAAGTTAACCGAGAACACCAGCATTAACAGCAAGGCCCACCAAAATATGGGCATGGAATAGCCGGTGAGAGAAAAGGTCATGACCGAGTGGTCAAATAAGGAACCCCGTTTCACTGCCGCAATAATGCCACAGGGCAAGCCTACCAATATGGCAAACAATGCTGCACAGCTAGCCAACTCTACAGTGGCTGGAAACAAGGTCATAAATTCTTCGGTTACTGGCGTCTTGGTGATTAATGAACGTCCAAGATCGCCACTCGCAATATTCTTCACATAATCAAAGTATTGGACCAACAAGGGTTGGTCTAAGCCCAACTCGGCACGCAAGGCTGCGTGACGTTCAGGAGACACGCCCCTTTCACCTGCCATTACTTCGATTGGGTCGCCAGGGATCAAGCGAATCAAAGTAAAGGTTAAAAGAGTAATGCCGATGAAGGTGGGTATCACCAACATCAATTTTTTTATAATAAACTGGAACATAACTACAGCTCTGTGTCTGAAGGAAGGAAAGGGGCTGTTGCCAGCCCCTTAAGTATGTTTATTTTAGCGACACGCCATAGAAGTGGTGACCACCTAATGGATCAATCTTGAAGCCTTGAACTTCTTTACGAACTGGCTTGTAAGCCACTGAGTGAGCAATAGTTACCCACGGAGCTTGTTCTTTAAAGATTAACTGTGCTTCTTCGTACAATGGTGCACGTTCAGCTTGCACAGAAATCTGCTTAGCTTTCATGATTACGTCGTTAAATGGCTTATGACACCACATAGCACGGTTACCACCACCAACAGCATCACAACCTAGCAATACGCTTAGGAAGTTATCTGGGTCACCATTATCACCAGTCCAACCAAGTAACACGGTATCGTGCTCACCTTGCTTAGAACGCTTAAGGTATTCACCCCATTCGTAGCTAACGATTTCAGCTTGTACGCCTACTTTTGCCCAGTCAGCTTGAATCACTTCCGCCATACGACGAGCGTTAGGGTTGTAAGGACGCTGTACAGGCATTGCCCAAATGTTGGTCTTAAGATCAGTCACACCCGCTTCAGCCAGTAAAGCTTTTGCTTTAACCGGATCGTATGGGTAGTCAACGGTATCTTCGTTGTAAGACCACATTGTTGGTGGAATTGGGTTTTTAGCAATTTTACCGCTGCCTTGGAACACTGCGTCGATAATCGCTTGCTTGTTAACCGCTAGGCTAAGCGCTTGACGAACTTTTACGTTATCAAATGGCGCTTTTTGGGTATTAAAGGCCAAGTAACCTACGTTCAAGCCTTCTTGGCTCATAAGGTTGATGTCAGCATCTTTTTGCATTTGCTCAACATCAGCCGGGTTTGGATAAGGCATTACATGACACTCGCCTGCTTTAAGCTTGGCGTAACGAACAGAAGCATCAGGTGTAATTGAGAATACCAAACGGTCAATTTTTGGCGCGCCTTGCCAGTAATCTGCATTACCTACGTAGCGAATAATTGAATCTTTTTGGTATTGTACTTTTTGGAAAGGACCAGTACCCACAGGGTCTAAGTCTAATTTCTCCGGAGTACCTGCAGCTAGCATTGCATCAGCCTGCTCAGCAGAGAAGATAGAAGCAAAGTCCATCGCCATGTTTGCAATAAATGGAGCTTCAGGTTTGCTTAGTACAAACTTAACCGTGTAATCGTCAACTTTAACGATTTCTTTTACTAGGTCGTTCATACCCATACCGCTGTAGTACTCGTAAGAACCACCCGATATTTTATGGTATGGATGCTCTGGGTCATCTTGGCGTTCAAAAGTGAACACTACGTCGTCAGCATTAAATTCGCGAGAAGGTTTAAACCCTTTCTTCTGACTGTGGAATTTTACGCCTTTGCGTAAATGAAAGGTGTACTCTAGGCCATCTTCAGAAACATCCCAAGACTCTGCCAAACCTGGAACAACATTGGTTGTGCCTACTTCAAATTCAACCAAACGGTTGAAGATGGTCTTAGAAGACGCATCAAAAGTGGTTCCCGCTGTATATAAGCTTGGGTTAAAACCTTCTGGACTGCCTTCTGAACAGAAGACAAATGTTTGCGCTTGAACGCCCACAGCTACCGCACTAGCTACAAGTGCAAGTGACAGCTTCGCCAATCCTTTCTTCATTATGATTCTCCGTGTGACATCTTGTCATGTATGCAACCGTTGTGGCTGCATTTCCGGTGTGTTTGCGAATAGACTAATAATTATTGTTCTTGATAAATCTAGACCCTGCGCTAGCAAATGTCGCTGTACAAGCAACAATTGTTAACTGAGCAAGACTTAAACAAGCCTGATCCGCTTTTTGCCCGTAATAAATTAGTATTTTTATCTGCCACTGTAAATAGCATAAACAGGATTTTATAATCCAAAAATCACAGAACATAGTGATAGTGATTAAGGATTCGATATATCGTCATATTTATGCAATAAAGAATAAGCTTATGCAGAGGGTGCATAAGCAGATTTAACTATATTTGGGGGAGAACAAATTTGGCAAGCAGAGAGAATGCTCTGTTAAGCGAGGACAAACAGCACAATTTGCAACGATATTGCGGCAAACACGCCAGCTAATACGTCATCTATCATTATACCAAAGCCGCCGTGAACTTTTTTATCCAAAACTTTGATTGGCCAAGGCTTCAATATGTCGAAAAAGCGAAATAACACAAAACCAAGCAGCACATTAAGCGGTGATAGCGGCACCATAAACATGGTAATCCAATAACCAACAAACTCATCCCATACAATGGCGCCATGATCGTGCACCCCCATCGCATCACTGGCTTTTTGGCAGCACCAAACACCAAAAACAAAGCTTATGATTAATACCGCCACGTAAGCCCAAATAGGCAATGGTGCGAGTATTAGATACAAAGGAATGGCTGCTAAGGTGCCAAAAGTGCCCGGCGCTTTGGGGGCCAAACCACTGCCTAAGCCAAGTGCACATAGGTGAAGAGGGTTACGTAAGCTTAATTTGGCTAAGGCTTTATCCATTGCAGTTCTCGCTACTCGCTAGGACTAATTGAAGTGATCCCAACCGGTGGGTTCGATTTGATAAGGTTTATCCTGATATTTTAGCTTTATCTCGCCATGGCCAGGCGCTAGTTGCCCAATACAGGTATAAGGCACACCACTATAAGATAAAGACGTATCCACCGAACCTTTATTAGATTCTGGTACGGTAAAGCACAGCTCGTAATCCTCGCCGCCATTTAAGGCTAGCGCGATACTTTGGTCCACACCCACCGCCTCGTTCATGGTTTCTGACAACGGCAGATTGTCTAGCTTTAGGGTCGCCGAGCAATGACTCTTTCTGAGGATATGCTGTAAGTCGTTGTATAAACCGTCTGAAATATCAATGGTTGCAGAGGCTATGTCACGTAAGCCATAGCCAGCAAGCACCCGAGGTTGTGGGTAATAATGCTGCTTTAAACTTAGCTCTAACTGCTGAGGGCTTAAGCTGATTTTGTTTTGAAGGTGTGCCAGCGCAAGGCCAGAGTCACCAATATTGCCAGTCACATATACCCAGTCACCTGGCTTGGCCCCATCGCGACGCAAGGCTTTGCCGTTAGGTACAACGCCATGAACCGTTACGGTAATACTTAAGGGGCCTTTAGTGGTGTCGCCACCAATTAACGCTACATTGAAGTATTCAGCTAAGTCATAAAAGCCTTTGCTGAATTGGGCTAGCCATGCTTCGTCAATTTCCGGTAAGGTGATCGCTAAGGTCACCCAACGCGGCTCTGCGCCCATGGCAGCCATGTCACTTAAATTAACCGCAAGTGCTTTATGACCAAGCGCGCGAGGTGGGATATCAGAGAAAAAGTGTACACCTTCTACCAAAGTGTCGGTAGAAATAGCGATCTGGTTATTCTCGGGAATCGTTACCAGCGCTGCGTCATCGCCGACACCGAGTAATACATCGGGGCGTGAAGCACTGCGCTGGAAAAACTTTTCGATGATATCAAATTCACCCAAAGGAGGCTGAGATGACATGTAACTAAGACTTAAACTGCTGTAAACGTAGTACTTTATCTAGCACGCCATTAACAAACTTGTGGCTATCTTCAGCGGCGAATGACTTAGCTAATTCAATCGCTTCGTTAATCACAACTTTAGGTGGCACATCGCTCACCATTAACAGCTCGTAAACACCAATCAATAAAATTGCGTGTTCAACAATATCTAACTCTTCTAACTTACGAGAAAGCGAAGAGCTCATCGCTTGATCTAGCTTTTCGCTATTTGCTACTACGCCAGATAGCAGAGTAGAAAAATACGGAACATCGGCCTTACTCATATCTTGTTCGGTTAAGAACTGATGTTCGATGTTAGCAACGCTGTCCTTGGTCACCTGCCATTGATAAATTGCTTGAGTAGCAAATTGCCTAGCTTTACGACGTGCAGCTGGTTTCACAGAGAATTCCTCAAATTAAACTTCTATCTGATCAACTAAGTTGATCATTTCCAAAGCGCTTAGGGCAGCTTCGGTACCTTTATTACCCATTTTAGTGCCAGCGCGTTCAATCGCTTGCTCGATAGACTCAGTAGTAAGCACGCCAAAGGTAACTGGAATATCAAATTCCATCATAACTTGCGCTAAACCTTTGTGGCATTCGTTAGCCACTAATTCAAAGTGGTAAGTTCCACCACGAATTACCGTACCTAAAGCAATAATAGCATCGTACTTTTTGCTTGCTGCAATGCGTTTAGCAGCCAGTGGAATTTCTACTGCACCCGGCACACGAACAACAGTAATGTTGTCATCGCTAATTCCGCCTTGGCGAGTCAGGGTATCCACAGCGCCAGATAACAAGCTTTCATTAATAAAGCTGTTAAAACGAGCGATAACAATAGCCACTTTAGCGTTTGGTGTAGCTAAATTTGCTTCAATTACTTTCATACTTAATTCTGCCTTTTCTTTGAGTCCATCAAAAAAATCGCGCTATTCTAGCACAACTAATCAGCTAGGCCCTTAATAAAATTATTTACAACTAATACAGGAATTATTCTTGGTCGATGTACTCAACCACTTCTAAACCAAAGCCCGATAAAGCGTGGTAGCGTTTAGGCGAACTTAACAAACGCATTTTACTCACGCCCAAATCGGCTAATATTTGCGAGCCCACACCCACGGTACGTGAAGCGCTTTGTGCTTGTTTTTGTGCTGGGGTTTCACCACGATCTTGCAATGCAAAGGCCTTAACTTGGTCAATCAAGTTATCGGCTTTGTCATCAGTGCTAAGCAATACCAACACACCATTTTCTTGAGCAATTTTTCCTAAGGCCTTGTCTAGTGGCCAGCTCATTTTTCCAGCTCGATCACTGCCTAATAAATCACTAAAGGTATTGTGCAAGTGCACGCGCACTAAAGTGGCTTCATCTTCTTTAATCTCACCCGCTTGCATAACAAAGTGCACTTTTTCATCGATGGTATCGCGGTAGGTAATCAGCTTGAAATCACCATGGCGACTTGGCATTTTACATTCTGCCACGCGTTCAATAGTAGTTTCGTTGTTATTACGGTATTCGATGAGATCGGCAATAGTGCCCATCTTTAAGTCGTGTTCTTTACAAAATACTTCGAGATCGGGGCGCCGTGCCATGGTGCCGTCTTGATTAAGGATCTCAACAATCACTGCTGCCGGCTCTCGTCCTGCTAAACGGGCTAGATCGGTTCCCGCTTCGGTGTGACCTGCGCGGGTTAATACGCCGCCTTCTTGCGCCATTAAAGGGAAAATATGGCCAGGCATTACAATGTCGCTAGGTTTTGCATCACGTGCTACCGCAGCTTGAACCGTGCGCGAACGGTCGGCTGCAGAAATACCGGTGGTCACTCCTTGAGCAGCCTCGATAGATACCGTGAAGTTAGTGGCAAACTGCTCGGTATTTACGTCAACCATCAGCGGCAACTTAAGTTGTTGGCAGCGCTGTTTAGTCATTGGCAAACAAATCAATCCACGACCATAGGTAGCCATGAAGTTAATGGCCTCTGGCGTTACCATGTCGGCAGCCATGATCAAATCACCTTCGTTCTCGCGATCTTCGTCATCCATTAACACCACCATTTTACCATGGCGTAAATCTTCAATAATTTCTTCGATACTGCTTAGTGACATAGCAAAACCTTTATTACCTTTGAGGGAGAGTATTTATTGTTAATAGAGCATCTTTATTACGCAGCTACTTTAAAAAGCCGTGCTGTGCCAAAAATGCAGTATTTATTTTTGAATCGTTAGTGTTCTCATCAGCATAGCCGATTAAACGCTCTACATAGCGAGCAATCACATCAACTTCTACGTTAATTTTTTGCCCCGGAGCCCAAGCGCCAATGGTTGTTTGCTCGGCTGTATGGGGAATAATGGTTAAACGTAGCTGTTGCTGTTGTACTTCATTCACCGTTAAGCTAATTCCATCTACGGTTATCGATCCTTTATGCGCAATGTAACGTGCTAGATCATGGGGAACCTTTAGCCAGATATTAATCGCCCGAGCACTTGGACTAATGCTGACAACTTCGGCTAAGCCATCAACATGGCCACTGACAATATGGCCACCAAATCGATTAGTGGCTAACATCGCTTTTTCTAAGTTCACTTTGTCGCCCTGCTTACATTTAGCCAGCGAAGTTAAACTTAAAGTCTCGGTGGATACATCAGCGCAAAAGTGTTCCGCGCTGAAATCGACCACAGTTAAGCATATACCGTTTACCGCGATACTATCGCCAAGCCTTACATCTGACATATCTAAGTCGACAGTGGCGATGTTTAATCGCACGTCGCCACTGCGTTTTTCAATGCGAGAAATTTTGCCTAGGGCTTCAATTATTCCAGTAAACATTAATGTGTGCCCTGTGCTTGGGGGATCCAGATAGTTTTAATGTCGGGGCCAATACGGCGAGTTTCAAGGCATTGCCAAGAATTTAAGGCATCCATTGACTGATAACCCTCTAGGCCCACCAAACTATGAGCATCGGCTCCCATCAACAAACCTGCTTGATAACAAATAAGTTGATCAACTAAGTTGGCTTGAATTAGCGCCGCAGCAAAGTTAGCCCCAGCCTCAACCCAAATATCATTGACTTCAGCTTCAGCCAGTTGCTGCATTAATTGCTGCAAAAAGCTCGGCGTATCTTCAATCACCAGCTGTTTTGCAGCTGGCAATTGCGCTTGCGGCCGATGACCAGCCAGCCACAGTGACTCACTATGTTTAAAAATATTAAGGTCTTGAGCGGCTTCAGCAAGACGCTGTTTACGGTCAATGATCACCCGTAGCGGCTGGCGAAGACTTGCTTCATCTAGCTGAGTAGCAAGGCTAGCAAGTTCATTAAACCTAACGTTTAGCTTAGCGTTATCACGAATAACCGTAGTAGCGGTAGATAAAATAGCATGGCTGGCTGCTCGTTCTCTTTGCACATCACTGCGAGACTGAGCAGAGGTAATCCACTTACTTTCACCATTAGCCAAGGCTGTTTTAGCATCAATAGAGCCAGCAAGTTTTAAGCGCACAAAAGGACGCTTACGCTCTACACGGCTGAGAAAGCCTGGGTTAAGTGCGCGCGCGGCCTGTTCCATAAGGCCTGTTCGAACCTTAATTCCAGCCTCTTCAAGACGCTTTATGCCACGCCCAGCCACTTGAGGGTTAGGATCAACCATAGCGATAACCACTTCGGCCACTTGCAGCTCGACTAACATGGTGGCGCAAGCTGGTGTTCTGCCTACATGACTACAGGGTTCAAGGGTGACATAACAGGTCGCCCCTTTTAAACTAAAACCGCCTTGCTTGGCGTCTGCCACCGCATTTACTTCGGCATGCCCTTCACCGGCTTTTCGGTGAAAACCTTCACCGATAACTTGACCGTCTTTTACTAATACACAACCCACATTAGGGTTGGGTGCCGTGGTATACCTTCCACGCTTAGCAAGAGCAATGGCTTTTGCCATAAACTGGCAGTCTTGAATACTAAAGCTCACTTACTTTTCCAACTTAGCAATTTCATCGCTAAATTCTTTGATATCTTCAAAGGAGTGATAAACCGAAGCAAAGCGCACATAGGCCACTTTATCTAAGCCAATCAATTGCTCCATAACAATTTTTCCAATGAACTTAGTGGCGACTTCGCGCTCGCCGGTGGCCCGTAATTGCGACTTAATTTTATTAACCGCTTGCTCTACTTGATCAACACTCACCGGACGTTTTTCTAATGCGCGCATCATGCCTGCACGCATTTTCTCTTCGTTAAAGGGTTCCCTAATGCCGTTGCCTTTAATCACTCTTGGCATAACCAGTTCGGCCAGCTCAAAAGAGGTAAAGCGCTCATGGCATTCTAAGCATTCACGACGCCTTCTTACTTGGTGGCCATCGGCAACCAAACGCGAGTCAATAACCTTAGTTTCATGAGCAGAACAAAATGGACAATGCATGGGAGATCCCTTATTCGAATATCCGGCAATTTTATCTGCTAAACCGCCAGAGGTACAGGTTAGCTAAAGCGTAACTATCGAAAATACCGATAATTCCTTTGAATGAATAGGGTCTTGGCCACAGAGAATAGCGCCAAGCTAGTGACGAGAGGAAAATGAGGATTAGCTCTCACTTTAGCCAACACACCAAATACCTCCCCTTTAGCCCCTAGCTTATTAAGCGACTGATTAGCCTAAAGTTAACGATATTACACAAGCATACAGTGCTTACGTAGTAACCAATTACTACCGCTTAACTTCCCACTCAAGTTAGGCTGAAGCAAAAATGTAAACAACTTGTTAAGGAATACATCATGGCGAAGGTACTGATTATTGCAGGTGACTTTGTAGAAGATTACGAATTAATGGTGCCCTTTCAGGCACTGCAAATGGTTGGTCATGAAGTAATCGCCACCTGCCCAGAAAAACGTAGTGGTGAACAAATTAAAACCGCTATTCACGACTTTGAAGGCGACCAAACCTATACCGAAAAGCCAGGGCACAACTTCACCTTAAATGGCAGTTTTGCTGACATTGACACCGATGAATTTGACGCTCTATTACTGCCTGGCGGGCGTGCTCCGGAATACTTGCGCTTAAACGCTAAGGTCTTAGAAATAATTAAAGCCTTTGCCGATAAACAACTGCCTATAGCGGCAATTTGCCATGGCGCGCAGCTATTAACAGCGGCAGGTATTGCCTCTGGGAGACAGATTTCTGCCTATCCGGCTTGCGCCCCTGAGGTTACCGCTGCTGGCGGCGATTATGCCGATATTGCCGTTGACCAAGCCGTCACCGATGGAAACTTGGTCACCGCTCCAGCTTGGCCTGCCCACCCACAATGGCTGGCTCAATTTAATAAGTTATTGGCTTAATACCAAAGTGAAACGGCAAAAGTTGACTTTATATACCATGATTAGACTTCGGTTTAATCATGGTGGATTTGGCTATGTGTGAAATTTATTCTGGCACCGAAGCAGAGTTGTTCGAATTAAAGTCTCGTTCTGTACGTTTAGATGGCGTGGTCACCAGTATTCGCTTAGAAGCTATTTTTTGGCAACTACTGGAACAAATAGCCGAAGAGGCCAACCTTAGTTTGGCAGGCTTTTTAACGCAAATTTACCATGAGGTATTACAACGAGATGAAAAGGTAGGCAATTTTACATCTTTACTTAGAGTGGCCTGCACCACCCACCTTAATCAAGGTAAGCGATTAGCATTAACTAAGCCCTCGCTTAATCAAGCAGATTCAGGCAAGTCCATTGCCAATGGTTTTGTTTAATGCGCGCAAACTAAGAAATGATGAACAGCATAAAACTGCCCCAAATAACAAACTGCATAATCATTAGTCTTTTTGCGCTAGCCACAGGATTCATGTCCATGGTGATTCTCTCTTGTTAACAATTACCATCTACCGCTGGTAATTTGACTTATCAATTAGGTCTTAAAAGCTGAGCAATTTCAGTACCAACTGTATATTTCTCAGGCTAAAACCTAGCCTATCCCTCCTTGGTTTGTGTTCCTATTCACATTTAGTCTTAATTATCCGTAGTTTGACTAGCAAACGAAAACAAAAAAAGGAGGCCCAAAGCCTCCTTTCTATTATTCCGTCAATCCCTGACTTTTACATGCTTACTTAAGCGTAGACCGGGAAACGTTGGCAAAGTTCTAACACTTGGCCTTTAACACGTTCAATTACCGCTTCGTCTTGTAAATTATCTAATACATCACAAATCCAACCCGCTAACTCTTTAGAAGCGGCTACATCTAAGCCACGACGAGTAATTGCAGGAGTACCAATACGTAGACCACTGGTTACGAATGGTGAACGCGGATCGTTTGGAACCGAGTTTTTGTTTACGGTGATGTTTGCGCGGCCTAATGCTGCGTCAGCGTCTTTACCAGTGATGTCTTTGTCGATTAAATCAACCAAGAACAAGTGGTTTTCAGTGCCGTTAGATACAATTTTGTAACCACGCTCTTGCAGTACAGCTACCATTGCTTTGGCATTGTCTAATACGTTTTGCTGGTATTGCTTGAACTCTGGCTCCATCGCTTCTTTGAACGCAACCGCTTTAGCAGCAATAACGTGCATTAAAGGACCACCTTGACCACCTGGGAATACCGCAGAGTTTAGTTTCTTCTCTACTTCTTCGTTGGCACGCGCCAAAATCAAACCACCGCGTGGACCTGCTAGAGTTTTGTGAGTAGTAGTTGTTACTACATCAGCAACAGGTACTGGGTTAGGGTATAAACCAGCAGCCACTAAACCGGCAATGTGGGCCATATCTACGAACAGGTAAGCACCTACTTCGTCAGCGATATCGCGGAAGCGTTGCCAATCAACCACACCAGAGTATGCTGAGAAACCAGCAATAATCATTTTAGGTTTGTGTTCTTTAGCTAAACGCTCTACTTCTGCGTAATCTAGCTCACCAGTTTCAGGGTTAATACCGTACTGAACTGCGTTGTAAATTTTACCTGAGAAGCTAACGCTTGCACCGTGAGTTAAGTGACCACCGTGGGCTAAGCTCATGCCTAGTACCGTGTCACCTGCTTTCAACAAAGCCATGAAAACAGCAGAGTTTGCTTGCGAACCAGCGTGTGGTTGCACGTTTGCGTAATCTGCTCCAAAAAGTTGCTTGGCACGTTCAATGGCCAATACTTCAGCTTTGTCTACATACTCACAACCACCATAGTAACGCTTACCAGGGTAACCTTCGGCGTACTTATTAGTAAGGTAAGAGCCTTGCGCTTCCATTACTCGTGGGCTGGCGTAGTTCTCAGAAGCAATCAGCTCAATGTGCTCTTCTTGACGAACTTCTTCTTTAGTAATGGCTTGCCATAATTCGGCATCGTAATCGGCGATATTCATATCACGCTTTAACATCAGTATCTCCTGACTCTTTTGTTACATGTTGGTGGGTGATTTTTCGAAGGCGCATTCTAACCTGAGTCCTTTTCAGATCACAGCAATTTTTTTACGCTATACATCGATTTAACTGAACAAATGTAACAATTAACCGCTAGTACACTTCAAAGCCGTAGTGTGCGTTTAGCCTGTTGCATTTGCAATTGCCTCATTAGCTGCTTTGATCTTTATGAAATTAATTCACGTTAATTTAAGCATTACATCTCACCGCTACACAGGGTAAGATGATAATGATTATCATCCACAATTAGAGTTTTATTATGTTACTTCGTCTCTCTGGCCTCTTTTTAGCACTTTCCTTTTTATCGGCTTGTAGCTCCACCGCTCCTACTGAGGACTCCGCACAAGCAAGCAGTATTCAGCTCGAGACTTACTATGACTACGTGCTATATAACCCAAACGACCAACAGATTATCGAAAATACCCAGACTCTGGCTATGCAGCTAGCTGACTCTCAGGTAGTTCTGTTTGGCGAATACCATAGCCACCCTGCTATTCACTTAGCTCAGCTGCGTTTGCTCGAAGCACTATACCAACAGCAAAATCAACTCAGTTTATCCATGGAGCAATTTAATCGCAGTCAACAAACAGTGGTAAATAGCTATTTAACTAATGAAATAGGCGAAGAGTGGCTAATTAAGCAAACTAAGGCTTGGGACAACTACCGTTCTGATTACCGCCCATTAGTAGAATTTGCCAAAGATAAACAACTTACAGTGGTTGCAGCCAATGCCCCACGTGAACATGTTCGCTGTATTGGCCAACAAGGCTTAGGCTATTTAGAGGGTTTAGAAGAATCGGAACGTGCCAAACTTGCCCAAGACTTCACGACCGATGACCCTGCCTACCAACAGCGCCTTTTTGGCAACGCCCATCACGGCGATAGCGAACGAAGCAATAATCACTTTTTTGCGATGTTAGCCTGGGATGAAACCATGGCTGAATCGATTGTTAAGCAGTTAGAAAATCAATCCACTCAGCAGGTGATGCATACTGTGGGCAATTTTCATATTGAGCAGCGTCAAGGCACCTACTCGAGGGTAGAGCAACGCCTCAATGGTCAAAAAGTTAGCTCTTTAGTAGCGATAAACCATAATGAGTTTGAAAAGTTAAACCAACAGCAGAAAAAAGCCTTAGGTGATTACCTCATTGTGGTTAAAGGCCTGCCTAAACGCTACCAAAACAAAGCCAATCAACTGGCCGAATTTAAGCATATTAAGAAACAATCTAATAAGCAGTGTAAAATTGCTAACTAACAATTAGCTAGCGGCAATTAACTTTGTCTCTAGGCGGCGACGCCCTTTGTTGCAAAAATGTTAACAAATCAACTTAAATAACTGTATTCGCCTTATTTTTTTTTGGTTTTACTAACAAACGCTTGCAGCTTGCTCATATTGAGCCATAATCATACCAGCGGCTCACTCAATTGCAGTGAATAGCTTTGCTTAAACGAATCAACGATTGCTAACAATCGTTAGAATTGAATATAAAGGACGGACTTACCATGAATAAGTTTTTAGTTGCAGGCGCTATTGCTTCTACCATTTTACTAGCGGGTTGTTCTTCAAACACTACCGCTCTAGAAAACAACGTACAATCTCTAAGCGACAAAGTTGATGCACTATCAAACGAAGTTGCAGCTCTTCGTGCAGAGCAAAGCTCTTTGAGTGGCGACATCAAGTCAGCTCAAATGAGTGCTGACCAAGCTAAAGCTGAAGCGATGCGCGCTAACGAACGTATCGACAACATCGCATCTTCTTACACTAAGTAAGTTAATCGTGATGTAAAAAAAGGTGATGCTAAGCATCACCTTTTTTTTATCCTTGTTTCTCCCCCACCGACAACGCTATACCCTGCTGGTTTTTCAAAGCTTGATTGACTACCGATGAATCAACCCCTGATTGAGTAATAAACTTAATATCATCTCGGCTAAGTTGTAAGGACGTTGCTTGAGTCACTTCTTCCTCAGAGCGATTAAGTGGTTGGTGCACTTCTAATAAAAATTCGCCACTAGGTTCCAGTGAATGTTTAATAGATTGATTGATTATTCTAACCGGGGTTTTCAGGTTAACTTGCGAAAACAAATACTCGATGTCATCGGGAAACAAGCGAATACAACCAGAGCTCACTCGCAAACCAACACCAAATTCTTTATTAGTGCCATGGATTAAATACTCACCGTTTCCATAGGCTAAGCGCAAAGCATATTCACCCAGAGGGTTTTCCGGCCCAGCTTGCACAACGGGCGGCAAGATAATGCCTTTAGCGGCATATTCGTTACGAATATTTTGCGTAGGAGTCCAGGTTGGCTGCTCGCGCTTTTGACTAATGTAGGTAGACATTTCTGGTGTTTCTCGACCAATTCTACCAATACCAATTGGCAGCACGTCTACCTCGGTGCTATTTGGGCGAAAGTAGTACAAGCGCAGCTCAGCTAAGTTTACCACTACCCCTTTACGCTCCACATCGGGTAGCAAAATTTGAGTGGGGATAAGAAGCTCGGTGTCTTCTTCAGGTAAAAATGGGTCAACCCCTTTGTTGGCAGCCATTACAGCTAAAAAGCCAACACCATAACGTTCGGCAATAAGGGCGATGGTTTCGCCTTTTTGTACCCGGTGCCATTGGTTACCACCCAACAAACGACTGCCATCTTCTGGTAAATCGTAGGTTAAAGCGGAAACTGAAAATGCCATACAAAGGGCAATACAGGCTACTAGAATCTGTTTCATTTAATCTGCAGTATCAAATTGTGATAAAGCCAACATACCATTATTGTTTAGCAAATTCGACTAGCGCTCTCTGCTTACTCATACTAAAAACAAGTAGATACCCCAGCTTTATACTGCTTCACTACGCAACATCAAAAAACCACCGCATAAAGTGCCTAACAACGCTAGCTTCCGTCTACGAAGCCAGTATCATAGCGGTAGATAATTGTTAGCGAATTGGCGTGTATGCTTTAGCAACATAAAGATTCGAATATAGACCTTTTAAAGGAACGGCAAATGGCCCAATTTATTTATACGATGAACCGCGTTGGTAAAATCGTTCCCCCTAAAAAACACATTCTTAAAAACATCTCTTTAAGCTTTTTCCCAGGCGCTAAAATTGGTGTGTTAGGTTTAAACGGCTCGGGTAAATCTACCCTACTACGCATTATGGCCGGTATTGATACCGAGATTGAGGGAGAAGCACGCGCCAACCCAGGTACCAAAATTGGTTACCTAGCTCAAGAACCGCAAATGGATTTAGATAAAACCGTTCGCGAAGTGGTTGAGGAAGCAGTTGCCGTTGTAAAAAATGCTCAAGTTCGATTAGACGAAGTTTACGCAGCCTACGCAGAGCCTGATGCAGACTTCGACGCCCTTGCTAAAGAACAAGGTGAGCTGGAAGCTATTTTGGCTACGCACGATTCGCACAGCTTAGAAAACCAGCTTGAGCGCGCCGCCGATGCTTTGCGTCTGCCAGAGTGGGACCAAAAAATTGAAAAGCTATCGGGTGGTGAACGCCGCCGCGTAGCGCTATGTCGCTTATTACTAGAAAAGCCAGACATGTTATTGCTCGATGAACCTACTAACCACTTGGATGCCGAGTCGGTTGCTTGGTTAGAACGCTTTTTACATGACTACGAAGGTACTGTTGTGGCAGTAACCCACGATAGATACTTCTTAGATAACGTTGCTGGTTGGATTCTAGAACTTGACCGCGGCGAAGGTATTCCTTGGGAAGGTAACTACTCGTCTTGGCTAGAACAAAAAGAAGACCGCTTAAGCCAAGAAGCTTCTCAAGAAAAAGCACGCATGAAGTCGATTCAAAAAGAATTGGAGTGGGTTCGCTCAAATGCTAAAGGTCGCCAAAGCAAAAGCAAAGCGCGTATGGCTCGCTTTGAAGAGCTTAATACTCAAAGCTTCCAAAGCCGCAACGAGACCAACGAACTGTTTATTCCTGCTGCGCAACGCCTGGGTGACAAGGTTATTGATGTAAACAACCTAAGCAAGGCTTATGACGGACGAGTACTGATTAATGACTTGTCTTTCAGTATCCCTAAAGGTGCCATTGTTGGCATTATTGGTCCTAACGGTGCTGGTAAATCTACCTTATTCCGCATGCTTACTGGTGCTGAAAAAGCCGATTCAGGCGATATCGAAATTGGTGACAGCGTGCAAATCGCCAGCGTAGATCAGTTCCGTGATGACATGGATAACAACGCAACCGTATGGCAAGAAGTATCGGGTGGCTCTGACATTCTAAAAATTGGCAATGTAGAAATCCCAAGCCGTGCTTATGTGGGTCGTTTCAACTTTAGAGGTGGCGATCAGCAAAAACGTGTGGGTGAGCTATCTGGTGGTGAGCGTGGCCGCTTGCACCTCGCTAAGCTTTTACAAGCTGGCGGCAACGTATTGTTATTGGATGAACCAACCAATGACTTAGACGTAGAAACCTTGCGAGCATTGGAAAATGCCTTATTAGAGTTTGCTGGTTGTGCCATGGTTATTTCACACGACCGTTGGTTCTTAGACCGTATCGCTACCCACATTCTTGATTATCGAGATGAAGGCCAAGTGAACTTCCATGCGGGTAACTTTACCGAATACGAAGCATGGCTCAAGGAAACCATTGGCGAAGAAGCTGCCCAGCCTCATCGCATTAAATACAAACGTATTAACTAAGCTGAGTTAATACCAAAAAGGCCACCTCACGGTGGCCTTTTTTAATTCTTAAGCTTTATCTAGCTCAAGCTCTCTAACAAAGATTTGGCAGCTTCGTATTCAGAGAACTGCTGGTCTAAGTCTAAGGCTGCTTCAACTTCGGTCTTCGCCTCGGCTTTGCGTCCTAGCTTATTGAGTGCAAATGCTAAGTGATAACGAATTGCCGCATCTGATGCATTCATTGTGTAGGCTTCTCGCAAATAAACCAAGCCCTGATCTACGTTACCGCGCTGTACTTCTATCCATCCAATGGTGTCTAAAATAGCGGCATTTTTGGCGCCTTGCTCCACTACCTGAGCAACAGTTTGATAAGCTTTATCTAAGTCTTGGCTGGAGTAGATATTCGCCAAGTTATTTAATATCCCTGGATCTTGCTTTAATGCCGGTAAGGTCAACAAATCTTCATAGTGTTGTTGCGCTTTATCTAGCTGCTTATGGTGTAAATAGCTGTCTGCCAGAATACGTTTATGCCAAGCCAGCTCAGCAGCAGTTGTGACCAAACCTTCCATTTGTTGGTGAAAAGCATCATTGGCAATGTCTTGTTTGGCCAGTTGATACAAACGCACCACCGCTTCTCGATTGAAAGCATTCAGCTCTACAGCTTTACTGTATTGTTGCTGCGCTTGTAGCTTCTGGCTTTTGTGCATTTGAATATCGCCTTGCAAAAGATACAACTGGCTGCTTTCGCCAAATTTGCTGGCTAAATCTGCCACCGTTTTTTCAGCCGCTTCCAAGTCATTTTGTTCTAGCTCTACTTTGGTGAGTAAGACCAAAGTAGACATATTATCGGGGGCCAGCTGATGAGATTTTAATAGGGAACTCTTGGCATTTGTTAGCTGTTTTGCTTGAGCCTGCATTCTGGCTAAGCCTATCAACTTATTTGGCTGCTCTTTCCAAAGGCTGTCTAATAAACCTAAGGGATAGTCAGCATCTTCATAACGCTCTAGTCGAATCAATATTTCAGCATAAGCACTTAAGTAACGCTCATTTAGAATGTATTCGCGATTTAGCTTCTCGACTTCTGCTAGGGCTTTTGTCCATTGAGCTGTTTGCATATAAGTATCAAGCTTTAGCTCACGAGCCTGACGGTTGTCTTGATCGTACAACAACACTTTGTCTAATTGCTCAGTTGCTTGAGGATAGCTATTTTGTTCAAGATGAATGCGGGCAGCCAATAGATGACTAGGCGTGTGCTGTTTATTCACTGCTAGTAACTGCTCTAGGATTTGTAGTGCGTCTTTAGCACTACCCTGGGCTCTTAGCACCACCGCTTTGTTAAAGCTCGCACCTATATTATTTGGATTGCTAGCCAACACTTCATCTAAGTAACGAAGCGCAAGCTCGGCCTGTTCTGTTTTAATGTAATAGGCAGCAATCAAGTTCTGCGCATTGGCGTTGTTTATATTCCGGGCGATTAAGCTTTCGATAACCGGCTTAGCCTGGTCAAACTTGTTCAGCTCTAAAGCCAGCTCACCTTTCAACTGTAGCCACTTTATTGGTGCGTTTTCCTCAGTAAAAGGCAGCTCTTTTAACAAACTTAATGCCCGTTCTGGCTCATCACTTGCCCTTGCTAGTTCTGCATCTAAAATCACCATGTAATTTGAGTCGCTATGGTAAGCTCGAATTTGCTCGAAAGCTTGATGGGCAGCACGTAACCTGCCGGAATCGATGTACAAATAAACCAATTGAACCGACAAAGCTAAGTCACGAATAATGTAGTCAAAATGATCTTGCAAAAGTAGCTGCAGCTTGTAGGACTCATTGTTGCGAAGATACAGTTTAGAAAGCATCCGGGTAGCCCCGAGATCACTTGGCTTTTGACGCAAATACTGGCTCAAGTACTGTTGGGCTTTTTCATCGTTTTCTAGAATAAACTCCGAAGCGCCCTGAATGAACAGTAAGGTATTTGCGTCGGTTAGCTCGTCAGTTTCTGCCGCAGAGACCTTTTGGGATAAATCCGCTAAGGCCTGTTCTGCCATTTCGGTATTGTCTTCACCCGCAAACAAGGTAGCGCCAATTAATATCGCAGTTGGATCATTGGGTGTTTGTTCTTGGATTTGCTTCAAGTAGCGCTTAGCTTGCTCTGTTTGATTAAGCTTAAGGTGAGTCATCACTAAGCTGCGCAAAATTTTGGGGTCTTGTGGGTCTAGCTGATAAGCCGTTTGATAATGCTCCAAGGCAAGTGTTAGGTTTTTCTGGTTTGCAGCCAAATCTCCTTTCAATAACCAAGTTCTCTCGTTGTTCTTAGCTATCTGTAAGGAACGTTCAATCCATTGTTCAGCAAGCACGTACTCTTTTTGTCTCAAATATAAAGTGGCTAAGGTATTCATAGCGCTAGGTTTATTTGGCATAAGCTTGGTAGCTTGCTCAAATTCACTACGTGCTAATTCGGGCTGAGATTTCTGTAAGTAAATTCGACCGCGCAATAACTTCCATTCGAACTGAGTAGTTTTTGAAAACTCATTGACTCGCTCTTCAAAGGCCAGCAATTCGTTAGTTTTACCCTGCAACATCAGAATATTACCTAGAAGTGGCAATACCAAGTTAATATCAGCACCTAAAGCTAAGGCTTCTTCTAACTGCTTTTCAGCAGAGCCTAAGTTATTCGCGTTAAAGTATACTTTTGCGAGTAGTAGTTTTGAGGAGAGGTGTTCGGGGTTAGCTTTTAGGGCATTTTTTAAATGGATGAAGGCTTCATTCTCTTCCCCACTATGGAAAGCTTTAACGGCAAGTTCGTACTCATTAGCCTGCTGATCAGCAAAGCTAAGATTTGTGGCACACAGTAAACACAGAGCTACCAAAAGTTTGTTCATTATCAAAGCTAATTCCTTGTTGCTTCAAGGGCTAGTCAGTTCAGCCTTAAACAGTATCTAATGAACAGGTAGTAAAAAAAAGACAAAAAAATACGAAATACACAGTATTTCGTATTTTTGTTTATACAGGAAAAGGAAGTATTGCTTAAGCTTGGCGCTTTCTGCTACGTAATGCGATACCAAATAGGCCCGCTGCAAACATTAGCACTGTACCAGGCTCTGGTACGCTGGTTACTGGCACTTGCGGGCTGTTAGCTTTAACGCCAGCTAATTTGAATGCATCGTTACCTATCGAGTGGCCCATGTTTCCAAAGATTGGGTTATAAGCACCGATTAACCAGTACTTCGAAGAAGCGCTTGAGCTGATAGACTGGTAAGCGTAAGCGTTAGCGTCATCAATTTGCGCTTCAGTTGACCAAGCACTTGCAACGTCGCCCCAATTGCTACCAGCTAAAGTAGGCGTATCGTTACCTGAGTAAGCCAGCACCGTAACATCAGCTTCATTATTACCTGATTCTTTAGCCCAACCTAAAGAAAAACCAGCAAGGTTTACCGCTTCATCGAAGCTAAGTAAAACCATGTCGTAGTCTTTTTTCCAGTCTTTGTTGTTATAGCTGTCGATAGCATGATCAGGAGCGCTTCCCCCTTCATCACGATTCTGTAATGTCAAACCATAACCGCTAGCGTAATCCAACTCTCCAGACTCAATATATTGGTCACGAGAATCCGTATTAGACCAACCAGATAGCGTAAGGCCGTTGCCACTATAAGTATTACCGTCACCGCTTCCGTTTTCGGTAAAGGTGCTAAAGTCCCAAGTCTGCGTAGAACCAAAAGCAGACAACGAAACAGCGCAACTTGCTACTAATAAAATTTGTTTAAACACAGTGCCCCCAAATAGCAGTATGTATATCTTTAATATCACTAATCAGATTAGAAGCAAAAACTAGGCCAAGTTAAATAACTCTTTATATACAACAACTTAAATAATAGATTTAAATTATTATTGTCATATTGTAAAAAATACCGACAACAATTGCTGAGTTTTTGCGCCAATGGTTAAACATTGCATCAAGTAAGTGACAAATATTTAAGCGAAAGAATAACATTTTCGCTCAATAAACACACTACCAGTAACGCTCTACCGTAACTTGCCCAGGCTTTCGTCTAAGGTTTTTCTTTAAGCCTTTATTTTCGAGAATGCTTTGCGCATCAGTGATCATTTGCGGATTACCACACATGATCACTTGTGAGTCTTCGGCGTTAAGACAAAGCCCTACCGCATTCTCTAACTGATCAGTCTCCAGTGCCGCTGGGATCCTACTTCTCAATGCGCCAGCGCTATCTTCTCTGGTTACCATGGCTTGAAAGACAAATTTATCCGCTTGCTCACTTAAGTACTTATCAATCAGTTCTTGGTAAGCGATGTCTTTCGTTTTTCGCACACCGTAAATCAGTACAACTTTGTCAAAACGCTCCCAAGCTTGATCGGTTTCCAGCATCGAGAAAAAAGGCCCAATGCCGGTGCCCGTGCCGATTAACCAAAGGTGTTTAGCAGGAGGAACTTCGTCTAATACCATAAACCCTGCAGCCGCTGTTGAAACTTCAATGGTGTCGCCAGCTTGTAGCAAGTGTAAGTTGGGTGACAGCAGCCCATCTTCCACCTTAATGGCCAGTATTTCTAGATAGTCAGTGCTGGGCGGGTTAACCAGTGAGTAGGCGCGGGCAATGCGTTTGTCGTCTCGCATTTCAGACAACTTAATAAACTGCCCTGCAACAAAAGGCGCAATGTCTGCTTTTATGCGCAAGGAAAACAGCTCGTCATTCCAATCCATACGTTGAATTACTTTACCTTCAGTCCACATACTTGCTCCTGTTGTAAAATACCTTTCACTCTTTTGACGCTATCACATCACCGTGGTGCTCTACAAAAATCAGTTCGCTAGTATCAAAACCAAGTTCTTTAGCTTGATGCACTAGGTCAGCACGAATAGCATGCGATAGCTCTGGGTTTCTAGCCAGCAGCCACAAGTAGTCTCGGTTTGGTCCTGCAACTAAAGCATATTGATAGTCTTTTTCATCTAAGGCAAACACCACATAGGCGCCATAAAACGGCCTAAAAAAGGATACTTTTAGGTGCCCGATGTTTGGCTCGCTAACAAACTGGGCCACACCTTCAGCTTCAAACCATTGGTGGTCTTGCTCGGAAAAACCTTTGTTGAGAACCGATACTTTACCGTCATCACGCAGGGCATAGGTCGCAGTAACATGGCTCATGCCACGTTCAAAAGAATGATCCAAGCGCGCTATTTCGTACCATGTGCCTAAGTACTTATCTAGATTAAAATTTTGAACCGGTTCAATACCTTCAGGCTTAGAACTACAAGCACTCAGTACTAACATAGCAATGATCATTAACACTTTTTGCATACTACTTTCCTTTCAAGTTGGCGCTTAAAACCTTAAAACCACAATGCAGCTACGCAGCCTACCAAGGTCATCACAAACAAAAACCACTTAAGCGTGTTGGCGGCAGCCTTTATGGCAAATTTAACCGCGTAATGCGCACCAACAATATAACCCACCGCCAATACTAAACCCGGCAGCCATAATACTTGGTCCCGAGCGATAAACACCACTAAAGCCACGCTAGTAAAAGCTATGGTACACACTAATTTCAGCGCATTAGCCCTAACTAAATCGTAGCGTAAACTCCCCGCTAAAGCGGCAATCAAAATAAAGCCAACACCAGCTTGAACAAATCCTCCATAAAAACCAGCGAGGGCTAAACTCCATTTTGCCGAAGGAGTATCCTTCATTTTGCGGGCAGAGGTTCCAGCAGCAGGGGCAACAACACTGGGTTTAATCAGCATTAATGCCGCCATCGCGAGCATCGCGCCAAGTAACAAATATTTAATGATCCACGAAGGAGCGTAAGAGGCTGCTACAGCGCCTACCAAACCACCCACCAAGGTTGGCCACAAAATAGGCGCAACATCTTCAGTGTCCAACTTACCGTGCTTTTTAAAGCCAATCACGCCGGTTAAACACTGCAAAAATATTCCCACTCGATTGGTTGCATTGGCTACTTCTGCAGGCATCCCCATTACCATTAACGCTGGAAGAGTGAGATTCGATCCCCCTCCAGCCAAGGTATTGATAACTCCAGCAAATAATCCTACTGTGAGTAATAACAATCCATGATAAATTGTGAAATCCATTTAGCGCCTCATTCGCCCTTCGATAAGTTTGACCTTATCACTGACGCAGGCTTTATTCAGTAGCAGATTTTTATCTTTAGTCTAAGCTGAAATTTTCCTGTTCAAGAATAAGGTGTAAGTTAATTGGGCAGCAGCAGTAAAAGGAATGGTTCATTGAGCTACGATTACAGCATTATTGGTGGAGGCATCGTTGGCCTTGCCAGCGCTTTAGAACTGATTAAGCGTAAACCTAGCGCCAAGGTAGTGCTGCTAGAAAAAGAAGCCTCACTCGCCTTTCATCAAACAGGCCATAATAGCGGCGTAATTCATGCCGGTGTTTACTACCAGCCTGGCAGCCTTAAAGCCCAATTTTGTAAGCAGGGTTTATTAGACACCATTAGTTTTTGCCAACAGTACGACATTCCCTACCTACAATGCGGCAAGCTATTGGTGGCCACCAATCAACAAGAATTAAGTGATATGCAGGCGCTCGCCGTACGCTGTGAACAAAATGGGATTACGGTAAAACCGCTTAATGCGAAACAACTGCAAGAAATTGAACCTAACATCGTTGGCTTAGGCGCTTTGCAGGTAAAAGACACTGGCATTGTTAGTTACCCGCAAATTTGCCAAAAACTGGCCGAGTTATTTCAACAAGCAGGCGGCGAGATTTTGCTGTCTCACCAGGTGACAGGCTTGAGCGAACAAGCCGACAAAATATTGATCGATACTCAGCATGGTCAAATAAGTAGCCAATACCTTATTGCCTGTGGCGGGCTTATGGCAGATCGCCTATGCAACATGCTTAAGCTAGATATCGACTTTCAAATTGTTCCTTATCGTGGCGAATACTATCAATTACAACCTCGCCATAACCAACTGATTAAACACCTTATCTATCCCATTCCTAATCCTGATTTACCATTCTTGGGTGTTCACCTCACCAAGATGATTGATGGCAGCGTAACCGTTGGCCCCAATGCCGTGCAAGGCTGGTCGAGAGAGGGTTATAACAAGGGTTCCTTTAACCTTGCAGATACCAAAGAAATGCTCGGATTCAAGGGGTTCTGGAAGGTGGCTAAACAGCATTTTCGTAGCGGCCTTAGCGAAACAAAAGACTCCATGTTTAAATCTGGCTATTTGCAGCGGGTTAGAAAATATTGCCCTAGTTTAAATATTCATGACCTACGCCCTTATCCAGCCGGCATTCGTGCCCAAGCTGTGTTAAAAGATGGCAGCCTAGTGCACGATTTTTTATTCGCCAACAGTCCGCGTAGCTTACATGTGTGCAACGCTCCCTCGCCTGCGGCAACCTCTGCTTTTCCTATAAGTCGCTATATTTGCGACAAGGTAGAACAAGAGTTAGAGGCCAAAGCTTAGTGACTTAATCTAGTTAGAACGTCATTGCGACTAATGTTAGCAATAAGAATCACCGCACAGGCAGCAGCATTGAGTCGATAACTAAACTCCACACTACTTCAAAGCAGGTGTTTACAATCAAAATAAATCCGCCGAGGCCGTTTATTCACTTAATAAGTGGCCTTTATTGGATTGCGGCTACCTGCCAAGAGTTACGCTCCGCCCACACCACAACTAATACCCGCTTGCGCTAAACCCTATTCCACTCTAGGCTAAAACCTCCAACCAAGCGGTGATACCGTTTAGCCATAACTAGGAAGTGCGAAATGATAGAAGTAGGACAAACAATTCCAGATGCTCCGCTGTCTGAGCTAAATCAACAAGGGATGCAAAACCATACTAGCCACCAGCTGTTTGCTGGCAAAAAAGTGGTGCTATTTGCGGTGCCTGGTGCATTTACCCCTACTTGCTCCGAAGCTCACCTGCCGGGTTATGTGGTGCTAGCAGACGACATTAAAGCCAAAGGTGTTGATTTGATCGCATGTGTTTCGGTAAACGATGCTTTTGTGATGCAAGCGTGGGGCGAAACCCAAAATGCTGAGCATATCCAAATGCTAGCCGACGGAGATGCAAGCTTTACCAAAGCGCTAGGTTTGGATATGGATACCGCCAGTTTTGGAGGAGTTCGCTCACAACGCTACGCCATGATTATTGACAACTTAAAGGTGACTCACTTAAATGTAGAACCGCCAAAATCCTTTGAAGTGAGCAAGGCTGAACACATTCTGAGTCAGCTATAAACGCCTGTAAATCAGCAATGCTAAATCGCTTAACTACTTTAACCTCTGTGCGATTTAGTATTGTTTTGGTCTGCTTGTTTTCTCAAAGCTGTTTTGCTTTTGGCATGAAAGGGCATCAACTGATTGCTTATTTAGCTCAGCAGCAGCTCGAGCCGCAAAGCCAACAACGTATAGAGCAAATACTTGATGGAAAAAGCATGGTGGTACTTGTAATATGGGCAGATTATGCGAGAAAACAAGATGCTTGGAAGCACACCGGCCCCTGGCACTACATTAACATTCCTAAAGGACAGTCGCTTGAGCAAAGCCAGCGAAATCCTAAAGGAGATGTACTTAGCCAACTGGAGTATTTTGAGCAGCAACTCAAGCAAGCACACCTCAGCAAGTTAGAACGCCAACAAGCCCTAAAATTTTATATTCATTTTGTCGGTGATATTCATCAACCCTTGCATGTGGGTTATGCCAAAGATCGTGGCGGAAATAAAGTCACAGTAAACTGGTACGGTAAAACGACCAACCTACACCGCGTGTGGGATAGCCAATTACTTGATAACAATAAGCGATCTTTAGGTGAATATGCCCAGCACCTTCAAGTAAGCTACCCCAGCAACGACCAATTACATTCCTACCAAGAATGGTTAAATCAAAGCCGTGCGCTATTGCCTGCGGTTTATCAACTTGCCGATAAAAACTTATCTGATGACTACGCGACTCAACATCGCCCCACTCTAGAGTTACAAATAGTTCGCGCCGGCCAGCGCTTGGCTAAAAAGTTAAATCAAATATTTAGTAGCAATCCTTAAAACTGCCCAATTACAGTGATCCTATTTCGCTGAGCAACGTTATACTCAATATAATGCGAAGGAGCTGACAGCATGAATAAATTTTCTAGTGACAAAATTTCTGTAGGGATTAGTAGCTGCTTATTAGGCGAAGAAGTACGTTACGATGGCGGCCACAAGCAATCACGCTTTTGCCGCATAGAGTTAGCCAAATATTTCGACTTTGAACCCACCTGTCCCGAAATGGCGATTGGCATGGGCACCCCTAGAAAAACCATTCGATTAGTTGAGCAAGACGACATTATTAGCTTACAAGCTAGTGATGGCAGCTTTGATGTGACCGAAAAAATGCAAGAATACGCAAAGCGTCGCTTACCTCAACTCGCTCACCACAGTGGTTACGTAGTGTGTGCCAAATCGCCCAGCTGTGGCATGGAAAGAGTCAGCGTATATTCACCAGCTAAAAACAATGCTACCAAAGATGGCGTTGGCACCTTTACCGCAGAGTTAATTAAGGCTTATCCCTTACTGCCTATTGAGGAAGATGGCCGTCTCAACGACCCAATTCTGCGCGAGAACTTCGTCAATCGTGTATTTGCTTACCACCAATGGAAAACCCTTGAGCATGAAGGCTTTACCGTAGCAAAAGTGCAAGACTTTCACGCCAAATATAAATACTTATTAATGGCGCATCACCCAGCCAAATATCGCGAGCTTGGACCTCTTTTAGCCAACATTAAAGGCAATGATGATAGCGAAGGTTTTGCTAGCTATATCGAAGGCTTTATGGGAATTTTGAAACACAACTGCAGCCGCAAAAACCACTGTAATGTATTGCAGCACTTGCAGGGCTATTTCAAACGCGAAATTACCGCTCAACAGCGAGAAGAGTTAGCCGAACGAATTCATGAATACCGTGAGGGTTTATTACCTTTATTGGTGCCTATTAGCCTTATTCAGCATTATTTACGTGAGCACCCTAATCATTACGTTGCTAAACAAGCCTACTTGGCCCCTCACCCCAACGAGCTTAAACTTCGCTATAGCTTGTAGTTACTCTCTAGCGAATTGGCAACTAACTGAAAGCTATCAATTAGTTGCCAAGCAAGTCCTCTAGCTGCTGATGGTTCAAAAAACCGCAAGCAGCACCTGCTTCACCTATTTTGTAAGAGGCAAAAGTTATTGCCCGCTGCAGCGCTTGCTCAGCATTTTTGCTAGCTACATAGTAATGTAGAAAGCATGAAAACAAGGCGTCTCCCGCTCCAATGGTATTCACAATGGTACGTGTGTTTATGGCTGGAAAATGCTGAATATGCCCAGACTGCTGGGTAAACAACAAAGCACCATTGCTGCCTAAACCCATAACAATCACTGAGTTGTGATAGCGTTCGACCAGCTGCCAGATGAACTGGTGATAATCGCCCTCTACCTGCTCATCACTGAGAAACAATACATCGGCGGCAGCTAGAAACTGTTGGTTGTACTCATCCTCAATATCTCCAAGCGTGTGTACATCTGTGGCAATCAACTTTCCTGCTTGCTTGGCTTGCTCCAACATCGGTCGCGCAAAATTAATGTTACACATTACTACTGCATCAGCCTTTGATAAGCGCTGGCTTAGTTGCGGAGAGGAATAACTGCGCTGCTGGATATCTTTAAGATCAACATGAATTTGCCGCTGTCCTTGAGGATCATACAAAATCACTGACTGCGGGGTACTTTGCATGCTCATATCTAAACAAGCATTTATTCGCGGTATTTTTGCTAGTGCTTGCTGTACTTGATCCCCGGCCATATCAGGCGCTAACAGGGTGCATAAGTCTACTTCATCGCCCAAGGTTGCTAGGGCTTTAGCCACATTGTATGCCACCCCGGAGACACTGCTCTGAATACCGTCAAAGGGATAAGTAACCGGGTAATAGTGCTGGGGAAAACCTTCTATTTTAAGTGTGGTTTCTATATTCACTAAACCCGCGACCAGAATATTTGCCATAACACTAACTCATTGAAAATATATAGTTAGTCACGCTAACACATGTACCACTAGGCACAAGTTTACCAACGCAAGATTGTTAAGAGGTACAAAAAAGCCCGCTAGGCGGGCTTATCAATAGAAGGAAAAAGCAAGGTTACTTAGTCTTTATCGTTGAGCACGATGCCCGTTTTGCTAATGGTAATTAAGCCATCTTTATACAGGCGACCAATGGCTTTTTTAAAGGTACCTTTACTCACACCAAAGATAGCTGAAATGGCCTGCGGAGTGCTTTTATCACTAATCGCCAAATAGCCCTGTTCTTCGCGAAGCTTAGCTAAAATAGTGTCGCCAATATCAATGGCTTTTTGGATGCCGATAGGCTCTAGGCTTACATCGAGCTTTTGGTCTTCTCGTACTTTTTGAATATAACCCGTGCCCGCATAACCAGCGCGAATACGCTTAAACACTTGGTCGTAATACAATACGCCCCAATGCTTGTTGTTTACTACGGCTTTGTAACCAAGTTCGGTGCGCCCAGCAACTAACAGCTCTACTTTGTCACCACGTTTATATTTGTGGTCAGACTTATCGATGTAACGGTCAAGTTTGTTGCTGGCGGTAATGCGTTGTTCGTTATCTAAGTAAACATAAACTACGTAATGACGGTCAACTTCCATGGGCTGTTGTTGCTCACCAAAGGGTAAGAACAAATCTTTATCTAAGCCCCAATCAAGGAAGATCCCCACATCGTTAATATCTTTTACCTGCAAGTTAGCGCACTCGCCAACTTGCACTAAAGGTTTCTGTAAGGTGGCCAGCAAGTTGCCTTGGTTATCGCGGTAAACAAATACTTCGATTTGCTCGCCAATGCTCAGCTCAGCCGGCAACTCTTTGCTCGGCAGCAAAATATCACCAAACTCGCCACCTTCTAGGTAGGCACCTAAGTCAGCCATTTCAATCACGGCTAGTTGATTAAGGCGTCCAATTTCTAGCATTTTCTCTCTCTTCTCAGATTCGATAAGCTCCGTATGAGCTAATGCGCGAGTATAACATGCTAAAGCCAAGATGCGCTTGGCTTAATTGGCTAGGCAGGTTTTAAGGCATTAACAATCGTAGAGACTTGTTGGCTCACATCTGATTCAATTTTGGTCGCTAGTTTGTAAGCGGATTCAACCTGGGTTTTCACGGTGCTCATCTTAGACGTAAAGCTACCCACGTGTTCACTTTGCTCACGAATATACTCACTGGCTTGATGGGCAACTTGAGCTGAGGTTTCAGCTTGCTCACGCACTTGGTGAGTGGTTTCCATTAGCTTAGAAGAAATAGCCTGTTGGTGTTCACTGGCTTCTTCTATCCCGCCAATGTTTGATTCAAGGCTAGTAGATGATTGCTTTAACTGATTAAGAATGCCGGTAATCTCTTCCAAAGAGCTTTGCGTGCGCATCGACAGCGTTCTTACTTCATCGGCTACCACGGCAAAGCCGCGGCCATGTTCACCGGCGCGGGCAGACTCAATAGCAGCATTTAGGGCGAGCAAGTTGGTTTGTTCAGCAATGCTGCGTATCACATCCAAAATTGCGCTTACATCCGTAACGGCTGTTACCAAGGTCGCCAGTGATTCTCGCCCTTCGGTAACGGCGGTACTGGTCCGTTTGCTGGCATTCATTACCTGCTCTACATTTTGCTGCGATTCATTCATCGCGCTTTGGGTAGCATTGGCGTTATTCTCAACATCACTAGACACTTGGTTGAGTTGCTCGGTTAATGCGCGAAGCTGCTCCATCAGCAATTGTGACTCGGCCACTTGGTGGTCGGTTTGCTCAGAAGTGAGATACACTTCACGAACCTGTTTAGTCACCGAATCTAAAGAATTGGAAACCACAGAGAGTTGCTTATTCTTAAGCTCTTCTAAGTCTTCTTGCTTAGCCAGAAGTTGGTTAAAGAAAGTCGCGATCTCGCCAATTTCGGTATTTTTTCGACGCACTTTTAGCTGTTGAATACTGCCATTGTCTACCAGTAGCGCAAAACCATTGCGCAATTCACGCAGGGGTTTAAGCACGGTGCTTTGCATCACCACTTGCATAACGATGGCAATCAACAATATTAAGCCAGCAACACTGTATAAGGTAAGCTCAACAGTTTGAGTAACCCCATCTCGCTGCTTAATCACTCCTTGCTCGGCTTGAGAGATTTGTTGAGTAAGCAGCTCAATGTCTGCTGCCAATGCGCTACGCAATACCATACGCTGCTCAATTAAGGCATTGGTTGATTGCAGCTCTCTTGGATAGCGATTAGTTAAGCTAACTAACTCACTTTTTATCTCTTCGGCTAAATCGACCGCTTCTTCAGGATCGCCCAAGGCGAACTCATCAATCTCCACTTCACTCATCACGCCTAACAATGGCAACGCATCAATGGCTTTGGCGTGTTTATTGACCTGAGAAAAAGCATCATCGTAAGCAGACTTGCTGTTAGTATTTGGTTCGGTAAAGTAGCGACTGCGCTGCATAGATAAATTAACCAAAGCATTAAGTAACTCACTGCCTTGCTGGATATAGTCTCGTGACTTAGTACCACTAGCGCTTAAGCCATAATCCACAGTGCTGTCTGCCCAACCCAACATTTCGCGTTCGGCATTTACCAGTAAGCCTTGTTCGTTACCACTTAGTTTACCCAGTGCTAAATAGCGATCTTGCAAGGCGCTGTGTAGCTGGTTTAGTAGCTCAGCCAAGCCCGGAAGTTGCTGCTGATTAGAGCGTTCTACCAGTTCAAACAATAAACGTTCAGCCTCACTCAGCTCTAAAGCATTACCGGTATTAAGGTAGTTGTTTATCTTAGCCACTAATTGGCTATTGAACTGGGATTTAAGGGATTGGTAATTTTGTAGCTGCTGATTGGAGCTGGATAGCTCAACAAGAGATAAATATAAGGCTGCAATTAACACCGCGCTTACGGCAAATAATGCTATCGCAGATAGCCTCGAGAATCGTGATACTCGCATAAAATCTCCATTCGCAGATTGGCTATAGCCAGCTCTGCAGCAATCCCTAACAAGCCTATTAGGCTCTAATTTGGGCGACGATTTTATGACTAAAATATGACAATAATATTACATTGATAAGCATGTTAAAAATGATCAGCTATTTGATATATATATGAAATCTACTTGTTAGCACGAATCAACTAAAGTGTTAGCGGTATACAAAGTTGTAAATCAAAGTGCTCATTTTCATCAAGAAACTGACATTGAGAATAGCGAACATAAGCCGGCGTATCACCCAAGCGATAGCTACTTTGGGGTAACCAATGCATGTAAAACTTATGCAATAGCGGCAATAGTTCCCCGTACTCTCCAGCAGCATATAGTGTGGCGTGCATTCCACCAGGAATGGTTAAAGCACTAACTCCACTCCGGCGTATTATTGGCCCATCCACCTCCAGGCAAGCAACATAGTGACACAGCGGAGCTGGCACAATATCTGGATTGGAGTGATATAAACCTAATAGTTTATCTTCTTGCCATGCAAGCCCCTGACTATCGGCCCAGACCTGCAACTTCTCGTAAGCTTGGCGAATAGAACGGTCGTAACCTTGATGCCTAACATAAGCAACTGGCTGGGCAGCCAAACGTTGCACTTTAACCTCAGGCATCTGCAGCGTTTTGGCATTGAGCATGCGTTGCTGTAACTCTTCACCCCAATGTTGCTGATAATTGGCTTGGCTAAACTGACTATATCCTTTGTCTCGCCACTGAGTAGGCGAACAAGCAAAGTGCTTTTTAAAGGCTTGAGAGAAAGATGCGGGAGACAGAAAACCACAACAGTGTGAGGCTTCTTGAATAGTTAAACCGGGCGAGAACATCAATAAATTAGCACAGCGTTCCAAGCGCGCTCTACGAATATATTCATTCACATTCTCTCCGGTAACCTGCTTAAAGCAACGGTGAAAATGATGGGGCGAATAAGCTGCTACTTTGGCTAATAACTTGGCATTTAAAGGCTCAGCAATATGCTGATGAATATAATACAAAGCATCGTTGATTCGATTAACTCGCATTCCATCTGAGCTTAAAGACATTCAGTACCTTAACGGCCTATCATCAATTCCTCAAAATAGCACATATGGACAAGTCATTGCACATAAACGCTAAAGCATCCCCGTAGTTGTTTTTGCAATGATAGTGAGCAGTTTTCACTAAGTAGGTAAATGACCATGGTAACGGTGAGTAATCGAGTACAGCAAACTAAACCCTCGTACATACGCAATATTCTAAAGGTAACTCAGCAAGCCGATACGCTCTCTCTTGCAGGCG
This sequence comes from Agarivorans sp. Alg241-V36, assembly GCF_900537085.1. Lineage (NCBI taxonomy): Bacteria > Pseudomonadati > Pseudomonadota > Gammaproteobacteria > Alteromonadales > Alteromonadaceae > Agarivorans > Agarivorans sp. Alg241-V36. Next base: position 365,088 of record NZ_UNRE01000001.1, on the reverse strand, counting down.
GTTTACCCGATGCAGAACTGTTTCCCTTAGATATACTGGCACAGGCAGCTGCCGAGTTGGCTCAATCTCCTAGCATATTTCAATATGGTGCTACCGAAGGCTTAACTGAGCTTCGCCAATGGCTACTTAACGACGACAACTTAAACGAAGATGTATTGATAACCACGGGCTCACAACAAGCCTTAGACTTAATAGCCCGCAGCTACCTTAACCCAAGAGATAAAGTACTCTGTGAAGCGCCCAGTTATTTAGGCGCCTTGCAAGTGTTTGATTTGGCTGAAGCCGAGATACGTACAGTGATAGCGGAATCCGACGGGCCTAATCTAGTCCAGTTAGAGCAACAACTAGCCAAACACAAAATAAAGCTTTTTTATGCAGTGCCAGACTTTCAAAACCCTAGCGGCCATTGCTGGAGCCTAAGCAAACGCAAGGCCGTTGCCAGCCTCTTAGCCAAATATAAAGTTGCCCTTATTGAAGATGCCCCCTACCGCCAACTTCGCTATCAAGGTGAGCCCCTTCCCACGGTGAGTGAGCTATCGAGTTATGCAGCATTTTACCTCGGCTCTTTTTCAAAAATAGCCACACCCGGCATGCGAGTAGGCTATGTAAGAGCCAATCAAGCGTTGCTAGAACCACTAAACAAAGTAAAACAAGCAAGCGACTTACACTCTGCCCAGCCCATGCAAATGATGCTATTAGCCACCGTTCGCCACCCATTGTTTGCTGAGCACTTAACCAAGTTGACCAACACTTACCGAGCGCGGCGCGACTACTTAGCAGCGCTATTAAAGCAGCAACTTAAGGGTGAATTAACCTTTGAAGTGCCCCAAGGAGGCATGTTTATCTGGGCAAAACTCACCCGCCACAATGCGATTCTTTTAGCGGAGGCGGCATTACAGCAAAAGGTAGCAATAGTGCCGGGAGATGAGTTTTGGCCAAGCAATCACACCGCCAACTACCAAGCGATTCGCTTAAACTTTACCGCCTTAACAGAAGCACAGCTAGAGCAGGCAGTTATTCGCTTAAAAAAAGCGATTCAAAGCTGTTCGCCAAATTAACTATAACAAAGACTCAGTTTTTAGTGTGTGGCATACAACGAGGCGGCGATATTCCGCCTCACACCGTTACTTTTCATCAAGCAAATGGGTGTCTATGTAACGGGCTTTTTTCTTCTCTTTCAACTGATGTAAATCGACTAATACCAAGCCATCGATACACTGGTTAAATTCTGGATCTACGTTGAAATCAATAAACTGAACCCCACCAGCGTGACATAGCTCGGTGTATTGCTTATAAAGCGTAGGCACCGCCGTGCCCATTGCTGCCAATGCACTCTTTAGTTGGGCAAAGTCAGCTTTATAGTCATCACCGCTGAAAGACATATGAATACTGTTTTTGATTTGCTTAGCCAGCTGATATGGCTGACGCGAACGCGCATAGCTTTTGTTAGAAGGAAAGTAAGTTTGATAAAAATGTATCAACAAATCTCTGCCAGCTTCTGGCATTGCGGCGCTAATGCTCACCGGACCAAACAAGTATCGATAATGAGGATTGCGCGCTAAAAATGCGCCTATTCCTAGCCATAAGTAATCTAGGCTTCGCTTACCCCAGTATTTTGGCTGCACAAAACTGCGTCCTAACTCAATGCCCGAGGCCAAAAAATCACAGTTTTTCTCATCATATTCAAACAGTGACTGGCTATACAAAGCGCCAATCCCCTTGTCTTTAATTAAGCGTTTGGTATCGGCAAAGCGGTAAGCGCCAGCAATTTCAAGTTGCTCTGCATCCCACAATATAAGGTGCATGTAGTTTGCATCGTACTTATCGGTATCGGTGCGTCGACCGGTGCCTTCACCTACGGCGCGAAAGGCTAATTCTCGCAAGCGACCAAGTTCAGATAAAACTAGAGGCTGAGAATTACCATAACAAATGCAAATCTGCTTCCCGTCTGGCGTCTCACCTATTATCTCTAGCTGCTTAATTGCCTTTTTAAGGGCCAGACGCTGCTCCGGATGAGCAATCGCAGCTTCTGTTTGGAACAAACCCTTTTTGTTACTACCAATACGATAGAGGTGTTTCTTGATTAACTGAGCTTGAGTGGAGCGATCTAAGCCACTTAAGCCAAAACTCTTTACCGGGATCTGCTCGCCCACTACCATCGAGAACACTTTGTTACGGTGAAAAAATAGCTCTTTTACCAATAGCAAAGTAGATAAAGGTCGATAGACAAAAGAGCAAAAGTAAAACAGCTTACTGTTTTTAGCCTTTACGCAAATGGGCAGCAAGGGAGTATTGGTTTTCTTAGCAATGCTTACAAAGCCCTTGGTCCACTTTCCATCTTTTACCTTAATGCCTTTTAAACGAGAGACTTCACCGGCTGGGAAAATAATCACCGCCCCTTCTTCATCTAACAGCGCTTTAATGGCATTAAGCTGCTTACGCTGACTATTACCATGCATGTTATCTACTGGCAGCAACAAGTCATCCAAAGGCTTAATTGCGGAGAGAATTTCATTAGCAACAATTTTAACGTCTTTACGTACCTGGCTAACTAGGTGCAACAAAGCAAGACCATCTATCGACCCGATTGGATGGTTGGCGACAATAATCACTCGGCCTTCACTAGGAATGCGCTCTCGCTCATTCTGGCTGACCCGATAACTGACATTAAGCTCGGTGAATACTTGGTCGATAAAAGCCACCCCTTTTAAGTGAGGATGCTTTTCGCCAAAGGCTTGAAATTCTTCCTCAAACAACACTTTAGAGAAAAACCAACTAGCGAAGGAATAACGACGCGGATGCTGTGCTAGGCTGGGGTAATGTTGATTAAGTACCTGCTGTGCTGAAATCATTGCTCTCTCCCTGTATTCGCCGTTAGGCTAGAAGCAGAAGATGACAAAGAAGCAACAAATTTGTGTCAGTTGCATGACACACCCACACACCTGAAGTGGACAAATAACAAGGACAGTTAAGTGCAATTAGGTAGCGAACAACCGCAAATAGTGCTCTATCTCAATACCCAGACGCCCTCTCTACCAAATAATCATCATGACCTAAAGGGAGCTGAGTTAAGCCACGCTATTTTAGGTAACAACAATAATAACTGGCGTAAGGTGTTAACTATATTCGCTAAGCTTTGTGCACCAGATGAGGATTGGCGACGCTATTTACATCAAGATTTACTGCTTAAACAGCAAATTAATTTTAAGCAGCATTTAGTCAAATCAGCAAAAATACACTTAGTGGCAGGAAAGGCTAACTGGCAACGATTTGACACAGCACCAGAAGAAAAAAGTGCCTCAAATCAAAAAAAATGGAATTTTTTAGCACCGAATATTTTATTTACCCCCTACCCAGACTACCGGCAATTCCCAAATAGCATGATTGAAGAGTGCCGCGCAAAGATCCATCAGAAACTGCTCAAATATTAGCTAGTTAGCTGAAATATAATAAGTTTATTTTTTGTGCAGCGATATAAGAGCTAAAACTAAGGCTCAATTGATAAATCCAACAAAAACAAAGCCATAGCTGATTTTCACCGTCATAGCTAGCTGTTAGGTTTAACAGTTTAAAAACTGTTCGCACTGAATTGTACTCATAGCATCATCACCAAGGGAGAGATGCTAATGGACTTTGTTAATGGCGTTGCAGAACAGCTTTCACCGACTACTTTTCAACATCTAAATCACTATCGTCATCAAGTGTTTGTAGAGATGCTTGGCTGGGAGCTCGACACCCCTGATGGCATAGAGCAAGACCAATTTGATCGCGACGACACCGTTTATGTTATCGCTAAAAACGACCAAGACCACATCAGCGGTTGTGCACGTTTACTGCCCACCACCGAGCCTTACCTACTGGAAGAAGTATTTCCAGAGTTGCTAAATGGTCTTCCCTGCCCCAAACAACAAGACATTTGGGAGCTATCACGCTTCGCTGCGGTAGACTTTGACAATCACAACCAAGCACCAACTCAACTGATGTCGAGTGAAGCTTTAGCCTTGCTTACCGCCTCTATTGAGTGCGCAAAAAAACAAGGAGCTAAACGCTTAATTTCGGTCTCACCGCTAGGTATTGAGCGAATGCTACGCAATGCAGGTTTTCGTTACCATCGTGCCGGTCCACCAAAAATAGTGAACGGCTACGCACTATTCGCCTGCTACATAGATATTTCTTAACTCATAACCATTGGCGATTCACGGTAGCGATTTTTTATCGCTTCCGCTGTTGTTACTTGCCAAGCCATTGCTTCGATGGCCTCTAACAACAGTTCATCATTTCGACGAGGGCTCACATCAAAGCCCTCTTCTTGCAACTGAATGTTACTGCGTGGCAGGCCCTTAACTTGGCATTGCATGCGGCCATTACGCCACTGCCAATGCCAGTCCCAGCCTAGGGTGATAGCGCACACATTTTCAAACAGCCATTCGGTATAGCCACTGAAAATTGCCTGCTCACTATTAAATTCTTCTTCACTAATATTGTCTAAGCCAGAGATGATATGGCTAAAAGCGAGCACATTAAGCTGCTCAACGGATAATCTCACCAAGCCATCGTTACTAGGGACAACCTGATAACGAGTTGATTCGATTATATTCTGTACACTTGCCTGTGTTTTCATAATTATATTTTTTTATTTATTTGAACTCTCCCTCATGAAAGCATTCTGAAGCCAAAGCTTCAATTGTCAACATTAACAGTTGCGTTATACTGGTAATTCTACGAGAAAAATGATTATGCGCAGTTATTGCATATCTAGGAGAAGATAAAGCCCTCATGGAAGCTTGGTTAGAAGAACAGTTCTGTTTGTTGGAAACTCAAGGCTCTAGTGAGGCCTTTTTCCAAGAATTATCTAAAATCACCAACGCTTTAGGATTCGACTTTTGTGCTTATGGCTTGCGAGTTCCATATCCCTTGTCTGCTCCTCGCACCGAGATGCTCAATAACTATCCCACTATTTGGCAGAATACTTACCAAGAGAAAAACTACTTAAAGGTTGACCCAACCGTCCATCATGGGATGACGTCTCAACTGCCTATTGTGTGGAGTGACCAAGTGTTCTCCCAAACTCCAGAGTTAATGGAGGATGCCCGTGCATTTGGCCTTGAATACGGCTGGGCGCAATCATCTCGCCAAGCTAATGGCACGGTCGGCATGTTAACTTTAGCGCGCTCCTCAGAGATGCTGACGCCAGCTGAGTTAGTGCGCTACCGTTATCAGTTGCTGTGGTTAACTCAAGTCACTCACCACGGCCTTGCATCACGCATTACCGAAGAAAAACTCGAGATGCCAGATCTTAGCGTGCGCGAGCTAGAAATGCTGAAATGGACCGCAGACGGGAAAACAGCTGAAGAGATTGCTACCATACTTAATATCACAGCACGCACGGTGAATTTTCATATCAGCCAGGCCATGCGCAAGCTCGATGTAGTCAATAAAACCGCGGCCACCGTAAAAGCGGCATTAATGGGCTTAATCTAAGCGTAATAAACGCCTCAAAGGTTAGAAATCAAAGTATCACCGCTGCTTTGCACTATAATCTAGCTGTCTTTCACCAGCCCTAACTAGCATGACTCTTGATTTAAACTTTCACTCCACTCTTTACCAAATCGGCTTAATTGCAGTATTTGTATTTGCGCTAACAGGTGCGCTGGCCGCAGCTAAGCGCGAGTTAGACATCTTAGCCTTTGTATTTGTTGGTATTGTCACCGGCATAGGTGGCGGAACTATCCGCGACTTACTGCTAAGAACCGATCAAATTTTCTGGATAGCCGATCCCAACTACCTCAGTGTTTGTATTGTCGCCTCGGTGATGACTTATTTCTTTGCCCACTGGGTGATCAAAATTGACCGAATCTTATTGTGGATGGATGCAGCAGGCATCGCTTTGTTTGCAGTACTAGGCACCAGTAAAGCGTTGAGCTATGAGGTTGCACCGCTGATTGCGATTTTAATGGGGGTAATTAGCTCAACCTTAGGCTCGGCAATTCGTGATTTAATGCTACAAGTTAAGTTGGTTATTTTTGAGCCCGAAATCTACGTAACCGCCTGTCTTGTTGGGAGTTTATCTTACGTAGTGCTGGGCCACTTTGGCATAAACGAGGTCTACAATATATTGTTATCCAGTGGTGCAGCATTTCTATTGCGGGTGCTAGCCATAGAGCTCGATTTAAGATTTCCCAGCTTCACACTTAGCAAGCTACAAAACCGGGAAATTCGTAAACAACAACATAAACCTTAAAGGTGTTCACCAATCGCGTTTACATGGAATACATGCTCTACATTGGCAATAGCATCTAGTAACTCTTTAGTCGCTGGCGTGGCGATATCCATAAGGGTATAAGCAATATCGTTACGGCTTTTATTGAGCATATCGATAACGTTAATATCCATGTCGGAGAGCAGCGCGAGCACATTGCTTAACACCTTAGGCACGTTATCGTTAGCGAAGGCAATACGAAAGCCCTCAGTCCTGCTTAGCTTAATATTGGGAAAGTTCACTGAATTATGAATATTGCCATTTTCTAGAAAATCTATTAGCTGGCGCGCCGCCATTACCGCGCAGTTTTGCTCGGCTTCGTTCGTGCTAGCACCAAGGTGTGGCAAACTAAGGACTTGAGGATGCTTAAGCAAAGCAAGGCTGGGAAAGTCGCTCACATACTGGGACAACTGTTGCTTAGCTAAAGCCGTGAGCAATGCATCTTCATCAACAATACTGCCACGGGCAAAGTTTAAAAGCACAGCCCCTTGTTTGATAGAGGATAAATTGTCGCTATTGATGAGGCCTAAGGTGTGTTTATTGGCTGGCACGTGAATGGTCACATAATCACTGGCCGCTAATAAGTCTTTTAGCTCATCGGCGCACTCCACTTCAGAAGATAAACGCCAAGCGGCTTGTACACTTAATGCTGGGTCAAAACCCACCACTTTCATGCCTAAACTAAGTGCTGCGTGTGCGACTTCTGCGCCAATTGCACCTAAACCAATTACGCCTAGCGTTTTACCGGTAAGCTCAGAGCCCACAAAACCCTTTTTCTCGGCTTCAACTTTAAGCTGCAGTGCCTTAGCGTCTAAGTCTTCACTTAAGCCTTCAATAAAGCTTAAACCAGCTGCAATATTACGCGCGCTTAACAGCATGCCACCCAATACCAACTCTTTTACCGCATTGGCATTAGCGCCTGGCGTATTAAACACAACAATGCCCTGCTCAGAGCAACGCTGAATTGGGATATTGTTTACCCCTGCACCACAACGGGCTAAGGCTTTGACTTCACTTGGAAAATCGTAGTCATGTAAATTGGCGCTGCGCAGCATAATCGCATCTGGCGCAGCTTGTCCCTCAGCCACTTGGTAGCGCGAATTAAAACACGCCAAACCTTGCTGATGAATGTTATTAATAGTCCGAATATTCGGCATACAGTTTCTCCCTAAACAACAATTACGGTGTTTTCGTGACAAACTGCAGCACGAAAATAGAATATTAAAATCAGCTCAAATTTATAAACACACCTGCTTGTAGGCCCACGCTAGCCAAGGCATAAAACGCGCTAAATCTTCTTGCTCAACAGTAGCGCCACACCAAATGCGTAAGCCTGCCGGTGCATCTCGATATGCGCCAATGTCAAAAGCCACTTGCTCTTGGTCTAATAGGCCAATAATGGTTTTAACCTGATCGGCCGAGGCATCCAGAGTTAAACAAACACTGGTGTTTGATAGGGTTTCTGGCTGCTGAGCCAAAAAGCTAATCCACGCATTATCGGCAACAAATTGCTTTATGACTTCGAGGTTTTGCTGGGATTTGCTGATGCTTGCCGAGACTCCTCCCAGCGATTGAACCCATTTGAGGGCGTCGACATAGTCCGCCACACATAACATCGACGGCGTGTTAATCGTTTCGCCTTTGAATATACCTTCAATGAGTTTCCCTCCTTGGGTTAATCGAAATACTTTAGGCATTGGCCAGCTAGGTTGATGACTTTCTAAACGAGCTACTGCGCGCGGGCTAAGAATAATAACGCCGTGAGCGCCTTCGCCGCCTAGGGCTTTTTGCCAGCTGTAAGTCACTACATCAAGTTTTTCCCATGGCATAGGCATGGCAAATACTGCAGACGTAGCGTCACAAATAGTTAAACCGCTGCGTTGCGAGCTAATCCAGTCGCCATTTGGCACCGCGACACCAGAGGTAGTGCCATTCCAAGTAAAGATGCAATCGTTATCTGGGTTAGCTTGGCTCATGTCTGGCAAGTGGCCGTAATCGCTGCTGTAATGGTTAACCTGCTCGAGCTTTAGTTGCTTGCTCACATCGGTGAACCACCCTTTACCAAAAGACTCCCAGCTAAAAATATCCAATGGCTTAGGGCCTAATAGCGACCACATCACCATTTCCATCGCGCCAGTGTCAGAGCCCGGTACAATGCCCACTCTGTAACCTTCTGGTAGTTCTAATAATTGCTCGGTAAGTTGAATCGCTTCGCCAAGTTGAGCTTTACCTATTTTGCTGCGGTGAGAGCGCCCCAGCGCATCAGTGTTCAGCTGGCTAAGGGCATAACCCGGACGTTTTGCACAAGGCCCAGATGAAAAGTTTGGGCAATTGGGTTTTAACTGCGGTTTCATTAACGATCCTTGTAAGTAGCTGCCTAAATAGGCAATTGAATAATAACTAAAAGCAGTATATGCGAGAGCGCTAGACCATAAAATGACCTGACACCAATTTTAAACGCTGATGAAAACTTTAATACAAACAAAGGAAAATCATCTAGTACGCAAGATAATTGCGGAGTATATGCAGTTAGCTATAACGCTTAAAACTAAATGGTTGCACTAATCCACCATATAACTCCAAGCCTCTAAGCTTTGACTTCATTTAAGCCTTAAAGCTGGGTAGTATTTAACTAAGCCTCACCCTTAAAAAGCGAACATAGCTTGCCAAGCCTTAGATATTGCCCTCAGTGTGCCAGTAGCAAATTCAAACAAGTTGATGTTAAGCAATGGGCTTGTGAGCAATGCCAATTTAGCTACTTTCACAATATGGCTTCTACCGCCGGTGCCCTACTGATTTTTGAGGATGAACTATTACTGGTAGAGCGCGCCATTAATCCGCAAAAAGGCTATTGGGACTTACCGGGTGGATTCATCGAATATGGGGAAAGCCTAGAGCAAGGCTTACAACGCGAGCTAAATGAAGAACTTGGGCTTGAACTTGCCGCCGAAAACTTTCGTTATTTTGGCTCGTTTGCCAATCAATACTCCTACAATCAAGTGCTTTACCACACCTGCGACAGCTTCTTTGTTTATCATTTAAACAACAGAGTATCCCTACAAGCGAGAGACGACGTTGCCGCTTGGCAATGGCATAGTCTAAAAAACATCCCTTTTGAGCGAGTTGCTTTTAAGTCTGTAAAACAAGGGCTTATGCAATTATCTCAACAAAACCAAAACACTCTTTACAAATAACTCACATAAAATTGATTTAGATCGTCCTCTCTTAACCATATTTATACTATGGTTAATTTGCTCAAAAAGCGAACAACAAGAACTTCTAGCAGGAAGCAAACAGAGGGTACGAATATGGATAACCATCCCCGTCGTTCTAGTGTTATTACCGCAATACTCACCATGGCAGCAGCTTTGTGTTTGATACTGTCATTTTCGAGTAGCGCGGAGCCAAAAGCCTTGGTGTTAAAACCCTTCAAACAACTCAGCCAAGAAAGCGCTGAATGCGCAGGCTGTCATAAAGATAAAAACCCATCTCTTTATGCTCAATGGGGGCGTTCTAAGCACTACGGAGCCAACGTAGGCTGTTACGAGTGTCACCAAGCAAACCCCGAAGATAAAGATGCTATCACTCACGAAGGGCACACTATTTCAGTGATTGTTTCGCCTGCCGATTGTGCCAATTGCCATACTCAAGAAGTGGATGAATTCGCTAAAAGTCACCATGCAAAAGCTGGTCAAATTATCGGTTCGCTGGATAATTTCCTAGCTGAAGTGGTTGAAGGTGCGCTCACCTTTAATGGTCAGTCTCCTGCTGCGGTTAATGGCTGTTGGCAGTGTCACGGTTCAGAAGTAAAAGTGCTGGAGAACGGGGATTTGGACCCAACTACTTGGCCAAACACTGGTATTGGACGAATCAATCCCGACGGCTCAGTAGGTGCGTGTACTGCCTGTCACCAACGCCATGAGTTTTCTATGGTGCAAGCTCGTAGACCAGAGGCCTGTGGTAAATGTCACTTGGGGCCAGATCATCCTCAAAAAGAGATTTACGAAGAATCTAAACACGGCATTAACTTCTACGCCAACGTTGACCGGATGAACCTCGACTCGGCCAAATGGATTGTTGGTGAAGATTACGATGCAGCGCCAACTTGTGCTACTTGCCACATGTCGGCCACTCGCGAACTACCCGTTACTCACGATGTGGGCAACCGGATCTCATGGACTCTGCGCCCTGCGATTTCTGAAAAAATAGATGCCAAAGCGAAGGCTCAGGGCAAAGAAGTTAAGTCGTGGGAAGCGCGTCGCGCCGACATGATGAACGTTTGTGAGTCTTGCCATACTAAGTCAATGATCGACAGTTTCTACCAGCAGTTTGATTCACTGGTTGTGTTGTACAACGACAAATTCGCCCGTCCAGGTAAAGAGCTAATGGATGTGTTGAAGAGTGAAAAAATGCTCACCGAAACCGCCTTTGATGAAGAAATTGAATGGACCTGGTTCTACCTATGGCACCACGAGGGTCGCCGAGCTCGCCACGGCGCCGCCATGCAAGCGCCAGACTACGTGCAATGGCACGGCATGTATGAGGTGGCAGAACGCTTCTACATCGAGTTAGTTCCGCAGTTCTTAGAAGTAGTAGAAAAAGCCGAACATAATGGCAATACCGAAGGAGCAGAAAAAGCTCGGGCTATTCTGGCAGAAATTTTAGACCGCCCTGAGCACGCATGGTTTAGCGGCAACGAACCGGAAGAAGTGAAAAAAGCCAGGAAAGAAGCACAAGCGGCCTTTAAAGCCCGTTACTTAAGCGAAAGCAAATAGCCACCGATGGGAGCAGTCATGCTCCCCTCTTTTAAAAGAGGATGCTGATATGACAAATAACCAGCAGAAAACTCGGTGGCAAAAGCTATGGGCTTGGCTTAAAAAGCCGCTCATTATTGGAATACCAATTGGTGTGTTTGTATTGGTGTTAGGCTTAGCGACAGTGCAAGGCAGCTTGGTACTATCGAGTACCAACGAGTTTTGTTTTAGTTGCCACCTAAAAATGGACACCATAGTGCAAGAGTACAAAGCATCCAGCCACTACGGAGACGGTAGCAACATCGCCGCCACCTGTGCCGACTGCCATGTGCCACATCCATATTTTGAAATGCTACAGGTTAAAATTGCCGCCACCGCCGACATTTATCACATGATGGTAGGCACCATAACCAAGGAGAATTTCGAACAGCACCGGCCAGCCCTTGCTGAAACCGTTTGGCGAGATATGAAGGCTAATGACTCCGCCAACTGCCGACATTGCCACCAAGGTGACAACTTTGATTTAAGCAAACAACCGCAGCGCGCGCGTTTAAATCACCAACAAATAGCGGCACGCGGTGAAACCTGCGTAGACTGCCACCAGGGTCTAACCCACAAACGCATCGTTATCGAGTAAGCTTGCTTCTTCCCTTAAGTCTTCAAAGGCATTACTTTGAAGACTTTTATTTTTCTCACTTTACTCCTCCGACCTCCCATGTTAAAAACTTGTAAAAACAACCAAGTAAATTATGAATCACTATTTCCGCCTATTAAGCATGTTTATCCGCCATTGGTTTAGCGCAAAAACAGAACGCGATCCCACTGACGATTTTGTTATTTCCTTGCGTGCCCTGCCTTTTGACTGTGACGCCAATATGCACCTCACCAACTCGCGATACTTTAGTTTTGGTGATTTAGGGCGCATCGACATGATGCTAAAAACCAAGCTCGGCTCGGTAGCTTTAGAGAAACGTTGGTTAGGTGTTGTTAATGCGCAGTCAGTCACCTACATTCGCCCAATTAAACCTATGGCAAAGGTAGAGCTGCACAGTAAGCTATTAGGTTGGGATGAAAAATACTGGTATTTTGAACACCGCTTTATTGGCAACAATACCTTGTACGCCACTATTTTAGTGAGAGGGGTTTTTCTTAAAGGTAAAAAGCCGGTGCCAATGAGTGAGCTGCTGTCTTTAGTGGACCACAACCAACCTTCGCCAGAGCTACCGATGCGAGTTGCCCACTGGAAACAACTACTGTCGACCAAAAAACAAGAATCTCCGGTGCTAAGCTAGCTGGCCAGCTTCGTCGGAAACTCCAAGCGGCAAAATCCCTGCTCATGAGTAAGCAAAAGTCGTTCTATCTGCCATAATTTATATAGAACGGCGACTTGGTATACCAATGAACAAACACACAAAGCCTAATTGGATTATCGCTTTTATAGCTTTCTATTTTAGCTACATGGGCTTTAGCCAAGCCCAAACTATTACCTTGGCCACCAGCAAGTCCATCCCTCCTTATATCATCAAAGAACAACAGTCAGGTATTCAGCTGGATATTATTAAGCAGGCCTTTAGCAATGCTGGTTATCAAGTTAAGCAGGTTATCTTTACCTCCAATTTGCGCGCAGAACGGATGTTGCAGCAAAACGCCGTAGACGCCATTGTAAATGCTCCTAACAACGGCTCACATGCTTATCTATCAGAACCTGTAATCTTCTATCAAAACGTCGCTATTAGCCTGTCTGCTCGTCAGCTAAGCATCCAATCCATCGATGACTTAACTAAGTTTCGTTTAATGGCTTTTCAAAATGCCAAAAAGTACCTAGGCGAGCAATTTTCCACAGCAACTGAGCAAGCTAAATTCTATACCGAAGTCGCCAACCAAAGTGCCCAGTTAGAGCGCCTATACCGCGGCCAAGTTGATGTTATCGTTTTAGACAAGCGAATCTTCCACTACTTAAATCAAAAGCTTATTGATAAGCAACGACCAACTGCACCGGTTACCACCCACTCCATTTTTCCAGAATCACCACGACTATTGGGTTTTCATGACCCACAAATTCGTGACCAATTTAACGCTGGGCTAAAGCAAGTAAGCGATAAAAATGCAAAACGTTCAGAATGAATCAACTGGCTAAACCAGTGAAAATAACAGCTTTGTATGACAAATGAGTTGGAGCCGTCATTTTTTACAAGCTTTACAATAAAAATTGGTCTTTATAGCCATAACAAAAATTTAACAGCCCATTAATTAAGCAGCTTTAAAATAGTAGCAAGACCTAGCTAATTAAGGTTTATTCGCTGTTTGAGATCACTTTTTAGAAAAATCATCTTTTTTTTGCTTAGCGAATAAAAAATTTAAGCTAAAACTGTCATAAATGACAGTTACATTCAGTATGAAAACGCTATCATAGGATTTCTATTACGCCCACGAGGAAATTTTCGATATGTCCGAAAACCGCTATTCCCACACTTCCAGTAACCGCTTAGTGAGACGTTCTGTTGCTTTGGTACTTGCTGGAGGAAAAGGCACTCGTTTAAAAGAGTTAACCAACAAGGTTGCCAAGCCAGCTGTTTCTTTTGGAGGCAAATATAGAATTATTGATTTCACCCTATCAAACTGTATCAATTCAGGGGTGCGTAATATTGGGGTACTCACGCAGTACATGGCACATGACTTAATCATGCACCTCCAGTCAGGCTGGCAAATTCTTAACCCTGCCTTAAACGAGCGAGTCTCAATTATTCCTGCCCAGCAGCGAACCGGTGAAAACTGGTACCGTGGCACCGCCGATGCGGTATACCAAAATCTAGACATCATCGACCATGAACATTATGACCGCGTACTCATTCTAGGTGGCGACCACATTTACAAGATGGACTACTCTCGCATGATCAACTTCCATGCAGAGAACGATGCAGACGTTACCGTGGCCTGTATTCGTAAGCCGCTGTCTCAAGCGTCCTCTTTTGGCGTAATGGGTTTGGATGATGAAGGGCGAATCGTAGATTTTGAAGAAAAACCCGACCACCCAAAATCTGACCCAAACAACCCTGAAAAAGCGCTAGTCTCTATGGGCATATATATCTTCAACATGGATGTATTAGATGACGAGCTGCGTAAGGGTTTATTAAAACCGGGTTACTCCCACGACTTTGGCCACAACGTTATTCCTAACATGCTCAAAAACCGTAAGGTTTATGGCTATGTATTTGCCGATAAAGGCCACCCAGGGCGTACCGCTTACTGGCGCGATGTGGGTGACATTGACGAGTACTTTGCCGCCAATATGGACCTAGTTGACCCCAATCCAGAACTTGATTTATATGACCGCGATTGGCCAATAATCACCGACCAAAAGCAGCGCCCTGGGGCTAAATTTGTTTTTAATGAAGACGAGCGTAGAGGCTATGCTACCGACTCATTACTTTCAGCAGGTACCATTGTATCGGGAGCTAAAGTGAATCGCTCATTGTTGTCTTTAGATGTGCGCGTAGAAGAGCACACCGAGCTTGAGCAAGTAATAGCGCTTAATGGTTGCAGTATTGGTAAAAACTGTAAGATCCGTAAAGCAATTATTGCCGAAGATTGCGTAGTGCCCGATGGCACCGTGATTGGCTACGATGAAACAGAAGATAAGCGTCGCTTTACCGTATCTGCAGGCGGGGTTATCTTGGTCTCTTGTGAAATGCTAAGTTAAATCGAGAAGGGCTAGCCTGCTAGCCCTTTATTCAACTAACAAGGTATCGTCTGCTACCTTACAATCCACTAGTAACACCAAGTCTTTAGTTAAGTAGGTACTAAAGGTTTTACACATTTCTTTGCTGCTGGAATCGCGATAAATTTTCGACAAGATCAACTGTTGTGGCTTTACCGAATCCAAGGCAATTAAGGCGTGAAAGTAAGGCCTAAAGCTCCAGTTAAAACCCACGAAGTTATCGTCTTCTTCTATGCCTAAGCCAGTCACTTCAAAATTAGGTGAAACCTGAGTGCCATCAGTACGGCACAAAAAGTACCGCAGTATGCCAACCCCCTCTAACTGCTGCTCTAGGCTTAAGGCGTTACCACCGTTTTGCAATTGATGCTTAAGTGCCAGCACGGTGGTCTTTACCGAAACATTATGTTTTACCGTTGCCAAAGAACGCTGACTCTTGCGCTTTAAATAACTCGCTAGCAAGGTTTTAACTTTGGCTTGACTAGATTGAGCGGGCAAAAAGGACTTCTCGGCTTTATAAAACAACCAGCCCTGCATATAACGCGCACCACACTCAACGCCAAAGTGAAACTCCTGCTCGGTTTCCACACCTTCACAAATCAGTTCACAGCCTGCACGCTGTACCAACTCAGAAATAGACAACACCACATCGGCAGACAAGCCTCCTTTAGTGGCATCTTTAAACAAACGCATATCCAATTTAATGATGTCGGGCTCAAGTGCGATAATGCGGTCTATTTGCGAAGCGCCAGCGCCAAAGTCATCAATGGCCACTTTTAAACCAGCCTGGTGGTACTCTTTCACCACCCGCTGCAAATTATCGATATTGCCGCTGGCTTCAGTAATTTCCATCACTACCCTGCTAGGGTCTATGCCAATTTTTTCAATCATCGAAATGGTGGGAGTGCAAATGTCGCCAGCTAACATATCGACCCAATCAGGCACGATGTTTAGGGTAAGAAAGCCTTCTTGCTGAGACTGAGCAAACTGCTCTAAAGCCTGCTGCCTAACGTAACGATCCACTTGGCGACGATTGCTTAACGAATACTGATGGTTGGCAAACAATTCCCCAGCGCTAGTCGCCTCGCCCACTTGGTTATTGCGGCGCGCTAAGGCTTCGTAGCCAGCGATTTCACCGGTAGGCAAGTAAACAATTGGTTGATAATGTGGAAAGTAGCTAAGCGGGTTGAGTTGTGCCCGCTTAGCTGCCAATAAAGCTTGATTTAAGCTCACCACTTTTGAAGGGTTCTTAGTCAAAGCATTTGTTGTCCATATCAATACCACCAGTGCATAGCTCAAAATTAATCACTAGCTGAATGCACAAACTACGCCACAAAAACCTCAATTACTCTATGGTTACAGTTTTAATCATTCGTTTGATCTCAGGTACACAAGATCCACAGTTGGTTCCCGCTTTACAATGTGTACCCACTTGCTCGGCGCTCTCACAAGCATGCTCGCTAATCACATCGCTAATGGTTTGTTCACGAACCTGATGACAAGAGCAGACTATTTTACCGAGATCAGGCGCTGGGCTGGTGCCAGCTAAAACGCCACGTCGAATGTTGTCAGACATAGGTTGCTGCAACAAAGACTCCAACCAAGAGCTTGCATTAAGCTCGCCCTTAGCCGCCACGCTAAAGCTAGAGAAGAGTTCCCCCTCAATCACCAAAGCGCTGCGGAAGTTCTGTTTGATAGGGTCGGCAAAGTCTAAGCTTTGCAGCTTGGTTTGCGACAGCAAAAAGCCCTTTAATTTGGCGGCGAGTTCAACAGGGCTAGAGCCATCTGCCAAGCGGTATAAAAAGCCATCGGCCAAACCTTGTTTCACCCAATAATCAGCAGGTAAGGCTTGGCATTGAGCTTTGCTTAAAGGCTTGGCTGTAAGCAATACCGCTTCGCTGGCATACTCCCAAACCGCCAGTTTAACCGGCGTATATTTTGATTCTGGCTGGCCAGAAAGTGGGTCTACCGAGCTATCAACCACTTGGCTCACTAAACCATCACTGGAATACTGTTCGGTCCAGTGAATAGGCATAAATACGTGACCGGCTTTTTGCCCTTCACTCACTTGAATACGTACTTTTAGCTGACCCACTTTACTGGATAAGCTCACAATGCTGTTATCACACAAGCCTTGGTTAGCTGCATCTTGTGGATTCACTTCCAGCAAAGGCTCTGAGCTATGGCTACTTAACTGCGCGGCTAAACCGGTGCGTGTCATGGTGTGCCACTGATCTCGCATGCGGCCAGTGTTTAACACCAAAGGAAAGGCGTCGTTAATTGTTTGCTGAGTTGCTTGATTAGTCACGGCAATAAGCTGTGCCTTACCAGAGGCGGTAGAGAAACGACCATCACTGAACAAACTACGATTGTCGACACCTTGTTTAGTGACAGGCCAGCGCTGTGGCTCAATCGCATCAAAGGCTTGCTGATCTTTACCCGACAACTCACTAATGTTAAATAAGCGTTCACCGCTTTCTGCCAATAGGCCAGATAAAGCCGCATGCTCACTAAAGATATCGGCCGAGCTGGTATAAGAAAATGCCTCAGCAAAACCCATTTTTTGCGCCACTTGGCTTAACAAATACCAATCAGGTTTAGTATCACCCTGCGCCTCTACAAAGGCGCGCTGGCGAGATAACATTCGCTCGGAGTTAGTCACTGTACCATCACGCTCTCCCCAGCCAGCGGCAGGTAACAATACATCGGCATAACGGGTGGTATCTGTTTCGGCAATACAATCCGACACCACCACCATTGGGCAAGACAACAGTGCTTCGCGTATTTTTGAAGACTCCGGCAAACTTACCGCAGGGTTAGTGCCCATAATCCAAATAGCTTTGATCTCGCCTTTGGCAACTTTATCAAATAAATCAACGGCTTTATGACCAGGCTTTTGGCTCAAGTTAGTCGTATTCCAAAAGCCAGCTAAGGCATCTAAATGCTCCGGTTTATAATCTAAGTGACCAGCTAATAGGTTAGATAAAGCGCCCACTTCACGTCCGCCCATCGCATTAGGCTGACCGGTAATAGAAAATGCACTAGCACCAAGTTTACCCAACTTACCCGTGGCTAAGTGATTGTTAATAATGGCATTAACTTTATCCACACCCTGACTGCTTTGATTTACGCCCTGGCTGAACACCGTCACACAACGCTCGTTATTAGCAAACAACTGGAAGAAACGAAGTAGCGCTTCGGGCTCTAAGCCACAAGTTTTAGCTAGGGCAGCTAAATCACCGGCGTCTTCCACAGCGCTTGTCACTGCAGCCTCAAAGCCCTCGGTAAACTTGGCAATGTAATCGGCATCTAGTTTTCCATGCTCGCTTAGATAGGCTAATAAACCATTAAACAGCGCTACATCGGTACCGCCGTTTAGTGGCAGGTGTAAATCTGCAATATCACAGCTATCGGTTCTACGAGGGTCAATCACCACAACTTTAAGATTGGGATTAGCTTGCTTAGCGCGCTTTAAGCGCTGATAAACAATAGGGTGACACCAGGCCAAGTTTGAACCCACTAAGGTGACTAGCTGAGCATGCTCTAAATCTTCATAACTCCCCGGCACAATATCTTCACCAAAGGCACGTTTATGGCCTGCAACCGCAGAAGACATACATAAACGGGAATTTGAATCGATGTTAGAGCAACCAATAAAGCCCTTAATTAGCTTATTAGCTACGTAGTAATCTTCGGTCAATAGCTGCCCCGAAACGTAAAAAGCTACCGATTCAGGGCCATGTTCAGCAATGGTTTGGCTGAAGCGAGAGGCTACATAACTTAATGCTTTATCTAAAGATTCTTGATGGCCTTTAATATAGGCATGCTCTAAACGGCCTTGTTTAATCACCGTTTCACCCAGCGCAGAGCCTTTAGAACATAATAAGCCACGGTTGGCCGGGTGGCTTGCATCACCGCGAACTTCTACCGCTCCATCGCTTGCTACTTTTGCTTCAACGCCACAGCCCGTTCCACAATATGGGCAGGTGGTCTTAATCCATTGTTGTTGAGACACCACGTAAACTCCTCACCTTATTCTTTGCAGGGCTTTTACTGCCCGCATTTATGCTTAGATACAAAGCAAAAGGCGAACCAATAAAATCCTGCAAAAACCTATTACTTAAGGAGTATAAAAAATCGATATATTGGCAGAAAAAGCCGAATTTTGAGAGCTGAAGCCAAATGGCGCACAACAGTGGTGCACCATATCCCGATATTGGGCTTTATTGAAATAACCATGAGCAGCTATTCTCGAGTTGTTTAAGCATCATTTCTCAAACCAAGCGATGCCAAACGTCGAATCAGATGGCGGTTAAAACAAAGGCCATAGTTTCGATATTGCTTAAGATGATTTTAAACAAAAAACCAGAGCCTTTGCTCTGGCTTTTATGCTTAATTTACTGCTGGAGAAAAGTAAGATTTTATCCAATCGTAGAATACTTGCTGGTTAAACTCGGCAAAGGCGAGTTGACTAAAATCGCCAGCGGGATCTTGGTCTTTAAAGGCGAATTTATACATTAGCTGATCGGGGTGTTGGTCATGCAAAATCACAATAATGCGCTTACCGCTTTTTAAGCAATCAATGGTCATTACGTCAGCAGGCACGCCGTTTTTACGCATATTTCGACTAATACCAATCACCGGGTCTATCTGCGCAAAATCTTGCTGAATTCTTAGGTGAGCGGCATTAGCTAAATCAGACAGTTTTATTAAACGTTGCTCACTTGGGCTGTTTGCTTCTGGCTTATCTTCCATCTGTTAGCCTGCCCTTAATGCCAAAATAGCCGGGATATTTAAGGCTTCGCTATAAGCAACAAAGGCTTGTTTTTTCTCGGCGATAGCCACGATAGACATTCGATCTGCCAGCTCGTTGCCCTCTACCCCAACGTGGCCATTTACATGCAGTATTTGCAGCTTGTCTTTAAGCACTTGGTAGCGTTCGAACATTTCTTGAATCAGTGCTAAGTTCTTAATCTCACCACTGGCTTTCTTCCAACCTTTTTTCTTCCAGCCGGCAGCCCATTGGGTAATACATTGAATGGAATATTTAGAGTCACACAAAATTGCTACTCGCAAACCACTGGCAAGCTCTTGCTGCGCCATAATCATTGCTTGATTGAGGGCGTTTAGCTCTGCGGTATTGTTGGTGCCCATAGGGTTATATAGGCCATACCAAAGCTCGGCCAACTTTTCATTTCGGTACAACGCTAAACCCGATCCAGCCTTTCCCGGGTTTGGCTCGCAGCCACCGTCGGTATAAATTTTCACTTCTGCGGCGAGCTTGCTTATCTCTTCCGCGGTATAGGTTTTAACGGATTGCCCCGAGCTACGTTTACGCGCTGGTGCTGCACCAGCAGCTTTAACACTGGCGCTGGCTTTACCACCAAACGCGGCTTCGGCCTCAGCTAAAGTGGGGAAAGACTTGTAACGCGCGCCAGCAAACTTATCGATGCTGCGTTTACAGGTGGGCCAATCGTTAAATATGCCGGTGTCTCGCCCTTGCCATACCACGTAATACTTTTTAGCCATGTTTGATTCTCTTACTTATTTGCTGGCTAATATAACCAAGCAAGCGGCTGAACACGAAGGAAAACTTAGAATTTATCTGTTCCCAACAAGCGAATTTAATCTCACTGCAAGTGTTCTAGCAAAAACTTACTAAATACCACCACCTTGTTTGGCATAAACGCGCGGGATGGATAAACCAGCCAGATTGCGCTTTCGCTATTTGCGCCTGTCACTTGCCATTCACTAAGTACCTGCACCAGTTTGCCTGACTTAAGATCCTCCCGAACCGTCCAGTCGGCTAACAACGCCAAGCCCATGTCGTTGTTCACACATTGTTTAATCGCAGCGGCACTCGATAAACTAATCGATGGGTTAATCGCAAGCTTGTGGCTTGTATTACCTTGGCTAAAAAACCACTGTTTATTTAAGTCACGGTAGGTAAAGCCCAGCAAGTTGTGTTGGATGATGTCACTGGGTTGGCGAATTTTTGTGGCATGTTTTAGGTAAGTGCTACTGGCCACCAATTGATAATTCACATCCACCAGTTTACGCGCCACTAAACTGCTGTCGTTTAACCTGCCATGGCGTATCACTAAGTCAAATTGTTGAGCAATAAGATCAACCCTAGAGTCAGACAAATCCAAATCCAATTTTATCTTTGGGTAGGTTTTCTGAAACTTACCAAGTAACGGCGCTAATACCAGTTGACCAAACGAGCTAGACGCGCTCACTCGCAGCAATCCTGATGGCTGCACGGTTTCACCTAAGGCCTCTTGCTGGGCTAAATCAAGCTCTTCTAACAAAGGTTCCACCCGTAAAAAATAACGCTCAGCTGCCTGGGTAGGCTTTAGTGTTCGGGTGGTTCGCTGGAACAAACGCAAACCTAAGTCTTCTTCTAAACCGGCAATAGCGCGAGAAATAGAAGACGCCGCCAAATTGCGCTGCTTTGCTACTACAGCAAAGCTTTTAGCTCGATATACCGCCACAAAGATCTTCAGCTTAGCAGTGTCCATTGGTGCGATATCCGCATTAATTATTTGCTTATAGCCTAGTTTATTGTGCATTCAGATCAACTTAATCTCACTAACACGAACACTTAAGGAGATTAGCAGATGCAAAATAACAAGCACTTTTTGGGTAAAAGCGCCCTGATCATGGGTGCAAGCCGCGGTATAGGTCTTGCGACAGCTCAAGTGCTCGCAGGCCTTGGAGCCAAGGTTGTACTGGCAGCACGCAATGAGCATGAAGTCGAAAAGCAAGCGCAATTGATTAAGCAACAGGGCGCAATTGCCGATGCCATCGCTTGCGATGTAAGCCAATATACCTCGTTGCTTAATGCGGTCGACTACTGCTTAACACTGCACGGACAAATAGACTTTTTGATTAACAATGCTGGGGTAATTGAGCCTTTGACAACACTGGTAGAGAGTGACCCACAACTGTGGGGCTTAGCCGCCGACATCAATTACAAAGGGGTTAATCATGGGATCCGAGCGGTATTGCCAGAGATGATTAAGGCCAAGTCTGGAGTAATTGTTAACCTGAGTTCTGGCGCGGCAAATAGCGCCCTTTTGGGCTGGAGCCATTACTGCTCGAGTAAAGCCGCCAGCCAAAAGCTCACCGAAGTCGCGCAACTGGAAGTAGCGGAACACAATATTCGCATCGTGGGTTTATCTCCAGGCACAGTGGCTACCGACATGATGGCCAGCATTCGAGATTCACAAATTAATGCGGTAAGTAAACTCGATTGGAATAGCCATATTCCTGCCGAGTGGGCAGCCAAAGCAGTAGCGTTTTTGTGTGGGCCAGAAGGACAACAATTTGCGGGCAGCGACTTCTCATTAAAATCGGAACAAGCCAAGCGCTTAGTGGGTTTAATAGACTAAATAGCGAAAAGGCCGCTCAGGCGGCCTAAGTTTTAGCAATACATAAACTAGTTTAAGGCAAACTAATTTATGAGTGTTCAAAACCTACTTAAGGCGGTGATACAGGGAGTCTTTAAGCTCTGCCCTATCATGTTTTAGCTGGTGCATTGCCTCGTCATCTATCGGGCCGCCGCGCAGCTCCAATACACGAATTTCTTTATCTAAGGCATTGTAGCGCTTGGTGTCTGCGGCAAACTTCTCATCACTGCCCGTTAAAGCAGTAATCTTATCTAGCAACTCTGGAAACTCTTTTGCCAAAGAATGATCTTCACCTAACATAAAAACTCCTTTCCATTTAAACCCGATATGTTGTTTCAGCCTTAGCCAAATTTGGCTAGTTCTTAAAACTTAGCAAATCCCTTGTAAAACAACAGCCGAGATTGTCAGCAAATTGGCCCAAAGTGCACATCAAAGAAAACAAATCAAAATCAACAACAACTCAAATCGAAATATTTAACTAATTTATAAGACATAAGCAGTTGATAAGTTTATACAGAATACCTAATGTGCTGAAAAAAATGAAAACCTAGACTAATCACAGTTTTATTCATTATCAGGAAAACACATAAATGAAACACCTTACACTTGCGCTAATTAGCACTGCACTTTTAGCCGCTTGTGGTGGTGGAAGTGATGGCGGAACAAGCCCAACAACTACCTACACTACTACTGAAAAAGTTCAAAATAAGCCTACTGTTCCAGTATTTTCACCTTGGGGCGCCAATCAAGACCCCAACAGCAACTGTGGGCAAGACACACTTTGGATGGATTGTGATACCGCTGAAACACCCTATGCAATGGTTTGGGTTAATCGTGAAAGTCACGGTATGAATAACAACTGGAAAACCGATGTTGCTAGCCCTTTAAGTGGCATGAGCGCTGAACAAATACAACGCTACACAACCGACCCAAATACCCTCTATATCGTTGCGCCTATGTGGAACTATTGGTTTGAACAGTGGAATACCTTAGATCCTAGTACTTCTTATTACATGGATGAGCTGTTTCAACCTCATGAAGGCGATGATCTTTGGGCGCGAGCCTATAACCTAAACATTCTTGATCCCGAGCTACATAGCTCGCTAGTCGAGAAAGCGACAAACATCAAAGCCGATGGTGGTAACGGCATACTGTTTGATTGGTGGCACAACGGTGCAGATGGACGCTGGGCAGGAGCTGAAGACGACCTTTTCACCGATGAAGAAGTGCAGCAAGCTCGCGTTGAAATTGCCCAACAAATCCGTGCGGCCGTGGGCGAAGACTTTATTATCATGGGTAATACCAACTGGGCGATAAACGATCCATCTGCCGAGTACCTCTCAGGCGTATTCCTTGAGTTAGCAAAAGCAACAACAGATACGCGCTACCCAACGTATAAAGAAGATGGGTCTAGTTCAATCGAAGAAATTGAAGAGGTAATCAGCTATTGGAATACCGCCTTATCGGGCCTAAAAGTCATTGCTGTAGAACCCTGGAATATCGGCGGTTATGAAGAGCGCCTAAGCGATGAGAATATCCAACTAGTAGAGTTATTTACAGCAATGACGCTAGTGATTGCTGACAATGGCTATATTCTCTACCCCGACCAAAGCATTCACTCACACCAGTATTATGATGTTTTTCACACCGATTTAGGTAAACCAATCGGTGAGCAAATAGAAGTATCGGAAGGTGTTAGCTACAAAGAGTTCGAACAAGGCTATGCCATTTACAACCGAACAGATCTTGTATCTACATTCGAAATTAATGGTGAAAACATTACGATTCAGGGCTTATCTGGCCTCTTCTTAACCAAGTAATTCCGACAATTCATCACTCTTTAAGCCATCGTTAAGTTCACTACTTCGATGGCTTTTATGTTGCTAAAAGTGACCTTCAGCTATTCCCCTCTAGCAGCTTCCGCTAGACCAAATACCCAATTAACACCCTCTATCGACGTTGATTAGATGAAACTGAGTAATAGATTTTCGAAATATCTCTTGCGCAACCGAGATATATGAAATATCGTATATATGCTTTTACGTATATTTGGTTGACCATATGTTATCTGTATTGTTTTTATGTACCGCAAATGCTGCTCGCTCGCAGTTAGCCGAAGCCTTGGTTAACCAACGCTATGCCGAGCACTTTGTGGCTTATAGTGCTGGCACCCAGCCTAAGGGCATCGACCCTCGCACCATTAAGCATTTACAGGCTCAAGGCTTATCTAGTAGCGGCTTGCGCAGTAAAACCATTACCGAGCTTGAGCAAGATATTCAGCAGCAAACTCAGCGCCCTGCCTTGTTTAATTTCATCATTACCTTGTGTGACAGCGCCAAGCAAGAGTGTGCCTTACTGCCAAACAGCGCGGCCATTTTACATTGGAACTTGCCCGATCCGGCCGAGCAACAAGGCTTAGCCTTATTTGAACAAGTATTTGCAGACTTAGAGCTGCGTTTAGCCGAGTTTGTGCGCTTTAATCACAACCCACAGGCTGCGTTGCAAATCGAGCCCATCGACGTATTTAAGCAATTTAGCGACAATACTCGCTTACAAATTTTAATGCTGATTGAAGACGAGCAACGCTTAAGTGTTAATCAGCTTTGTACTGCCCTAGAAGTAAGCCAACCCAAAGTTTCACGCCATTTGGCGCTACTTCGCGAATGCCAATTATTGTCTACTACGCGCCAAGGCCAGCAGGTGTTTTACCATTTAAATCCACTGCTGCCCGAGTGGGTTGCGCAAACCCTCTCTACTACGCGAGTAGCTAACCCCAGTTACATTAACCAGCCGCTAACTCGAATCAGGCAGCCAGTTAATACCCAACTACAATCTCAATTAGTTAAACAAGATTAAGGTACGTTTATGTCTTCACATCCTATTTTTGCCGTTGATGTTAGCGATAATGCTCAACTACTGTTAACACCGTGCCCTGGCACCAAAGGTGTCGATCTTTCTACGTCGTTACAGCAGCTTTGTTACAAAAACAGCCCTGCGCTAATCACTTTAATGACCAAGCAAGAACTAGCCGACAACGACTTAAGTGATTTACCTAAAACTTCGGTGACTCACGACATGCAGTGGTTCCACCTGCCTTTGGCCGACGACACTGTGCCAGACGAAGAATGGGAAGCGCAATTTCAAACTCTGTTACCACGCTTTTTACAGCTACTAAACAATGGCATGAACCTAACTATTCACTGTAAAGGTGGTAGCGGTCGCACTGGGCTATTAGCTGCGCGCATTATGCTAGCAATGGGTTTTGAGTTAGACGACGCCATTAGCAAAATTAAAGCAGTACGCCCTAATGCCTTCACCGTACCTGCACAGCAAACTTACATTCAACAATTTGCCAAATAGAGAATATAGCTATGACCATTAAAGTAGGAATTAACGGCTTTGGCCGTATTGGCCGCCTAGCCCTTCGCGCCGCATACAACTGGCCAGAGTTAGAATTTGTAATGATTAACGATGCAGCAGGCAACGCCGAAACCCTAGGCCACTTGCTAGAGTTTGATTCAGTGCAAGGCCGTTGGGAACATAGCGTTGAGCACACCGCCGATGGCATTGTTATCAACAATAAAGCCATTAAGTGCTTTCAAGAAAAAGACTTAAGCAAGCTTGATTGGTCGGGCTGTGACGTAGTGTTAGAGTCTACCGGCGTACACCGCTCTAAAGCCAAATTAGCACCTTACTTAGCCCAAGGCGTTAAGCGCGTTGTGGTATCGGCCCCAGTTAAAGAAGACGGCGTGGCCAACATTGTAGTGGGTGTGAATGACGATATTTTTGAGCCAAGCCAACACCAAATTGTTACCGCGGCTTCTTGTACCACTAACTGTTTAGCACCAGTGATTAAAGTAATTCAGCAGCACCTAGGCATTGAGTCTGGCTGCATGACCACCATTCACGACTTAACCAATACCCAAACCATCTTAGATGCCCCGCATAAAGATTTACGCCGCGCCCGCGCTTGTGGCATGTCGTTAATTCCTACTACCACCGGCAGCGCTAAAGCGATTTGCGACATTTTCCCTGAGTTAGACGGCAAGCTAAACGGCCACGCAGTGCGCGTACCACTAGCCAATGCTTCACTCACCGACATGGTGTTTACCCTAGAGCGCGATACCACCGCCGAAGAAGTGAACAGCTTATTTAAGCAAGCCAGCGAAGGTGAGCTAAAAGGCATTCTGGGTTACGAAGAAAAGCCGCTAGTGTCGATTGACTACAAAGGCGACCAACGCTCAAGTATTGTAGATGCGCAATCAACCATGATGGTTGGCAAACGCATGCTTAAAGTATACGCCTGGTACGACAACGAAATGGGCTACGCAACCCGCACCAGCGAGCTTATTCGCAAAGTTGGTTTAGCAGATAAAGGCTAGGACCTGTTGAACCTTGCTGATGTTTTTTGCAGCAGTTTATTAGCCATTTAGGCAAGGCAGTGAGTGTGAATTTAAGTGAGCTTAATAATCACTCGCTAACGCTGAATAAATGGCCAATAAATGCTGCCCGAAGGGTTCAGATAAGCGAACTTTACTCTTTGTTGAGCACTTCTCGCTTAGCCCACTAGGCTTCAAAGTGCTCGCCGCAATTAAAGCCCGCTTATCTCGAACAAAATTTCAACACCAAAGATCAACACCAAAGATCAACAGGCCCTAGGCAAACATGATAAAAGCACTACCCCAACAGCTAAAACAGTACCTATTAGTTACCTTTAACTATTGGAACTTCACCATTACCGACGGCGCATTGCGCATGTTAGTGGTGCTGTATTTTCACCAGCTAGGTTACTCGGCTATTGCCATTGCCATGCTGTTTTTGTTTTACGAGTTTTTTGGGGTAGTGACCAACTTAATTGGTGGTTGGTTAGGCGCACGTATTGGCCTAAACCACACCATGAATATTGGCCTAGCCATGCAAATCATAGCCTTACTGGCGCTGGGTTTGCCTAGCCAATATTTAAGTATTCCTTTGGTAATGGCGGCGCAGGCGCTGTCGGGCATTGCTAAAGACTTAAACAAAATGAGCGCTAAAAGCTCGATTAAAGGTTTGGTGAGTGGCGACCAGCAACACAGCCTATACAAGTGGGTGGCCATTCTTACTGGCTCTAAAAATGCCCTTAAAGGCTTTGGCTTTTTCTTAGGCGGTGCGCTGCTAAATTTAATCGGCTTTCAACTGTCGATGATAGCCATGGCGGCAGTATTGTTTGTAGTGCTGCTATTAAGCTTAAAGCTGCTGGAAAAAGACTTAGGCAAAGCCAAAAACAAACCTAAGTTCTCGCAAATATTCTCTAAAAGCCCGCAAATCAATATTTTGGCAGCAGC
This sequence comes from Agarivorans sp. Alg241-V36, assembly GCF_900537085.1. Classification (NCBI taxonomy): domain Bacteria; kingdom Pseudomonadati; phylum Pseudomonadota; class Gammaproteobacteria; order Alteromonadales; family Alteromonadaceae; genus Agarivorans; species Agarivorans sp. Alg241-V36. The sequence goes on along the minus strand of NZ_UNRE01000001.1, from coordinate 337,624 downwards.
ACGTTTATTCTTATTTGCTGCCCGCGATGTTTGGTTTGTGGTCGCGCTACCAGTGTATTTAGGCGCCAGTTTAAACTGGTCGCACATCGAAACCGGCACCTTTATGGCCGCGTGGGTGATCGCCTACGGCGTAGTGCAAGGCTTAGCTCCCAAAATCACCGGCAGCCAATCGGGCAAAGTGCCCGGCCGAGGCGCAGCCTTAATTTGGGCATTATTGCTTAGCGTTATTACCGGCATCCTCGCCTACTTAGTGCAACTAGGCTGGCAGCCACAGGCCACCATTATTGTAGGTTTAATGCTATTTGGCATCGCCTTTGCCATTAACTCCTCGCTGCACTCTTACCTGGTAGTGAGTTATGCCAGCGAAGACGGCGTATCTATGGACGTAGGTTTTTACTACATGGCCAACGCCATGGGGCGATTAGTAGGAACGGTATTGTCGGGCGTAGTATTTCAAATGGCCGGCCTAGCCGCCTGTTTATGGGCAAGCTTTGCCATGTTAGCGATATGCTGCGTGATTAGTGTAGCGCTGCCAAAAGGGAGTGAGGGGCAAGCTGTCTAAGCTTGTCCATTCAATTAAAGTTCATCTAAATCGCTTGATAAAATAAGCAAGCTATTTGGTATTTCGTTGTGGCAGTGCAAGCCCAATTTGCTTACATCAGTATCAAATTGCACTAGAAACCTACCGCGCTTGTTCTCTAATTTAGCAATCGTTCCGCTTGACCCGATTAATGCCCAATAGTCCTCAGATGAGTCGCAACCAGTTGGAGGTGATAATTTGCCGTTAAAAGTAATTAAGGTAACTTTTGAGCCAACTTTCATATTCTTCTCGTATTACTCACTAGATCTGACGCCACGATAAACTGGCTTATAAACGAAGCAAAACTAGCAGCGCTGAAGCAGTTGTTATGACACGATTCTCAACGAAAGCGACCTAGCTAGCTAACCCTTTGAGTTTACAAGGCTTTAAAGCATTTCCAGTGATCGTTTGGGATTATGTGTGATGCTTTATTGGAATAATGACTCAAAGCCAAATGCAGCAATACACTCGCAATGATTTGGGGCAACCTGCCGAATACCAACCGCAGTTTCTTTTTCTGGCCAATAACTCATAGCATCTAACGTACTTTAATATAGTAAGTCTCCGTTACTACTATGCATTGTTGCTTGATTTCTAACCTCCCAATTCAATTCTGGTATAGCTTTTTTAACAAGACTTCATACTCAAGACAAGACTTGTGGTTCGACTCATCAGGTTAAAAGTAGACGACATCGGCATCGTTCAAGGTCGTAAATGCTTCAAAATTATGCAACGAATCCCAAACACAGTTTCGAACAAACCCAGCTGCAATATAGCATTCAGTCAAGCCTAAAATTGCCACGCAGTTTAAGGCTTTCACTCTGATTGAGTCTTGCTTGATTAGTTGTACAATTTCATCCATTTCGTTCTGTGTCATTGCGCCGTTAGTAGCGTCTTAATATTGGGGACCGTAGGCTCAAAACTAACGTACGCAGCCAAGGGAATATATGTAGCAAACGTTGCCATGTGAAAGTCGGAGAACTTCCCAGCATTGTCCTCTTTAAACAAATTCGTGTTGTGTAAAGCTACGTAATTCGTAAAAGCACTAATTTTATTTTCAAGCTCATGCTTCGTTAGGTTGTGTGACATATGGTTTCGAGCTTGATTTAAATTATGAAGTGCTTTCCAAATCCAATCTGAGTGCGTGAGTTGGTAAAATGCCCGCACAAGCTTAACTTTTTGATGGAATTGCAATTTGGCTTCATTAAGATATTTTTCATTTACACATTCTTTAGCCAGAATTTTCGTCAGCACTTCTTCAATTACTAAATGCGCTTTGAGCAATGTCAGCTCTTTGTCCCCAGATTCTGGTAATACTTCAAGGAAGCGAATCATTGCCTTCCAGTCTTGATTTTCCATATGATGCCTCACTTGCCTGATTTCTGCCTCAACTTAGGCGGTTACTAAATGCTCCTGGTAATGCAACATGCTAGTTATTGAGTGCATATACATCATTAATTTCTGTTGGTGATAATTTTAGAAGAGCACCTTCAACGTCTTTGATAGAGTGTTTCTGACTGAAGTACATTATATGAACTTCTCCTTGTTCATTCTCTTTGTGAGTTTTATCTTCCCAATCCAAATCACACTGTTCAGTGACATAATCAGAGATAAAATCAAACAACTCGTAATCTTCGACACTAAGGGCTACAGCACCGTATTGGTCATATCCAATTTCTATATGTGGAAGAATCTTTTTCATAAGCGCCATTTGACATTTTATTACTGCGACCTTGCAAGCTTGGTTACTATGTACAAAAACACCAACAAGCATCAAAAACCCAAGAACAATCATACCCTAACAATACTTACTAAAATAACAACAAGCTCAATGAATTGAGTTTTCTAGCAGTTGCTATTCCTTCCCCTTCATTATCGCCGAGTCACGCAAGCGCCAAGCGATTAAGCCAAGCACTGTTTGAGCGCAGCGAGTTGCGCAGGCGCGCTTGGCAATGAGTAACGAGGGAATAAGATAATGCAGGGCGACCTTTCTTTTTGCTTCGTTAAGCTTTGGCTATTCAAAGCTTATGACGTCGCCGACAGGCGAAACTAAACACCATAGTCGATAGCAAGCTGCGCAGGCGCGCTTGGCACTGAGTAACAAGGGAAAAAGATAATGCGGGGCAGCCTTTCTTTTGCTTCGTTTTCTTTGGCTGTTCAAAGAAAATGATGTCGCCGAGAGGCGAAATCCTCCCAGCTAAACACACTCGCAATGGCATATTCATGTGAAAATAAGACTTGTGACATTGAGTAAATTTGACTCTAACTATATGTACAACGAAATTAAAGAAGCTTTGGCAGCAATAAACCACTGCGTTTCTTCCAGTCGGCGAACTCTGGATAGCGAGAAATAGATTGGTCTTTTTTAAGCATGTTTCGTACAAAGAAAGTCCACCAATACGCCAATGCTAATAAGGGTACCCAGTGTTGAGCTAACATGGCAAAGCCGGCATAAATTAGCATTTCACCAAAGTAATTAGGGTTACGCGTTCGGCTGAATAAGCCCGTTGTAATTAAGCCTTTTTTAATGCTTAACACCGCATGCTTGTGGGCATCGCTAACAAAGTGAAAGAAGATGCCAATAATGGTGACGCTAGCAGCAAAGGCCATTAGCCAAGCGGGTGCGCTAAGTTGTTCAGAAATAATAATATATGGGGCGAGCCAGTAGGCTCCCAACATGCCAAAAACAAAAATACCGCCAGCCACTGGGTGAATATCTTGCTCAAATCGCTTATCACGAAAGCTGTATTCCTTGATCATCCAGAGCGCACAATAAGTACCATGCAAGGCTAAGTATACCCAAGCTAATACGCCCCAAAAATCATAAACGTACATTAATCCCAGCACTACAAACGGAGTGGCAATTTTATGGGCATTAATAAAGTGCCTTACTTGTGTACTAGCGGCTTGTTGTTCCACTTGAGTTGTCATAATGCTCTCCAATTGATTCGAGTTAAACAAGAACAACGAGCCCTAGCCCGTTGTTTGTATTCAAACGCTTATTTCGCTAATTCGTTAGTAAAGCTCGCATTTGGCGTTGGATTTTCACCTAGTACCACTCTCTCAGCGGCTGCTACATCAAACATATCGAAGCTGTAGCTTTCTGTAGCAAAGGTATGGGCGCGATCCAACATTAAGGTTTTGTTGGTGCGGTCGGTAAATACTGTCCATAGGGTTGGAAAAGTGGCGTTGTCAAAGTACGGGTCATGTTGGTTGTAGCCAGAGAATGAGGCAGCTTGGGTCGCCTTCATTGAGATTAGCGCTTGTTGGCTGTTAGTCACGTTGCGCTGGTACAGATCTTCGGTAGTAATTTTGGCACGTAAACGGCGGTCGGCAGCGCGAATAGTGGCGTTTGGCTCAACTTGTTCTTTGTCTAAGGTTAGGTGGTAGTCAAAGGCTGGGTCGTTACTCATGTAGCTAGCGCCATGCTCGCTATACACTTTCATTTCGCCGCCAATGTATTCCACTACTGCGACTTCACCTGAGGCATCTACCAGTTGAAAATGCACCGGTGGGTAAATAGCTTCGTCTTCGTGGCCAGGAATGCCAGTGATGCCGGTTGGAATAACTTCTACTGATTCTAGCCCTGCTATGGCCTCTGCTACGGTGGCAAAGTTGTCTAATACAAAGTTAGGTACTTCGCCTGCATCTACATTGGGTAGCTCGGCGGTGTCTTGCTGGAACTGGGTTCCTGCGTCTGTGCCTAGGTATAAAATACGTGCTTCTAGGCCTTTTTCATTGATGCCTTCGGCAACGGTGGCATGGCCAAATGATTCAATTTTAATCGCGGCGTATTTTGCTTTAGTGCTTACGCCGTTGGTTTCGCTGTAGCTATTGTTTATGCCACGGCCTTTGCCTACTACGGTAGCGTTGTCGTAACCGTTCCAGTCCATGGTGCGCATGGTTACTTGTGCTTCGCCATTATGATAAGCGGCAGTAGTACAGGCGTTTGCGGTTTGCATAAGGCCGAAAGTGCTTGCTGCGATGGTAAGTGCGATAAGTGTCTTGTTCATAATGTTAGCCTTTATTGAGTAACAATCTGTTGCGTTGATGGCTGTAGATTAACGCGACTAAACAAAAAGACTGAATTAACAGCTTAAACTCTGGCTTACAGGTAAGACAAAAGAAGCGGCTTACCTACGCTTATTGCCTTTTTTAGTTGATGACTTAGCACTGCGACCGCCCCGCCCTTTGCCACGGCCTTGTGGCTCTGGGTCGGGTTCGAAGTTTCCATATTCGTCATCATCAGCTGGGTGGGAAACTGCTTTGGGCTTGGGAGAAAAACCGCGAATAATTTCGCCTTCAAGCTTGCGACCAATCAGCCGCTCTATGGCTTGTAGCCGCTTTTCTTCATCGTTGCTATACAGAGAAATCGCCAACCCCGATGCTCCAGCGCGGCCAGTTCTGCCGATACGGTGTACGTAGTCTTCGGCCTCATAGGGAAGATCAAAGTTAATCACACAGGGGAGCTGGGCAACATCAATACCGCGTGAGGCAATGTCGGTGGCAACCAGTACCTTAATGCTGCCGTTTTTAAAGCCCTCTAGCACTTGGGTGCGCGCGTGCTGGGTTCGGTTAGCATGAATAGATGCTGCGCTAATTTTGGCTTTTTCTAGTTGAGTCACCAATACATCGGCACCCACTTTAGTGCGGCTAAATACCAATACCTGCGACCATTTGTTTTTTCTAAACAGATGAATAAGCAGTTCTGTTTTACGTGCTTTATCTACTGGGTGAAGCTTTTGCTTGATGTTGTCTAGCTTGTTTTGTTGATTGGCCACTTCAATCAACTGCGGATTGATTAACATGCCTTTAGCCAGCGATTTAATTTGCTTAGAAAAGGTAGCGGAGAATAGTAAGGTTTGGCGCGTTTTAGGAAGTAATGATTGGATATGGCTAATCTCATCAATAAAGCCAAGATCTAACATGCGGTCGGCTTCATCCAATACCAATATCTCTAGCTGGTCAAAGCTCACTGCTTGTTGTTGATAAAGATCGATTAAACGACCCGGCGTGGCCACCAGCACATCGGCACCTTCTAATAGCTGAGCTTTTTGCGGCTCGATTCTCACACCGCCATAAACAGCAGCCACGCTAAGCTTCATATATTGGCTGTAGTTTTTAACACTCTCAGCCACTTGAGCGGCTAACTCGCGAGTTGGCGTAAGCACCAAAGCGCGAATTTGTTTTGGCTGTGGTTTAGTGCCGTTTGCCAATAGCTGCAACATAGGCAAAGTGAACCCAGCGGTTTTACCAGTGCCAGTGTCGGCTACAGCCATTAAATCTCGCCCGCTAAGTGCTAGGGGTATCGCTTTTAGCTGAATTGGAGATGGCGTGCTATAACCCTGCTCTTGCACCGCTTGTAACAACTCATCACACAAGCCTATTGCGTCAAATGACATACACACCTTCTTAAATGTTAAATACACCGCCATGATACCCCGAGCGGGAGCGCCAAAATCAGTTATTTTTTGGCAATAGAGCAATTGACAGAAAAAATGAGCAAATATGAGCTAGAGCAAATATGAGGGGATAAGCTCACAATTGGTTAGAAGCTTTACTTAGTGTTTGCTAAAGTTTAACTGAGCAATCTAATTGTTATTTGTAATGACAAGCACAAACCTAATGCATCACTGAGAGCTGCAAAATGATAGTTGATGAATCTTCATTTCAAAAAGTTAAAGGTTTTGCTCCACAAGCATGGTCAATTGACTTACAAAACAACAGCTTTACCTGCCCGCATCAGCTTATTGCGATGTTGGGCTATCCTACTCAATCTGTATTAACGCTTTCCCAGCTATTTGCAGCCTTTGAAAAGACCCAACTTGCGCTGCTTAAAAAGCACATTAAACAAGTAATGGAAACCGGTAAGCCGATAATTCAAACGGCTATTCTGAACGCTTATCAGCATCGTTATATCGCCGAAATAGTCATTAATGCCCTACCAGCCAACGACAAAGTAATTACCGGCACCATTGAATTAAAGCAGTATTTCCTTACTAAACAACAAGAACTGGCATTTTTAAAACAGGTTTTTGCTCAATCTAATGAAGGCCTAATGATTGCAGATTTAAATCACACCATTTTGCTGGTGAACAAGGCATGGTGTAACAACACGGGTTACCAAGAGCATGAGTTATTAGGCCAGCCAGCCTCGATACTTAAAAGCGGCCGCTATACTAAACCGTTTTATCAGAAACTTTGGAGCCACATAGATGAGCATAAAATTTGGACTGGCGAGCTATTAGCAAAAACTAAGCAAGGTGAGATTTATGCCCACGAAGCACGTATTCAACGGATTGATTTACCAGGCGAAGAACATGTTTATGTATCATCAAGCCACCGCCTTGATACCTCTACCGATTTATGGGACGAAGACGACCCCAACGCCAGCTCAAAAGTGCATGTTCCCGACAAGAATGCGTTCAACAAAAAGTTAAATGCCGATTACAAACAACTGAATAATGAAGTCACCATTGTGGGGCTGGTATTTAGCGTTAGCTTAGCCCAAGCCACCAGCGCAATGACGCGCCAATGGTTGGTGGCACAGCGTTTTAGTCAGCTTAGTCAAAGCGGTCACTTGGGCATACTTAACGAGAAGATGTTTGCAGCCTATTGGGTTGTGCCCAAAAAAATGGAAGACATTGAGCACACCTTAAAAAACGCTTTAAATGTGCTTGAAGGCCACAATAGCTATGAAGATATTGGCCTATCAGCCACGGTGCACGGTGGAGCGTCGGTATTGCAAATTGATGCTTCATCGCCTTCGCAAATGCTGGCACATGCTAGCCAAGCACTGATTGCGAATAGCCAAGGTGACGAGTCCTCTCTGTATTATTTTGACCGACGCTTATCTAAACGCTTTAATCGCAAAGCCACCTTAGCTACCTTACTTAGGCAAGCTCTCGCCGCTAACCAAGTTGAAGCCTACTATCAACCTATCGTTGCCCTGCCCGAACTAAAGATTGTTAAATTTGAAGCTTTATGCCGTGTAAAATTAGATACCCAACTGCCTTATAGTGTTCAAGAACTTATTGAAATAGCGGAAGAATACAACTGGATTGATCAAATAGATGCGGCGGTCACAAAGCAAGCTTTACACGATTTACCCTTGCTGCAACGCCACTACCACGATGACAACATTGGCATGTCGATTAATCGCTCGGTAGTTAATGATAGAGTCTCCCACTGCTGCCTGGAAGATACCTTGAAAATCTTTGAAGCCAGCGATATCGACTTAGGCCTTATTACTTTAGAGCTTACCGAGTCAGCCTACTTTGATGATTCTTATTACCACGCGGAGTGGCTGGAAAAGCTTAAGGCCCGCAACATTGCCATTGCCTTAGACGACTTTGGCACTGGCTACTCTTCGTTTTCTTACTTGCGCCAAATACCGGTGAACATCGTAAAAATTGACCGCTCTTTTGTCTCGGGACTCACGGAAGAATCTAACGAATACGCAATGATAGATATGCTGTGCAAACTCACCCATAAAATGGGAGGAAAGGTTATCGCCGAAGGTGTAGAAACCCAACAAGAGCTTTACCTACTCTCCAAGATTAAAGCTGATATGCTGCAAGGCTATATTTTTAGTAAACCTCGCAGCCTAGAACAAATTCTAAATAACAGTAACGACCCTGTGTATATGAAGCTCATACAGAACTTGTACCAAGAGAACGTGGTAAACGCACAAACCATTATGCGCCGAGATTTTCCAAAAATTGGCCCAGACCAAAAACTCGGCATTGCTCTAGAAAAGTTTGAAATACACAACTCGAGACATTTGCTGGTGATTGAAAATAGCCACTGCTTGGGCGTGCTACATCAAAGCGATGTGAGTGCCGCCATTAGCCCCTACCTAAATACTAAAGGTGAGCAAAATCGCGACTTAATGACTCTAAACAAACGCGCCCATCAGGTAATGAGCAAAGACTTTTTGCAAGTAAGTTTAGATACCTCCTTCGACCAACTATTCGAGCAGTTTGTTAATCAACCCTATACCGTGGTGGCGGTAACGGGGCCCAATGGGGTTTGCTTGGGCTTAATAATGTTAGAAGACATGTTGCTTAAACACCGTGAGCACCAAAACAGCCACTAGAATTGTAAATTTGTCAGCCAATGCTGCTTTAAACTGATGCTTTGCGGTAAACTTTTGGCATATTCACTTTACTAAGATAGTGGCGAGCATGGACTATTTAGCGCTAAACAAAACCGCTTGGGATAAACGTACCGAGCTGCATGTAGATTCTGATTTTTATGATGTAGACGGATTTCTCGCTGGCAACAGTTCACTTAAGTCGATAGAGCGTGACTTAATGGGCGACGTAAACGGCAAAAAGCTGTTACATCTGCAATGTCATTTTGGCTTAGACAGCTTGTCTTGGGCGCGTCTGGGCGCAAAAGTAACCGCGGTAGATCTTTCCAGCCAAGCGATTAAACGTGCCAACGAACTTGCCGAGAAAACAGGTTTAAGCGCCGAATTCATTTGTAAGGATGTTTATGGCTACGCCGAGCAAAGCCAAGCAATTCATGATTGGGTATTTGTCTCTTACGGCGCACTGTGTTGGCTACCCGATATAAACCGTTGGGCTCAAGTAGTGGCGGCTAACTTAAAAGCTGGTGGTAAGTTGTGCTTAGCAGAGTTTCACCCGATTCACGATTTATTAAGTGGCTATGGCTACTTTCACCGTGAAGAGGCCGATCTTGATGAAGAAGGCACTTACACCGAAAACGACGATGGTGATGAAAGCCCAATGCTAACTTGGGGTCATCCGATTTCAGACGTAGTAAATGCTCTAATTCAAGCAGGTTTAAAGATTGAGCTATTAAAGGAATATGACTACAGCCCCTATAACTGTTTTGAAGACTTAAAAGAGCGCGCCAAAGATGAGTTTGTGAAGGAACACGAGCACTACGAGTCACCGCTGGTTTACGCCATAGTGGCAAGCAAGAGCTAAACACGACATAGATGGCAAAAAGGCGAGCTAAGTGCTCGCCTTTTTGTTTGCTAAAACTTACTAGTCGTTGTCGGTAATGTTTACCCAAGTGCTAGTAATGTTACCTAGTTGAGCTGGGAAGGCTGAGAACAGATACACTTTAAAGCGCTCGCTGCCCTCTTTGCGATTGTCGTCGACAATTTTGGCACTCACATGCTTAACGCCACTTTCGCCTTGATTCCACTGCACTCGCTGAATAAACGATGCGCGGTAATCAAACCAATTGGCTGACGACGGTAAAACCAAAGCCCATGCAGTGATAGTGCTGTTGGCTTCCCCATTTAATACTAATGGGATGTTAATGTTGCCAGCAGATTCATCGACCTCTATTTGCTCAAACTGCATCGCCACACTTAATGGGGTATTGTCTTCAATCAGCAGTTCTACCTGCGGAACCACAACACTGGCATCACCTTGCTCAATGCTTAGCTGCAAGTAGGCTGTCTCGCTACCTTCTGCTAGTTCATCAGCATAGGCAGCGATGTTTAGCTCGCGGCTACTCATGTCGCCATCTTGCCAGCTTAGCTCACCACTGATTAGCGCTAGATCTTGCTCATCGGCAGAGCCTGCAATCACTTGGTACTTAAGCACTACATCGCCGTAATCTCCGTCTAAGCGCTCAATTACCAATGGGCTATTGCTACCCTCAACAATGCTAAGTTGAGAAACCGAGCTAATGCTGCCAGCACTGCGCATATCTAAGGCTACGATCACAGGGTCATGATCAGAAGCACGGTAGGCATCAGGCGCGTAAAAGTTAGTGATTTGTGCGTCAGACTTATACTCGGTGTTGTAGTCTAAGCCAGTAGGCTCATCGGCATTAATATGCCAGTCGGTAGCATCAAGTACTCGTGAAGTTAGGGCAGCATCGGCCAATGCATGGTCTAAACTACCTGCCTCTTCATCGTAGAAGTAAGAGTAGCTATTGGCTTCAAACTGCGGCACTAGGTTGGTAAAGCCGACGCTTTCGAAGGCCAACATTGGGTCTTCTTTAGCGTAAGCGTTAAAGTCACCTAGCAGTAGTACATTTTGTTTTTCAGCAAAAAACTGGCTAAGAGTTTGCGCCGCTAAAGTACGTTGGCCATTACAGTTTCCTTGGCCATCGCCCATGTCTGGGTCACCCAAGGCATTACAATTACTGCCCTTAGATTTAAAGTGGTTCACCGCCACATAGAAGCTTTCGCCACCTGCTAGCATGCTGAATTTTTGCACTAAAGGAACACGGTGCTTAGCGGTTGCTTGATCAAAGGGATAGGCATTAATCAGCTGGGCATCACCGTCTACTTGCACAACACTAGGTTGGTAAATTAAACCTACGGTGATCATGTCTTCGCCAATACGCTCTGTCAGCGGCTTAACCACCGTGTAGTGTTGCTCTGCTGGCAGCTGAGCATTTACCGCGTCAACCAAGTTTTGAATAGCGCTAGTTTGCTCAAAGCCATTGTTTTGTAGCTCCATTAAACCCATTACATTGGCGTTCATAGCAACCATGGCAGATACCAATTTAGCCCGCTGACGCTCAAACTCTTCGGCGGTGTTAGCACCACGAAAATCCGTTGCATTATCAATGTCTAAATCGGTGAAAAAGTTAAGCACGTTAAAGCTAGCAACGGTTAAATTGCCTTGCTCACTTAACTCTGGCTCAGCAGTTCTTGGGTTAGCGTCGATAAACGTCGGCACTTGAGTAGGCTGCACTCTAAACTGACCAAAACTGTAGTTAATCACCCCTTCTACATTGCTCACTTGCGAGCCAGCACGCAGGCTATTTAAAGCCGAGAAGTTAGGGAAGTAAGCTATATCGTCAGGGTTCTGCGAGCTTAAGCCATCGTCTAGCACCAAACGGTTTAGCTGGTTAGCTTGGGCTAAGGCTTCGGCTTCTGGCGTATTAGCAGGGTGAACTTGAGTAGACTTAAAACGTTTGCCTAGCGATAACACCGTTTCGCCATAGCGATTGAAGGTGTAGGCAGGCGTGGCGTGTAAGGTTTGTGGTAGCACAACACGCATGCCTTCTAGGTAATAAAGATCGGCATCAGCTAAGGGCAAGTTTAAGCTAGTCGCGCTAGGCAATGCTTCTTCGCCACACACAATTAAGCCACTTACATCTTTAAGTTGGTTTCCACCGCTATAAGTAGCAACAGTTGCTTTTACTCGCACTCGTTGGCCTAGCTCAACTTCGTCGGCATAGTGATAAACAAATATGCCTTCTGAGGTTTGTGGGTCGGCATCCCAGTTAGCATCGGCATGTTGTACAAAAAAACCTGACAACTGATTATTGCTTGCGTCACCTTGGAAATCACCCACAACTACTGCTTCAACCACCACTTCTTGGTCAAGCAAGTTAGCACTGCGAATGTTATGAATAGCCGTGCTTGCATCGCCACACTGGCCAATTTCTGAGATAGGCGGATCAACTGGGCCACCATCATCGCTGCAAGCTTCTTGGCCAATACAGCCTAAGCCATCAACGGTGTTTTTTGCGTAGTTAAACCAGCGAGATGAAATAACAAACTCTTGGCTATTGTCATTATCTGGGCTGCTTTCTGCTAGGCGGCGTAGCGTTTGATCTTTGGTTGAAGCACCGCCATCGGTCCAAGTTTGGCGAACGCCAATTTGGCCAATGCGATCCAGCAATACATCGTTGGCGTACAAGCCTACTGCGTCATCGCCGTTAAAATTAACTACGCTTGATTCTATGCCAACACCAGGGGCAATAAGCGCATTGTCGTTATTGCCAATCACCGCGTTGCTATTGACCAATACCAAGGTTTGCCCTGGCGCTAAGTTGCCACTTAAGGCTTGGGTATTAGTGGCAGTGCTTGCACCGTTAGAAAACAAGCGCAGCTGATAGTCGCCAGCTGCTAGGTCAACACTTTCGCTGCCATAGTTGGCAATTTCTATTGCCTTGTTAAAGCTACTGCCTTCTATATATTCACTGATTAGTACATTAGCTTGAGCGCTAGTACCTAAGGCACATAAGCCCATTAAAATTGCATTTTGGGGTTTCATTATACTCGTCCCTGAGACCATAAGAATGCCGCACCGAGCGGCGCTATTAACTGGTCTAGCCTGACGAAACTTAATGACAAAAAAACACAAAAATGGCGAACAAAATGTGACAACTCAGTGACAGTTTTTTGAAGTGAAAGCTCTAGTCTAAATTAGCCTAACGTTAGCTTATGTAAGCACTATTGTTGGCGCAGCCATTGATGAAGCTACCTAGACTTTTAAAAACCAAAATATTGGCTACTGAAGAATAAAAATAGCCACGCCACACAACATTTAAGTAAGGAGATGAACGGCTATAATCTTACGCTTTAGCAATCTGTAATTCGCCGTCTGCAACATGTAGGTAACGCTGCGCCATAAATGCTACCACCGACAGTGAGCAAACACTTAGCAACACTATGCCCTGCCATCCCCAAGTACTAAAGAAGGGTTGCATTAAAGCGCCACCACTTGCCGCACCAACGTAATAGCTGATGGTATAAAGCGCTGAAGCACTGGCCTTAGCGTGAGTAGCATGCTGATTTACCCATGCACTAGCTTGCGCATGGCAGAAAAAGAAGCCCATTGAAGACACCACCATTGCCAATAGCAATATCCAAAGCTCGCCAAACAAACTTAGAAAGCTGGCAAAGGTCATCACCAATAAACCCAATACGATACAACGTTTACTGCCATAACGCTGAGCAATTCTTCCCGCCGAACTCGCGGTAAACGTGCCGCCTAGATAACTAAGAAACAGTAGCGAAGTAAGACTAGCAGGCAAAGAAAATGGCGCTTCCGCCAGAATAAAGGTTAAGTATGAAAACTGATTAATGAATACACCAAAGCCTACTCCACCCACTAAGTAAGCACATACTAACTGCGGGTTGCGAATGTGCCGTTTGTAGTTAGTGAGGCTTTGGCATAAACGCCAGCGACCTAAAGTTTGTTTTTGTTCGGCGGGCAATAGCAAGATAACCAACACCGCCATCACCATGCTAAGTATCGCTACCAGCATAAACGACATTTGCCACGAGCCCAGCAAGTCGGCACTCCAACCTCCAAGCAAGCGCCCACCAATTCCACCTAAAGAGTTGGCGGCAATAAAAATACCCACCGCTTTGATTAAAGCACGTGAGTCCAACTGCTCAGCTAAGTAAGCAATCGCTACAGCTGGCACACCCGCTAGGCATACGCCTTGTAAAAACCGCAGTGCAACGATGGCATAAAACGACTGGGGATGTGCTAAACCAATCAGCAAACTTAAACATGGCACCAACGCGATAGACAACAGCAGAATCTTGCGTCTGCCCACGGCATCCGACAAAGAGGCCAACAACAACAAGCCTAACGCCATGCCTAACATGGCAGCGGATAACATCGCGCTAGCCGCCAGCGGAGAAACTTGATACTCACTGGCAAACATAGGTAGCAAAGGTTGCACCAAATACAAATTGAAAAAAGTTACCAGTGAAGCGGCCGATACCGCTGCGGTGACTTTCCAAAAACCTTTACTGTTTTGCTGATACTGCATAGCGTGCTCGACATCGTGGAATAGTTAAATCCTATGCTTCCACTACCAATAAATAAAATATATTAGTATTATCACAGCTATAAATTTTACTTATGGGAAAAGCAATGGAGCTCAGACAGCTACGCCAGTTTGTTAGTGTTGTGGAACTCGGTAGCTTCACCGCTGCAGCCAAACAATTAGGCATCGCTCAACCGGCGATTAGTGCCACCATAAAAAAGCTCGAACAGCAGCTGGCGGTGCAACTTTTACAACGCAATGAGCGCAAAGTCAGCCTAAGTGCCGAAGGCCAAATACTTTACCAACACGCCATACAATTGCTTAAACAAGCCGAAGACGCCGAACAAGCCATGCAATCCTTAGTAGGCTTAGAAAGTGGCACGGTAACCATTGGCATCCCCAGTATGATGGGCTCTTACTTTTTCCCTCCCCTACTAATGGGCTTTAAAAGCCTATACCCACAACTTAACCTTTCGGTGATAGATGCGGGCACAGAGCTGGTACGAAAAAAGTTGCTAAGTGGCGAGCTAGATTTAGGCATAGTGGTTACTCAGGATGTGCCCCCAGAGCTGCATTGTGAGCCAATTTATAAAGGTGAATTACTGGCCTGTTGCAGCCAAGACAACCCGCTTAGCCAACAAACCAGCATTAGCCATCGCGAGTTTTTAGAACATGAGTTGGTATTGTTTAGAGAGGGCTATTTTCACCATAAAGTGATTGAGCAGATCAGCCGAGAGCAACAGCAAGTGCCGCAAGTCTCTTTTCAAACCAACCTCATTCCCTTAATTAAATCGATTGTTGCCAGAGACTTCGGCATCACTACCCTGCTTAGCATGGTGGTTCAACCGGGCGATGCACTGCACTCACTCAGTTTTAATCCACCGTTTTTCTTAGAATTAGGTTTAGCTTGGCGACGCGACGCCTACATGTCTCGCGCCAACCAACGATTTAGAGAGTTTGTCTTGGATAATTGCAAGCTGAGTCAAGCGTAATTAAGAGATCAGAAAACACTGCAACTGCCATTGCTCTTTTTTCTCGATATACTAAATAAAGAACTACCAGCAAGGATGACTGCGTGTCTAATCAACAATCCCAGCAAAGCCCGTTTCAACAAAGGCTGTATGACATTATTTTTGGTTACCAAAGCAAGGCCGGTAAGCGCTTTGACTTAATATTGGTGATTGCCATTATTGCCAGCGTAACAGTGGTAATTCTCGATTCGGTCAGTGAATTAGAACAGCTTTACCATACCTGGTTTATCGCCATAGAAGTGGTGTTTACGCTATTTTTCACCCTTGAATATATCGCCCGCTTGTATTGTTCTCCGCAGCCAAAAGAGTACGCCAAGAGTTTTTACGGGGTGGTTGATCTGCTGGCTATTTTACCGACTTATCTGGCACTGCTTTACCCTGCCGCTCAAGTAATGTTGTTGTTCCGTTTACTGAGAATACTGCGCATTTTGCGGGTATTAAAGCTGGTGCGTTACATGAGCGAAGCCAATGTATTGCTACGGGCGCTGATGTTGGCAAGACGCAAAATTTTAGTGTTTCTGTTTTGTATCTGCTTAATGACCACTATTTATGGCGCGCTAATGTATGCCATAGAAGGCCCAGCTAACGGTTTTACTAGCATACCTAAAAGCATTTATTGGGCGATTGTTACCATTACCACCGTGGGATATGGCGATATCTCGCCAGCCACTCCGCTTGGACAAGCATTAGCAGCCCTTGTGATGATCACCGGCTTTGCCATTATCACTGTGCCCACTGGCATCGTGGGCGCAGAGCTAGTGAATGAAATGCGCCGTGAGCAAAGTGAGCACCGCTGCCTACATTGTGAGCGCGCCGGTCACGACCACGATGCAGATTACTGTAAACACTGCGGCGCAAGCCTGTTAGAAGAATCATAATTCTGTATTATTCAGGCATTAGTCTGCTGGGCTACACTGAATTAGACAACTTATTAACGGTAAATGTATGGCGATTATTGTAGGGCATCGCGGCGCAGCAGGTAGCGCACCAGAAAACACCTTAGCCGGTTTAGACCGAGCAGTTGAGCTAGGTTTAGAATGGGTTGAGTTTGATACCTTTTTAGCCAGTGATCACCAAGCCATTGTATTTCACGATGAAGACTTAGCCCGCTGTACTCATGGCAGTGGCAAAGTAGCGGAACATAGCCTAGATCAATTGCAAACCATCGATGCCGGAGTAAAGTTTGCGCCAGAGTTTATTGGCCAACAAATCCCCAGCTTGCGCCAATACCTGCTTCACGCCAAGAAACTAGGTTTAAAACTTAATTTGGAGCTTAAGTACCATCAGCAACCTCGGCAACAACTTGCTGAGGCGGTGTTAGCGGAGATCCAACACTGCAATTTCCCTTTAAGTGATTTACTTGTCTCAAGTTTTGATCATCAAATTCTGCTGTTTTTACATAAACATGCCAGCCAAATAGACTTAGCCCAGCTATATGAAGCTCCGCCCGAAAACTGGCAACAACAGCTTTCCGATATTAACGCTGTAGCATGCCACTGTAATTATAAAGAACTCAGTGTGGCTCAAGCCAAACAAATCAAACTGGCGGGTTATCGTTTGTCTACATACACTGTAAATGAGCCCACCGAAATCACCGCATTGTTGCCATGGCTGGATATGGTTATTAGTGACTTTCCTGAGCGATTTTTATAGACCCTAAGCGTGCGTTGTGGATGTGCGCTTAATTCGCAGGAAGCGAGCTATGACGCCAGTAAACTTATCACCCGAGCAACAGCTCAAAGAACGTATTCTCGATCAGGTATTGGCCTTTTTATTAGAGGGCGATTGGCAGCAAATTGAGATGAAAAACATCGCTAGCCAATGTGGAATTAGCGACGCTGAACTGAATGAATGCTTTCCCAGTTTGCAGTCAATTACCTCGGCGGTAAATAGCCGACTAACGCAAAATTTTATTCAGCATTTGGATTTAAGCAGCCGTGAAAGCTTACGCCTAACTTGGTTAGACAGCTTAGAGTCACCACGCTTTCGCGCGATTGTTCATTTGTTTATTGATGCTTCTCAGCAAAAAAGTGTGGCGTGGCGATTAGCCAATGTTGGTTGGAACCAGTTCACTAACCATGTGGCCAGCCATTTAGGCTATCAAGCGGTAAACCAAGACCTACCCTGGTTGCTTGGCAAGTCGATGCTCAAATTTATTAACCAGCGGGGACGTACTCCCCTCAAAAGCGTAGACAGTTAGCTGATTAGCTATTCTAAGTCCTCGGCAATAATTGAATAAACCGCCGCGTGGCAAGGTTTGCCATAATCCAATACTCGCGCACGTGCTAGGCATTCAAACTGAGCACCAGCCTTTTCAGCCACTCTGCGGCTAGCAAAGTTTTCTTCGGCTATCACTAGCTCTAGGCGATTAAGCTGCAGGGCATTAAAGGCATAGTCGGCCATTAAACGTACCGCTTCTGTGGCAATGCCTTTGCCGCTCGCACTGTCTTTTATCCAATAACCTAGGTTGGCAGCGCGGTAATTCCATTCGATGCGATTAATCGCAATAGCCCCTAAAAACTCGCCACCTTGGCAGGCAAAGATCCCCATATCAAAAGCAATGTTCTTGGCAATGGCTGCTTGGCTTAGGGCCAGCCATGAACGGCTTTCGTCTTCAGGGTAATCCTCTTCCATCCAATCTAACCAGCGACAACCGCTAATGGCGGTTTCGCGCACTGCCCGCGCATGGGCGCTAACATCACTGGGTAGGTAAGGGCGAATAAGCACGTGCTTGCCTCGCATCTTTAACTCCTAGGCTGGCAAATTACTATAAACATAGGCTGCAAACCCTATCCACGACAAGCCCAGCAATATCCAAGGTAGCGCCTGCAGCTTACTTACACTTTCAGTTTGCGGCTCCGCTTGGTTTTCGACTTGGGTTTCATTTTGCTGGCGAGCCTGCTTTTTACGGGCTTTGTCGGCTTCACGCATTTTAGCTTTATGCTGCTTTTTGTATTGCTCAATCCCTTTTTGAATACCTGCCGATATCAATTTGGTTTGTTCTTTGGTTTGCCCCGGTCGTTGATTGGCTTTTGCTATCGCATCTGCCGTTGCTACTGTTTCTTCCGAGCTTTTTTGTTTCTGTTGCTTTGCCACATTACCTCCTAGCGTTCTGTATTACTTTGAACTATCCCGCTACATAAGTCTAAAAGATCACGCAACTATAATAAAACAAAGCCTTTTTTAAAGAGTAACTACCTTGATCATTTTTTTATAACAGCCTTCGGCTTACACTAAATGAATTTTTTTGTTCAGGGAGAATAACGAATGAACACCCCACTACTTGGGGCACAAATGTTACTTGTTGCATTTGGCGCTACCACCTTAGTACCTCTATTAACGGGAATAAGCCCTAACCTCGCACTATTAGGTGCCGGTATTGGTACTTTAATCTTTCAGTTTTGCACCAAGCGACAGATTCCTATTTTCTTAGGAAGTTCATTTGCCTTTATTGGCCCAATTATTTTGGGCACACAACAATTTGGCCTACCGGCAACCCTAAGCGGCTTAATGGCCGCAGGTTTAATGTTCATAATTATTAGTGCCGTGGTAAAAGTACGCGGCGTTAAAATAATTGAGCGCTTTTTACCGCCAGTTGTTGTTGGCCCAGTAATTATGGTGATTGGTTTAGGCTTAGCGCCGGTTGCGGTAAACATGGCCTTAGGTAAGACCGGTGATGGTTCTGCGGTATTGGTTGAGCAAGATCTCGCGCTTCTTATCTCACTAGCTGCCTTATTCACCACCATTGTGATATCGATTTTTGCCAAAGGCATGCTAAAACTAATGCCGATCATTAGCGGTGTAGCGGTAGGTTATATATTAAGTTTGTTCTTTGGCTTGGTGGATTTTACTGCAGTAAGCGAAGCGGCTTGGTTTGCTATTCCAGAATTTGTTACGCCAGAATTTAATTGGCAGGCCATTCTGTTTATTGCCCCTATTGGTTTGATTGTTACCATTGAACACTTTGGCGACATCTTAGCCATTTCCAACGTAACCGGTAAAAACTTTGTAGAAAAGCCGGGCATTCACCGCTCATTATTGGGTGACGGTTTAGCCACCATGACGGCTGCCAGCTTTGGTGCGCCGCCAGTGGTAAGTTACGGCGAAGTAACCGGTGCAGTCAGCCTGCTTAAAACCTACAACCCTATCATCATGACCTGGGCTGCGGTATTTGCAATTGGCCTAGCCTTTGTAGGCAAAACCGGTGCCTTATTACTGTCTATTCCAGTACCGGTGATGGGCGGCATTATGTGTTTGCTATTCGGCGCAATTGCCGCCATTGGTTTAAATACTTTAATTAACAAGCAAGTTGATTTATCCATTCCACGCAACCTAGTGATTGTTTCAGTAACCTTAGTATTTGGTATTGGTGGCATGGCGGTTGGCGTAGGCGAATTTACCCTCAAAGGTGTGGGTTTATGTGGCATTGTAGCGATTATTCTTAACTTGGTATTACCACAAGAAGAGAAAGCTGCTGAAGCTAAATAGGCTTAGTTTAATACTAAAAAGGCCAGCATCCCGCTGGCCTTTTTTTTACTACTTATTTAAAGGCTTAGCTAAACATCGATAGATGGGTTTGGTTAAAGTTACTCAAGCTTGGGAAGAGCTCAAGCACTTCGCTATCACTTAAGCCAAACCAGCGCGCTAAACTTGCGAAGTATTGCTCGTTGGCCACTTGAGGGATCATTCGCCCGCCACCAACATCGTAAGCACTGTCTAGCGCTTGTTCGATCACCGAACCATAAATTTCGCCACCGTTCACCGCGCCACCCATCACTAATTGGTTGCCCGCCCAGCCGTGGTCGGTGCCGTCTCCATTTGAGCTTAACGTTCGGCCAAAATCAGACATGGTAAAGGTGGTTACTTGGTCAGATAAACCTAAGGTAGTCATGGCTCCATCAAACTCAGCCATAGCTTCGGCAAGCTGCGCCAACAAAGCTGGGTGATTAACATTTTGATCGTCGTGAGTATCAAAACCGCCCATGCCCACAAAATACACTTGGCGCCCTACCCCAAACTGAGATTGCACCGACAAGGTTTTTGCCACCGCTAACAGTTGTTGAGACAAATTGGCGTCGCCAAATACATCGGTGAATTCTTCAGCACTGCCCAGCGCTTCGTTAAGCTGCTCCGTGTTGCTAATAGATGTATCCAACTTATCGCTGTAACTTTTAGCTAAGGGGTGACTGGCACGGCTAAACATTTGCTCGAGCTGCTGCCTAAAATCTTGGGTACGCTGAGAGGTGCTGTTGTAAGCATTTACCCGAGTGATGCCCGATTTATTCATCGCAAAGGGAATCGCATTTGGGCCAGTTTGCCAGAGGTTATTTCCAGACAAAGAGATGTTTGAACCAAAGCTGTCATGCTGATTTAGCAACTCCAGTATGCGCCCGCCCCAACCGTAGTTAATGCTCTCTTTTTCTCGACCTTGCATCCACGTGGCTTGCTGGTCGTTATGCGAAAACAAGTTATTGGGTATCGCGGCACTTTTAGCTTTGTACTGCTCCAAAGTAATTGGCGCAACTAAGCTACCAACTCCAGACACCACTGCAAGCTTGTTACTATTAAACAAAGGCTCAATCGCTGACAACCCCGGATTTAAGCCGATGCCACCGTCAACTGCGGTAACTGGATTAATGGCTATTGAATCGCTCACTGCCAAGTTTTGTCGGCTATTTAAATAAGCTGCTAAGGGGTCGCCTTGCTGAGGGATCAGCATATTAAACGAGTCATTCCCCCCTTTCAAAAAGATACATACCAAGGCTTTAAAGCCATCGGCATTAGCCGCGGGCGTTGCCAAACTGGTCATTGCCTTTAACTGCATACTGGTAAGTGCCGCCATTGACACGCCACCCTTTATGCACAGCGATAGAAATTCTCGCCTGTTTTTATAATTCATCTCAGGCTCCTAAAGCTGAACAATGTAGTCGGGAGATACCGACACGGTAAATAATATAAAGGCCACCTGCTGATAAGGTGTCCAACTCGACCAAATATCTTGCACTTCACGCAGGGTCTGGCGAAGGTCATCGCTCATGCCGCCGCTATAAAACAAGGTATCGTAGTAGTCGAGTAAGGCTTCTAAGCCCTGCTGCTCAAGAATATCTACATGCGCTTGCAGGCTAAGCATGATGCGTTTGTCACTTGGCTCAGAGATTAGCTCTTTAATGTTCCAC